>DATFXR010000708.1:0-20786 GCA_035315685.1 Vicinamibacterales bacterium | reverse complement strand
CCTCATCGTCCTCGACCTCGATCGACTGAAGGAGATCAACGACACCTACGGCCACGAAGCAGGCGATCGTGCGCTTCGCGTCGTCGGCAACGTTCTCGGGTCGACAGTGCGGGAGAACGATCTCTGCGGGCGCTTCGCCGGCGACGAGCGGATGTACCGCGACAAGGCGGGACGCCGCTCGCGCAGTTCGGCTCGGCATTCGTTGGCACGCAACGAAAGGGCATAGGACCGATGGACAGACCAGAACGGCGGCGTGGCGGTGACCGGCGCGCGCATCCACGGGGCGGACGGCGTCCGGGCGATCCCTCCGGCTACTGGCCGCTCGTGTTTCTGGTAACGCGCGAACCCGAGCATCTGCGGGTCTGGGAGGCGTTCCTGCTCGAGCGCAAGTTCGCTGTCGTGCCGTGCGCGGGCGCGGGTCCCGCGCTCGAGCTCTTCGGTGCGTTGCGTCCCGAGCTCATTGTCGCGTCGGCGCGCGACATCGCGACCCTCCGCGATCGGCTGCCGGGTGGGCGGCGCGGAACCGCGGTGCCGCTCGTGGAGCTGGTGAGTTCACCGAACCTGGTCGAACCCGTGCTGCAGGCGATCCGGCGCGCGCTGCGTGCGCAGATGAACGCGGCGCAGGCCGCGGAGCAGTCCATTCGCGAGGAGGCACATACGTGAGCAACCGATTCTCGGTGAGCGTCGAGGGTATCGACGATCGTGAACTCGTCGCGGCGGTCGAGCAGGCTGTGCGGGCGTCGTTCAGCGAGCTCTCGCTGCCGGGCGCGTGGCATGTCGCGGTGAAGCCGTCGCAGGTTGGCGGCCGATGGGATTTCTGCGTGGCGGGCCTCGACGTGCGGCACAAGCTGTCGATCGCCGTGCCGCCGCGGCTGCTCCCCGGCCTCATTCCGTGCCGGCTCGTCGAGTCGCTCAATCGCATCGCCCGCGAGCGCGCCGAGCGCGCCGCGGAGCGGGTCCTCACACTGCAGCGCGTCGGATAACCAAAGGGGAGCCGATGAGAATCCTGAGACACACGGAGCCGTCCGCGCCCGCCGTCGAGTCGAGCAGTCCGTCGCTGCACCCGGAATCATGTCCCTGGTGTGGACAACAGCGCGTCCGCGGTATCATCGCGGCGACTGACGATCCGCAGTACCGCTGCGCGGCCTGCGGCACGACGTTCTTCATCCACGCGCCGGTGGCGCGCCCGCTGGTACAACCGCCGCTCCGTGAACGATCATCGGAGCGGTCGCTCTCGATCTGACATCTTTCTTTCGACGTCCGGCTGCCCGTCGCCGCGCCCGTCATGCGGCGAAGGCGGAAGCCGGACGACTGTCGATGCCCGAGACACGCTCGCTCACCGAGGCAGCCGTCCGCCGGCGTAACGCCGACACCGTGCGGCAAAGGCCATGAAAGTCCCACTGCTTGCTGGACAATTCTGCTTCTGAGCAGACTTTCTGCGCTCGATTCCGCGACACGACGCGCGGCAGCTTTCGGCGTAACTACTCAGCCAAACACGGTTGCGGTCAATGTCCTCTCTTGCTCTGCCGTGGCGTGGTGGTTGCTTGCTCTGCCATGGCGTGGCGGTTGCGGAACGCCGAGGTGAAAGAGTTCGCCAGCAGCGACGCACCGACTGCTCGTCTTCCGTCGACGCGCCGCTCGGTCACTCGCGTCCGGCTTCAACAGCGCCGCACTTCACCGCCTCGTTTTGTACCCGAGATCTGTGTGGTCAGGCGCGACAGTCACCATCCAATCCAGCGCACGTGAAGATCCGTATGTCACGACTCAAACAGCTATTGGCGAGGACGTTGAGCGTCCGCAGCGGCCACCAATCGAGCATCCAGGCGATGGAAGGGATGCGCGGCCTGGCGGTGATGCTGGTCTTCCTCGTGCATTACGTGATGCTCTCGAGTCCGTGGATCGCACCCGGCTCGATCACGTCCAGGGTTGCCCTCAGCGCGTTCAATGTCGGCAACGCGGGAGTCGATCTGTTCTTTGTCTTGAGCGGCTACCTGATTTACCGGATGCTCATCACGAAGACTACGCCGTTCGCCGAGTACGCGGTCCGGCGGGTTCGGCGGATCTATCCGGCGTTTCTGGCTGTTCTCGCGCTGTATCTGGTGCTCGCAGTCTGGTTTCCTGGCCAGCGCACGCTTCCGGACGGCTGGCGACCGCTGCTGGTGTACATCGGCCAGAACGTCCTGCTGCTGCCCGGCATCTTTTCGATCCAGCCGATCATCACTGTCGCGTGGTCGCTCAGTTACGAGGTGTTCTACTATCTCGCCGTACCCTGTCTGGTCGGCCTCTTGCGGCTGCGCGCCTGGCCGCCGCGGCAGCGGATGCGGCTGCTTGCCGTGCTGACTCTGGCCGGGTTCGTCGCGTTTCAGTGGCAGATGGAACACATCCGGCTGCTGATGTTTCTGTCAGGGATGTTGCTCTTTGAAGTCCTGCATCACACGTCGTGGCGGACGCGCCCAGGCGTCGGCCTCCTGGCGTTTGCCGTTGCGGTTGCGGGCATGATCGCTTTTCGCGCGGTACACGTCGGAGAGACCTGGCGCGTGCTGCTGCTGTTCGTCTCGTTCTTCGTACTATGCCTCGACGCTTTCGGCCCTCGCACGGGCATCACCGCGCGGCCCCTGACATCCGCGCCGGTACGAGCCCTCGGCAACATGAGCTACTCGTACTACCTGATTCACGGTCTGACGTTGAAAGCGGCCTTCATGGTGGCCGAGGTCATCTATCCGCCGCGGGCGCAGAGCGCGCTGTTCTGGATTCTGCTGCTGCCGATGTTCGCGGCTACGCTCGTCTCTGCGTTCTGCCTGTTCGCATTGGTCGAACGCCCACTGTCACTGCTATCCAGCCAGTCCGTGCACGTGCCTGCGGGTTCACCGCGGCCAGCGCCGACGTCCTGGTCCGTCGGAATCTGCCTTACCGATTCGATATCGTGAACGAACGTCCGCGATTCTCCCGAATTCGATTTACGCCGTCTCGATGATGGCTCGATCGAGCGGTCGGATCTGCGCGACGAACGTGTCCACATCGATCAGCAGGCGCTGCCAAAACGGGCGCGCCGCGTCGAGACGGCCTTCGGCGGCGAGTTGTTCGAGCGCGGACGCCGTGTCGTAGACGGCCACGGCGCCGAGGCTGCCCGCCGACCCTTTCAGCGCATGCGCAGCGGCTCGAACGGCGCTGCCGTCGTTCGCCTCCATTGCGACGGCAATGTTCTTGAGACGAGTGGGGCAGTCCTCGAGGAACAAGCGAATGACCTCGATCATCAGCTGACGGTCGCCGCCGACGCGGCTGAGCAGCGCGTCCAGGTCGAAGATCGCTGGTGCCGCTGTCAGCGTCGAGCCTGCAACCGGCGCGCTCGGCTGCTCGACCGCCGCGAACAGCAATTGCGGATCGACCGGCTTGGACAGATAGCCATCCATCCCCGCAGCCAGGCAGCGCTCTCGATCGCCGGCCATCGCGTGCGCCGTCATCGCAACGATTGGGATGTGGTTGCCGGTTACGCGCTCCCGCTCGCGAATCGCAACCGTCGCGTCGAGGCCGCTCATCACCGGCATCTGCAGGTCCATCAGGACGATGTCGAAACGGGCAGTCTCGAGTTGTTCGAGCGCCTCGCGCCCGTTGCCGACCGCGGTCACCCTGTGGCCGCGCCGCTCGAGCAGACCAATCGCGACACGCTGGTTGACGATGTTGTCCTCGACGAGGAGCACATACCGCGGTGCTGCGCCTGTGGCCGCGGACGTGCTGACGGTTTGCGCCGCGATCGGCTCGGCCGGCGCGGGACGCGCGTCGAGCGCGCGCTCGATTGCGGTGACCAATTCGCGCGCGTGGACGGGTTTCGTGAGGTACGCGGCGATGCCGAGCTCGCGGCAGCGGACGTGATCCGCGTACTTGCCGGACGAAGTGAGCATCATCACGATCGGCCGCGCCAGGTCAGGCCGTCTGGTGATTTCCGCTGAGACGTCGAAGCCGTCGAGCTCGGGCATGTTCGCATCGAGGAGGACCAGACCGAAGGGGTGGCCTTCGCGCGCGGCCGCATCGAGCGCGTCGAGCGCAGCGTGCCCGCTGGCCACCGCAACGGATCTGAGCGCCCATCGGCCGACCTGCTCGGTCAGGATGCGGCGATTCACCGGGTTGTCGTCCACGATGAGCACCGACAGTTCCGGCAATGGTCGCGCCGGCGCGGTCTGCTCCGGCAGTTCGGTGACCTCGAGGTCGACGCTGAAATTGAACGTGCTGCCGCCGCCAGGTACGCTCTCGACCCACAGTTTTCCGCCCATCATCTCCACGAGCGTCGTCGAGATGGTCAGGCCGAGGCCGGTGCCGCCAAATCGGCGTGTCGTCGATCCGTCGGCCTGGCTGAACGCCTCGAAGATCGCTTGCTGCTTTTCTACGGCGATGCCGATGCCGGTGTCGGCAACGGACGTGTGCAGCGCGGTTTTCCCCGCAATTCTCGCGGTCTCGCGGATCGTCACGAGGACGTGTCCCTTGTCGGTGAACTTGATCGCGTTGCCGACCAGGTTCGTCAGGATCTGCTTGAAGCGCACCGGATCGCCGATGACCGCCTCGGGCACGTTCGAGTCGATCTCGCAGAGGAGCTCGAGCGCCTTCTCGTGTGCCCGCACCGCGAGCGGCTTCAGTACGTCGGCGACGGTCGTAGCCGGCGAGAACGCGATGTGCTCCAGCTCCAGCTTCCGCGATTCGATCTTCGAGAAGTCGAGGATGTCGTTCAGGATCGCGAGCAGTGATTCGGCCGACGCTTTCACCGTGGTGAGGCCATCGTGCTGCTCGGCAGTCATCGGACTCTCGAGCAGCAGGTCGGTCATGCCGATGATGCCGTTCATGGGAGTCCGGATCTCGTGGCTCATGTTCGCGAGGAACTCGCTCTTCGCGCGGCTCGCGTCCATCGCGCGGTCGCGTGCCGCGACCAGTTCGGCGTTGGTGGAACGGAGCTCCGCGGTCCGCCTGTCCACCATGTGTTCGAGATCGAGCTGTTGCAGCAGCAGCTGCCGATCGCGCCGATCGATCTCGGACAGCATCTGATTGAAGTCGTCGATCAGCTCACCGATTTCATCGTCGGAGGTCTTCAGCGCCCGCACGTCGTACTGGTTGCGCTCTCGCACCAGCCGCGTGGCGGCGATGAGGTGGCCGATCGGCGCGTAGGCCACGCGCGCGGTGGCGCGCGACAGCCAGAAGGCAATCCCGAATGTGGCGAACGCGACGAGCGCGACGATGCTCGCAAACCGCTCCAGGCGCGCCAGAGTCTCAGTGAGATCCGACTCGAGCGCGATCGTGCCGACGGGATGGCCGTCCAGCAGGATCGGCCGCACCACGCGCAGCGTCCCGCTGTTGACGAACGTGCCAGGCGCGAAAGGACTTCCGGCGCGCTCTCCACCGTCGATCGCGCCGTGCCGCACGTAGGTTGCCAGCTGCACACCGTCGTTCGTGAACAGCCTGGCAGCGATGATGTGTGGGTCTGCCGCCAGTGCGCGCAGCGTATCGGCCGAGGCCTTCGGATCGTTGAACGCGACCGGCGCCGTGGCGTCAGCACCGACCACGTCGGCGAGCACCGTCAGCTCCTGCATCGTGCGCGCGCGTGAGGCCGAGTAGTCGTACACGGCGAGCACCGCGCACGCGGTCAACAGCGTGACGGTGCTGGTGAGCAGCATCGCGACCGTGAGCTTCCGCGCAAGCGACAGCCGCCGGTACGTGGCGGCAAGGCTACGCAGCATCTTCTTCCCGACTGACTGACGTCGCCAATGACGCACAGAAGAGGTGTGCCTGGGGGCAACCCGATTGTGCCGCGACGCCGCGAGTTCGGACACTCGCCCACGGGCAGTCGGGCGACATCACACGGCGCGGCGCGGATGGTTTCATCGTCCGTGCAGATTTCAGGCGTGGGCTGACGATGTCGCCGCCTCATCAAGAGGATAGCGACCTGGAGTCCGCCAGTTGCGCAGCATTTCGCGGTCGAGCCTGCGCCTGCAGCGCGCGAGCTCGATTCGCACCGTGCGTTTCCCCATGGACATCTTCTTCACGCAGTAGTTATCGGCGTCTCGGTGGGAATCGCGCACTGTGACGCGGTCACTTTCGCGGCGCGTGTTCCTGCGCAGTCGAGCCGCCGACCGAGGATTTTCCGGGGGAATGGCGCGCGTCTAGCCCGAGGCGAGCAGCCCTTCGACCGCGTTCGATCATCAGTGCGGCGTTCAATCGGGCCTGGTCGCCGGACTCACCCTCGCATGGCCGCCATGCGATCGAAGAGCTCTTTGAGCAGCAGCACGCCCGCTTCAGCATCCTTCCGGTTCGGTTCCTCGTTGGCATCGTTCCAGCCATAATCGTCGCCGCCGGGAATCGGCTGGACGACGATGCCATCCCGCCGCGCCACCACGTTCAGGTCCTTGTACAGCAGGCCGTAGTGGACGTCCTCCTGGGGGATCAGCCAGGCGATCTGCCCCCGCACCGGTACGATGCTCTCATCCGACCACAGCTTTCTGCCGCCATACCCCGGGCAATTGATGATGACGCTCTGCGGCACGGACGCCACATCTTGTGGCGACTGAAATTCTCTCGTCTCGATGACGCCACCGGCAATCAGGAAGTCGTTCATCAGCTGCCGCGAGTAATCGGCGACATTGAACGTCATCCGCGATGTCCGGCTCGCATACTTCGTCGGAAACGGATGCGTCCCCGGTGACAAATCCTGCACGCCCGGCGTGATGTCCGCAATTCGTGACTCGTAGTGCGCAAAGTCGTGAGTCGGCGAGTCCTCCGGCCGCTTCTCCGATCCCGGGCTCGCCCCTTGTTGTTCGGCCCCGTCGCGTCCTGACTGCGCGATGTCGGAGAGGATGTACGAATCCGTCCACTCGACTGGAGTTCCCGGCAGGCCGAGGTAGCTCTGATACATGGCAAACGAGGTCCGCGCCATCGCTTCCCACAGGGCGCCGAACTCCGGAGCCGCCGCCGACCTCAACGCGATGCGCGAGTCCGGACTCCAGACGCCGGTCGCTCGCGACGACCGCACGTCCGGCGGCCGCTCCTTCGCGAAGATCGTTACGCGAAACCCCCTTCGCTGCGCCGTGATCGCCGCGGTCAAACCCAGCGCCCCGCAACCGACCACCGCCAGATCGCGGCTTCGCGTCGCAGCCTCGCGAGCCTTGTTCACCGCGAGATCAGCAGCCCCCCACGACAGCGACCACCCGCTTCCGCCGTGTCCAAAGTTGTGCACGACCACCTTGTTGCCCACGTGTTCGACGTCCGTCCTTGGCCCGGCGGCGCGGAATGGCCTCAGGCACACTGTCGTCCGGAAGATACGGTCAACATGCGCCCGTATCGGAGCGATCGGCCCCACCGCGTCGTAAAACGGCAGTCCGCCCGCCGCGGGACCGCTCTCGCGTCGCCCGCATCCGGCGAGCCCGGCCAGGCCCACTCCGGCAAACGCTCCCGACTGTCGCAAGAAAGACCGACGATTCATGGCGCATCTCCTGACGTTCGACGTGGGTCGGCACCTCACGGCCGCGACGAGGAATATCCCTTCGAGGGTGGTGCGGGAAGGCCGAGGCGCCGGATCCCCACGAGCGCTTGAGAGCGTAGTGCATGACTGCCCGACGGCCAAGTCACATTGGGCCTCGGCTTCGCGTTGAAAACTGCGAGGCGTCGCGATGCCAGACGCTGGCATCGGTATCGCGCTAGACTCCGCCCGGTCACGACACGGCGTCCCGCAGCATCGGCTTCCCGGAGCCTGATCGCCGTCGTGTCTCTGCGATGGAGAGTCCCAGGATGCTATCGAGAGGTCGCGGAGCGGCGCTCGCGCTGAGTGCCATCGTCGGTGCCGCTCTTGCCGTGGCCGCGCACGCGCAGAGTGGCAGGGACACGGCGGTCGCCAAGCCGTCCACGCTCCGGAATCCGTATCGCCTCGTGCCGGATTGGCCGACGCTTCCCGAGACCATGAAAGGTCCGCATGGACACAAGTGGGGAGAGGTCATCAGGGTGCATGTGGCGGCGAACGGCAACATCTGGGTTTTTCACCGCTGCTTCTCTGATCAACCCAACGGCGATGCCACGTGTCTCGATCGAGGCAATGCGAACCCGCCGATTCTCGAATTCAATCCGGCAGGCCAGCTGCTGAAGGGATTCGGCGTCGGGCTCTTCGCGCACCCGCATGGATTCACCATCGATAAGGACGGGAACATCTGGACGACCGATACCAATGACCAGGAGACAGTCCTCGGCATGCCCGCCAGGAACCCAATGGGCGTCCCGTTGGGACAGCAAGTGCTGAAGTTGAGTTCGACCGGTCAGGTGTTGATGACGATCGGAACGGCAGGTGTCGGCGGAAGCGGTCCTTATCTGTTCGATCGGCCGACCGGAGTTGCCGTAGCAGCCAACGGCGACATCTTCGTGGCCGATGGCCACTCGCCCAACAAGTCCAACAGCGGTCGCGTCGTGAAGTATTCGGCGGACGGGAAGTTCCTGAAGACGTGGGGGCGCCTGGGACCGGAACCTGGTAACTTCAGGGAACCGCACGATATCTACGTCGGCGGATCGAAGGGGTATGTCTACGTCGCCGATCGTCAGAACAATCGCATCCAGGTCTTCGACCAGGACGGCACGTTCGTCGCCGCCTGGAAACAATTCGGTCAGCCGAGCTCTGTGTACGTCGACACACGCGACAACATCTATGTCGGCGCGACATACCAGGACGCATCTCGCGGCCAACTGGTCACGGGGCCAACGACCCGCGCGAACGACCGGGCCATCGTGATCGGAAACGCGATCACCGGCGTGCTCGAGTACTTGATTCCTGATCCGGGTGATCTGAGCAAGATGACGGATACGGGGACGTCGGCGTCGGGCATAGCCGCCGACGACCAGGGCAACATCTATGTAGCGGACGTCGGTCTGAACAACCTGAGGAAATACGTCAAGGTTGAATAGGTCGCGCGAGAGCGTCGGGAATCACTCTCTCTGGGCTCCCTCGTTCTTGTACACCTGGCCGCCCTTCATGACGAAGACCACCCGGCGGACTGCTGTGATGTCGTCGAGGGGACTGCCGACGGTTGCGATGATGTCGGCTTCCGTGCCGGGTGCGATCGATCCAATCTGATCCTGCATCCGCAGCGATTCCGCGGAAAGCGACGTCGCGCTGACGATGGCCGCCATGGGCGGCTGGCCGCCGTCGCGCACGCGATAGACGAGTTCCTCGTAGTTGCGTCCGTGGGCGCCGGCCCCGCCGTCGGTGCCGAAGATCATCTTTACTTTTTTGGCCAGCGCCCGCTTGAACGTCTCGTTGCCGATCGGAAGGCCTTTCTCCATGTACGCGAAGCCCTCCTCGGTGAAGTTTCCGCTCCCGAGGTACTTGTCTTTGTTCTCGATGTAGTTGTGCAGCAGGAGATGATTGTTCGAGTCGAAATAGGTCCCGCGCTGAACCATCAGATCGAGCACCTCGTCGGTCAGCCGGTTCCCGTGCTCGATCGAGGTGCATCCCGCCAGCACCGCGGCCTTCGCGCCCTCGGGACCCTGCGCATGCACGATCGATCGCTTCCCGAGCGCCTTCGCCTCGTCGCACGCCGCGCGGATCTGCTCGTCCGTCATCGTCTGGGCGCCGCCTTCGCGGATGCTGGCCGTGGCGAAGATCTTCACGAAGTCGCCACCGTCAGCGATCGCCTTGCGGATGAACGCGCGAATCTGCGAAGGATTGCCGGTCTGATCGGTGACCGCCCGCAGCGACGTGAGAATTCGCGGACCCGGGATTCGACCCTCGGCAATCCAGTCGCGGAGATCTTTGTCCAGCTCGGCGCCCGGGCTCTGGATTGTCGTGAATCCCGCCATGAGCGTCTTGTAGGCGTTCTCCACCGCGTAGAGCATGGACTGCGCCGGCGTTTCGTTGACTTTCTGGCTATGGACCTTCCCAGTCTCGCGATCGAAATGCGTGACGATGTGTGTGTGGGTGTCGATCCAGCCGGGCATCACCGTCAGACCGCGCAGATCGTAGGTCGCTTCGGACGGATTCGAGTCGATCCGGACGATCTTCGTGCCCTGGATGACGAGCGCGACGTCGCGCAGGAGGCCGCCCTTTCCATCGAGCACGGTCGATGCCCGAATCACGACGGGGCGAGCCGTGCTTTGCGCGGCGACAGCGGCAGGCAGGAGGAGCGCCGCCACGACTGCGAACATTCGAACGCGATGCATCGACTCCTCCTCTGGACGGGATGCGTTGCCGAGTCGGGACCGAAGTCGGGTTGGGTAAGAGTCTACTCGGTCCGGAGCTGTCCTACGCACCGCAGTGTGGTCGAGAAAGACTCCGACCAATCTCATCGCGCTCCTGGAACGGAGGCTCTCAGCTTTAACTTTAAAACTTCTGACGTCCAACTTCTACGCTTCCGCGGGCGAAGGGAGCAGCTCACTCTGCGAAGCTGGCCGCCTGATTCCGGCGAAGCACAGGTGCTTCCTGCTGGCTCGATGTCGGCAACAGATACCAGAGCGCCGCGACGACGAGCAGCAGCGCCGGCACGTCGCCGACGAGATGGCCAATTTCGTGGCCGTCATGGATGGCCTGAGACGCCATGATGCCCGCATGAACGATGCTCGACCAGACCGTGAACAGGATGAGGCTCCGATGCGCCGACGGGTTGCGTGCTGCCACGATGAGGAAGACGCCGAGCACGGCGTACACTCCGCAGATCATCTGCAGGTAGTACTGGCCCTGTCCGCCGTGCCATACCCAGCCCGAGGGCCAGATCATCCCCAGCGGGGAGATGAGGACGAACACCACGCCAAACGCGGTCAGCGCGATCTTGAGCAAGGTTTCTTTCAATTCGCTGGTCATGATCCCACTCCGGGTTGAAGATGAAACGGTTGCCGTGTGCCAGATGCGGATCAGGCTTTGACGATGACGATCTCCGCGTAGTCCGAGGGGGCCCGCAGCGAGCCATCCGTTGCGGTGTTGAAACGGGCAATGGTGTCGAGCAGGTCGCCGGTCAGAGCGGCCTGGCCGTTGGTGTCGAGCGTCAGGAATGCCTTGTGAATCGGGCCGTAGAAGGCACGGAAAACATCGATGAAGGCCTCTGGCGAGGGATAGCGGAAAACGAATGCCTTGTGTTCGATGGCAATTGCACGTGCGTGCGGTCCGAATGCCTGCGTGATCCAGGACTCGGTTCCCCAGCGCGCGGGCGAGCTGAGTCCGATGGGAGGGGCGACGTGCTTCCCGAGCGTCCTGAACACTTCGCCGGTGAAGCCGGCGGGTGTCCAGTTTGCCAGGCCGATCTTGCCGTTCGGGCGGCAGACGCGGAGCAGCTCGCTTGCCGCCTTGTCCTGGTTCGGCGCGAACATCACGCCGAAAGTCGACACGACGCCGTCGAACGTGCCGTCGTCGTAGTGGAGCTGCTCGGCGTCCGCAATTTCATACCTGACGTCGAGCGCCTCGGCCTCGGCGCGAGCCCGGCCACGCGCCAGTAACGTGTCGACATAGTCGGTCGACGTCACTACGCACATCCGCCGCGCGAACGCGAGCGTGGCGTTGCCGTTGCCAGCCGCCACGTCGAGAACCGACGCGCCGGGTCTGAGGTCCATGGTTTCGGCCAGCGACTCTCCGACGATCTGAAGCGTCACGCCGATCCTGGAATAGTCGCCGGACGACCAGGCGGCGTTCTGTTTGGCCTTGATGGCAGAATAATCGGGGGTCGCGGTCGCTGTTATCGGCGTCATGTGAGCTTCTCCAGTGGCGAAGGGTTCTCGTGTCTGGCCGGTTGGTTCCGGCGGCATCAAATGTGGCCGATCGGCCGGCCGGTTGCTTGAGGGCACCCGGGGCAGACGCGGGGGATCATCTGGAGATTGCGAGGGGGAATCAGACCTCGCCAGGGGAACGAGGAGGAGGAATGGTCCACGACTCCGGAGGGTCGGCCGGCGAGAAACTCGATGCGTTACCGGTTTGATCAGTTCGAGGTCGACGCCGACCGGTACGAACTCCGCCTCAGCGGTGTCGCACAACACGTCGAGCCCCTGGTGTTCGATCTCATCGTGTTCTTCGCCGCCAACGCGGGACGCATCGTCGGGCGCGAGGAAATCGTCCACCGGGTGTGGCGGGGCAGGGCGGTCTCCGACGCCACGATCTCCAGCTGCATCAAGTCGGCGCGCCGGGCGCTCGGGGACAGCGGAGACGTCCCGGGTTACATCCGAACGATTCGGGGGCGCGGCTTCGAGTTCACGGGAGCGGTGACCGCCACGGGCGACGAGCGCTCGGGGCCGGATGCGCCAGACCAGTCGGTGATGCCCCTCCGCGCGAGCCTCACCGCCGACGTGCCTGCTCCTGGAGGCGACGCCGCTGGCAGCGATGCGATGGCGCACGCCCGCGGCGTCGAGCCGGCGCGCCCGGTTCTTGCGGTGATGCCGTTCACCAACCTCAGTGCGGAGGTCGACGAGTATTTCGCCGACGGGCTGACGGAGGACATCATCACCAACCTGGCGCGCTTCCGTGACCTGCGGGTGATCGCGGGCGCGTCGACCTTGCAGATCAAGGGCCTTGGCCTTCAGCCGCGGGAAATCTGCGAGCGGCTGAAGGCCGGGTACATCGTCGAGGGCAGCGTCAGGCGCGCGGCCGGGCGCGTGCGCATCTCGGTGCAATTGATTGACGGCGCCACCAGCGTTCAGCTCTGGGGCGACCGCTACGACCGCGAGATGGGCGATATTTTCGAGCTGCAGGACGAGGTGACGCGGACGATTGCCGCGACGCTCGGCGTCACGGTGCAGGACGTCGCTCTGCAGCGCGCGCTGAAGAAGAGCGCGATCGAGCTGGACGCCTACGACTGTCTTCTCCGGGCGCGGCGCTACACGTGGGTGCTCAGTGCGGAGATGCACGCCGAGGCGAGGGGGCTTCTCGAAAGGGCCGTGGAGCTCGATCCGCTGTCGGCTGACGCGCACGCGCTCCTCGCCAACGTGTATCTTGGCGAGCACCGCTTCGAGATGAACCCGCGACCGAATCCGATTGGCCGCGCGCTCGTGCACGCGCTTGCGGCGACGCAACTCGATCCACAGAACGCGTACGCGCGTTGCTGGCTGGCGATCGTGCATTTCTTTCGCGGCGAGAACGAGAAGTTCGAGAGGGAGGCGCAGCTCGCGCTCAGTCTCAACCCGAACGACCCCGAGACGCTGGCCGATGTCGGGCACTATCTGGCGTTCATGGGTGAGTTCGAGCGCGGTACCGAGCTGTCCAGGCGCGCCCAGCAGCTCAATCCGCTACATCCGTCGTGGTACTACTTCAGCTTCGCGCGGCTGCACTATCACCAGAAAACGTACGAGAAGGTCATCTCCGACGTGCAGAAGGTCGGGCTGCCGCATTTCTACTGGACGCATCTGCTCGACGGTGCGTCAAAGGGCCAATTGCGCCGAGCCGATGCCAGCGAGTCCCTGGCCAGGATCTTCGAAATCAAGCCGAACTTCTCTGCTCGCGTTGAATTGCAGAAATGGAACGCGGCACCGGACGACCTCGAACACATCATGGAAGGTCTTCGGAAAGCCGGCCTGCGCGAGTGACACGCAGGCGAGGTCGCTGATATCAACCGGGGTGGAACCAACACACGGCGCTGGAATTCCCGCGGTGTCATTCAGCTGTCCTGACCGAGGAGTATGACGTTCACGCGGCACGTTCGTAGGCGACTTTGACAGAAGTGCGACTACGGTCGCTGCTCGGCGTGTTCCATCGCGAGGCTGCGAGCGCGAGGTGCGGCAGTCGCGCCTCAGATCGCCAGCGGCTGCACGCCATAGGCACGCGCCAGATCGTTGATGCCCGTTCGGAGCGCCGCCCACAGTTTTGCCGCCTCGGCGCCATAGTTGCCGCGCGCCACCACCTGGTTGATCTTCCGCCCATCCTCGACGACGCTCTCCACCTGGCCTTTTGTTTCGATCCATTTGTCGGTGGCGTCGAACTTTCTCCGCAAACGGTTCGTCGACCGGTTCAAATCACCGAGCGCGTCGTCCAAAGCGTCTTTCTTGTTGCTGGCCTTCGCCTTCTGATTCTCAGTGGCGCCCTGGCCCTTACGGCGGCCAGACGATTGCGCGGCGGAGTTGGCATCGCGCGCGTTTTCTCCACGTTTCTCCAGATAATTTCTGAACTCATCGACGCCGTTTTCAACCCGCGCGATCAGGCTGGCGACCTGCGTCTTGGGCATGAGCTGAGCGGTCGCCCTCTTCGTGGCGAGGCCGATGACCGCCAGACCGACGCACAGAAGGACGGTTGTTGAGCGGTGCATATCAGCCCTCCGTTCATTAGTGGGCAGCGGCGGGACTCGAGAGGAGTCCCGGCGGCGCAAGCTTCAGCCGGAATTGCTCGGCGTCGAACCGTACGCAAAGCGCAGGCCAGCGAGCTGAGTCTGCGCGCGCCGTTCGGAACTGGTCGACACGGGTGCGATAACGACGGGAATCCGTCGTGTTTTCAACGACGTTCATTCGCTGACAGTCTTCGTGGAGGCGGTTCGATGCGAATACGCCAAGGCAACCGGCTGCGCGCGCACGGCGCGGTGCGCGCTGATTGCCGCATCGACGGTCGGTGTGTTCGGAGCCGGACCTCCGAACTCTCGTAGATCCGCTCCGGGATCGGCTCGTGATGCAGGCTCGGAGACTCGGACGTTCCACTCGAGCCCGGTGACCATTGCCGAGTGCGCCAGGTTCGTTGATCCGATGTAGGCGGTCGAGTCGGCCGCTCGTTCGATGGAAGAGCCAGGGAGCACTCTTCGCTGAAACGAGCCATGAACTTGTCGACGAACGGGACGACTGGTGCCGTGCGCCAACAGCGCGAGTCCTGAACGCTGAAATGAAACGCAGCTGCCATCGCGAGAGGGGATCCCGACTGAAAACCTCGTTTACGATGGTCGCTTGAACGCGCAGCGATGATCTCATATCCTCCAAGGCCATGAAGTTGAATAGGCGTCTGGCAACGTGTTTGGCGGTGTTGGTGACGTGCGGCGTGCTCGGTGTGGCCCTTCGTGGCACCGACGCGAAAGACTCGCTCGGCTGGAGTCCGCAGGCGGCCGCTGCGTATCTCGACGGTCGCGCGGCGTTCTGGGCGACATGGCCCAACGCGGCCCGGGACCACGGGACGTTCTGCATCTCCTGCCACACGACGCTTCCGTACGCGATCGCGCGACCGGCGCTCCGCGAACTGCTCGGTGAGAGTGCACCAGGGACCGCCGAGGCGAAGATTTTCGAGAACCTGCTGACCCGCGCCAGGGGCTATCGCGAAATGGAGCCCTTCTATCCCGATCAGACGAGAGGGATTCCGAAAACGAGTGAGTCGCGCGCGATCGAATCCGTCATGAACGCGCTGGTGCTCACGACGCGCGATCAACACTCCGGCCATCTGAGCGCGGACTCGAAGACGGCGCTGGCGAACATGTGGGCGCTGCAGATGAAGACCGGCCCGCAGAACGGCGCCTGGACCTGGCTCAACTTCGGCTACGAGCCGTGGGAGTCCCCGAACTCGGCGTACTTCGGCGCCTCGATGGCGGCGCTTGCGGTCGGCACTGCGCCGGAAGGCTACGCTTCTGGTTCCGAGATTCAGGAGAACCTCAAGAACCTCCGCGGCTACTTCCAGCGAGAGTTCGAGAAGCAGTCTGCGCTGAACAAACTGATGGCGCTGTGGGCCTCTGGAAAAATGCCCGGCCTGATCACGGCGGAGCAGCGAGCCGCACTCGTCGATCAGGCCTTCGCGATGCAGATCGCAGATGGAGGATGGTCCACGGCCACGATCGGATCGTACAAACGCCAGGACGGATCGACCATCGACACGGGCAGCGACGGCTACGCGACCGGGTTGGCGACGCTCGCGCTGCAGAGCGGCGGGATTCCGCCGGGCGATGCCCACCTGCGCAATGGCCTCGAGTGGTTGCGGCACCACCAGGATCCGGCCACAGGTCAGTGGACGGCGACGTCGCCCAACAAGCAGCGCGACCCGAAGACTGAGCCGGCGAAGTTCATGAGCGACGCGGCAACGGCGATGGCGGTTCTGTCACTGACCTTTGGACGGTGATCTCGGGAGCCATTCGCCGTCCTCGGTCGCGAAGCGAAGGCGGCCACGTGGCTGCGTCGACCCAATCGAGCACTGGGAGGTGAAAGTCCCATTCACCTTCTGGACACCGACGTGGGTGCGCGCCACGTCGAAGATAGTTGCAATGTCCGTCGATCTCGGCTCGACTGTCGAGATCGACGTGGTCTCGACAACTGGCCTGCCGCCGGACTGGCGCACCTACCCGCCGCCAACAGACCTCGTCCGTATCGGCGAGCGCTGGCTGACGCAGGGGCGCACCGCCGTTCTGTCTGTACCGTCGGCGGTGATTCCTCAGGAGAGAAACTCGGGCTTCGCGCCGATCACCCGCGGCGGCCGATCCAGAAACCGTTTCATCGCCGGCGTCAGCGCCGCCTCGAACTTGTCGAGCGCGCCTTGTCGATCCGCCAGCAGGTGCGTGCCCGCAAAGCACTCGATCAGCACGCGGCTGAAATAGAGCGCGGACAGCTCGGCAAACGTCAGCCCGCTCCGGGCGAGCGCACCCAGCGGCCGCGGGGGAAGACCTGGCGTCGCGCGATTGGTTATTCCACCTCGCCGCAGCATCTACGCGGTCTCGCCCTGTTGCACCAACGCCGACCATCGGACGTCTCGACCTGCAGCGGGCGCTGCGATGTTCACAGCTCCCTTTCAGCAAGGCGTCGGAACTCGTCAGGGACAGAGCGCCCAACCCGCGATGCTGACCCATAATCCACCGCTTCTCGTCCGAAGCGCTTGCGGATCGCATCGATGGCGCCGTCCGCGCGCGATCGAGCCACGCCTTTCTTCGTGCCCGGACGGCGTCCTTCATCGGCAAGCCCGAGCGGCAGCTCCAGTTGGACGATTGCATGCGCTTCGAGATTCGAGACGGCGATCGCCAGCAGCGAGATCGTCGTCTCGTCGCGGTGGTCCGCAAGGACGCCGCGCACCAGGTCCTCGGCAGTCTCAGCGAGAGCCCTCGTTGCAGAAATCGGTGCTGACAGCGTGAGCGAGCGCGTGACCGAGCGCAAATCGGCGAAGCGCACGCGGACCGTGATCGTGCGGCCGGTCAGCGATTTGGCGCGGAGCCGCGCGCCGATGCGGTCGGCGAGATGATGGAGCGTCGGCTTGAAGACGCGCTCGATCGCAGGCCGTCGTCCGAGCGCCGATTGTGCGCCGGCAGAGCGCGCGCGCCGGCGCGTCTGGATTTGCCGCGGGTCGCGGTTCCACGCGAGTGCCGTCAACTTTCTTCCCGCGGCGTGCCCAAGCAATCGCTCCACCGATTGAGGAGAGCTCTGAGCCAATTGACCGATGGTAGTGACGCCGATTTTGGCAAGCCGCGCCTCGGTGGCGGGGCCGACGCCCCACATCAATCCGACGGGCAGCTCGTGAAGGAACTCGAGTTCAGTTTCTGGATCGACGACGACCAATCCATCCGGCTTGGCGACCTGCGATGCGATCTTCGCCAGGTGCTTGGTACGCGCCACGCCGATTGACAGCGGCAGGCCCAGCTCGGCGCGCACGCGACCCCGAACCGCCCTTGCGATCTCCGCCGGCGAACCGAAGAGATGCGTGCACCCTGCCACGTCGGCGAATGCCTCGTCGATGGAGATGCGCTCGATCGAAGGCGTGAAATCGCTCAGGACCGCGATGGCGGCATCGCCGAGCCGTTGATATTCGTCGAAATGTCCGGCGACAAACACGAGGTCGGGACAGAGTTGCCGCGCGCGCCGTCCAGGCATGCCGCTTCGTACGCCGAAGGCTCGCGCTTCATACGAAGCCGCGAGCACGACGCCGCCGCCGACCGCAATCGGCTTGCCGCGCAGGCGAGGGTCAAGCAGCTGCTCGACCGACGCATAAAAGGCGTCCAGGTCCGCGTGGAGAATGGTGGCTGTGGAACCCATCTCGTTGACTCTTCGCCTTGGACCTCGCTGCGTGATGATGTTACGGATGCCGTCGCTCTGGATGTATGCCCACACGTCGACCGCGGAGAGCCTGTCGGTCCGTCGGTCGTTCATCTGGGAGCCACGCGCTACACCCACCACAGCGCAGAGGCGAGTCTCGACTCGTCGAGTGCCGGTCCGACTCCCAGGCGCAGCGCCACTGGAGCGCCAGATGTAATCAAGCGCTTCAGCTCCGTCGTTAATACCCGCAAGCGATCGAAGGAGGCGAGGGTGAAGGCTTCACGACGTGCGGCGGTTTGACGGCGATAACCCGGCGGAATCGGTGGCGGTGCGCTGGCGTCCACTGCCGCGCTCAACGCTATCTCGCCGTTCTCGATCACGATGAGCCGCGCACCGCTCTCGCCGGGCTCGCGCCACACCGCGGTCGAATCGAACAGCCGCGTCAACCAGATCGCGCGGCGTCGGGCGAGCGCTGCCCGCAACGCCAGCCACTCGAGCGACACGTACACGACCTCCGGAGTCCATACCGTGAATCCACGCCCGGCTTCGTTGGGGTCGTCTTCATCAACATCGCGGTCTCGCCGACCTTCTCTCCATAGGCGCGTTCCGAGCCGCAGCAATCTGTCGTGCGCGCTGAGGTCCTGGCGCGAAAGCTCAGGGTGCGCCGCGAAGAGCCTCGCGTAACCTGCTTCGAACGTGACCGGGTCGGGACGCCAGCGACTGGAGCCGAGCGCGCGACTCTCCGCGGCGGCGAGCGCCCCAAATGCATCGAGCATTCCGGCCGAAGGAAACGGTCCGAGCGGACACTGGGACGACGGGTGCGCGCTGCGCGCGGTGAGATTCGGTGGCGCGAACCATAACGCGCGGTTCTCGATGGTGAGCGCGACGTTGTACGGCGGTCGATGCTGCTTGATGTCGTCAGGCTCGATGAGAGCCGCCTCGAGGGCGCTTGGCGTGACATCGAACGAGATCCCACGCGCCTGCGACAGCATCTCGAGCGTCCGCTCGGGCACGCCTGTCTGCTTCCGAAAGTAGCTGTTGACGCGATGGCGGAGCGAGGCGGCCTTCCCGACGTACAAGACGTCGCCACTCGTCCGAAGCATGCGATAGACGCCCGGCGCATCCGGCAATGCGAGCCGCACATTCCGCGGCATCGGCCACACGCGCCGCCGGCGCTGCCTCGGAGCGCGATTGTCGGCGAGCCATTCCTGAAGCGCGCTCCAGGTGGAAATGCCTTCGTCGCGAAGCAGGCGCACCAGCTCTCGCCAGACGAAGGCGGTGGCCTCGACGTGATCGGCACTGCGACGCAGAGCGCCGATCCCGCGACCGAAGTACCCGCTGAGGGCACGCACGCCACAGCGCGGCAAGTCGGGTAAGAGGCGCCGGGCAATGTCATGCGTGCAAACGATGTCGAGGGGAAGCGCCCCGCCGGCCAACGCGCGGAGAAACGGCTGCTCGAATCGAGCGAAGTGAATGGCCGTTGGCGCCGGTTGACGGGCGAGTGCGGCGGCGTCGTTGGACAGCTCCCGCCAGGCCACGTGTGCATCGACGCCGTCCTCTGACATCCGTTCAGAAATGCCCGTCAGGCGCATCACGGCGGCTGGAATGTGCTCGCCGTCTGGAAGCGCGATGAGCCTGGCCTCCGCACGCGTTGTGGTCGTGCCGGCGAGCGCCCACCCCATTTCGAGGAGATGTCCGTGCGGCGCTGCGGCGGTGGCCTGGCAATCGACGACCAGCACTTCGAGCTGCGAGAGCGACTCTGAAACAGTGGACATCACCCTTCGCTCCGACGAGACCTCAGACGGCGGTCAGCTCAATAGCTGCTTCAGTGTGCGCTTCTTCAGCATCTCGTCGGGGCTGGTCGCAAGCCAATCGCACCACCGATCAATCTGGTGCACGGTGATGCGGTGACACGCGGGCGGTTCTCTGATTTGAATCTCAACTTCGGTTCCCAACGCAACGGCGTCGGCCCAGCCGTTCTTCCGGAGAGCCGACACTCCAAGCGCAGCCCGTGCGTAAACGGATTCGGCGGTCACATCGAGACCGGACGCACACGCGAAGCTGAAGGTGCAGGTCCGAAGCGCCACGGCAGCCGAGCGTATCATATTCGCCTTATCTTCGCCTACACGGAATGTGGTTGAGACGTCTGGTCAGCGACGGGCCTGGGTCGCCACGGCTCGTGCTCGTGCGCGAGCCAGACCAGCTCAGGGTCGAGCGCGCGTACCCGCACCTGGCCTTCGGTATGCGGCTCGTCGAGCTCGCCAAACCACACCGCCACGTCGCCGCCAACGACGACCGGGCGCCCGCCAGTGTCGACGACGACGACCTGCATGCCGCGTGTGTGGCCCGGCGCCGGGACAAGCCGGAGGCCGGGAAGCAGCTCGAGTTCGCCGTCCACCGGCACGTACCGCACGCCGGGCGCCTCGACCCACTCGCGAATGGTGTAGTCGTCCTCGTTGCGCGCGTCGTCGAGCTCCCGACGCTGCACATAGATCGGCCTGCCGGCGAAGAGGTGGTTGCCGCCGCAGTGGTCGAAGTGCAGATGTGTGTTGACGACGATGTCGATGCCGGCGAGGTCGAAGTTCTGCGTGCTCAGTGGCCGGAGGCGGGGATCGAGGTCGGCCGCCGCCGGGTGCAGCTCCGTCATGCCGGTGTCGACCAGCACGCGCGCATCGGGATGGTCGATCACGTGCACATAAACCGGCATCCGCTCGCCCTCGGCGAGCAGGTCGGCAACGAGGACTGGCGTAATGGTGATTGATGCGGAGGCGGTCATTTTTTCCCTCCATCAACAGATCGACGACTTCATGACCGTCCCAAACTCGCGCTCAGCGTGGCGACCGGGTGGCGTCCGAGAACGCGGCGAACGAGGCATCGAGGCGGGC
>DATFXR010000707.1:0-3110 GCA_035315685.1 Vicinamibacterales bacterium | reverse complement strand
GTGGTAGAACAGCCCTCACATCCCGACAGTTTCCCCGGAGGGGCCCATGCAGCTGACGAAGCGGGTGGTTTCCGGCGGTGCCCTCGTGTTTGCGTTGACCCTCCCCGCGCCCGTCTCGGCGCAGGACTCCAAGTCCGCTCCGCTCGCCAGGGAACTTGCAGCGGCCATGGAAGCCGGCAAGCTTGACAGCATTGCGGCGAAGGACGCCGCGGCGCCCGACGTCTTCGTCGCGGCGTTGTACTTTCCGGGACAGCTGCTCGTGATCTCCGGTAAATACGCCGTGCCGCAACTGCTGAACGATCGCCTCGGCAAGAAGGAATATCGCGACGTCTACATGGATCTGAACGGCGCCGCCGCCGCCGACTCGAAGATCTTCATTCAGGATCCCGGCGCCGACGGTCTCAAGGTGAAGCGCGACGAGAATCAGCCGTTCGACATCGTCGAGATCGGCGGCAAGCAGACGATGTTCAACTCGGACTGGAAGGCACAGAAACTATCGGAGCAGGAGTATCAGAAGGCGTTCACCGACGCGGACGATCGCTACGCGAAGATCCTCGCGGCGCTGCTGGCTCAGGTGAAGAAGACGTCCTAGAGAACTCCGTCATGGCGGTGGCTAACGGCTGGAAATGGTTGATGGCCAATGGACCAGGACCGCATGCCATCAGCCATATCGGGCGAGTGTACGAAGAAACGCCCTGACGGTCCGAGGGCGGCTCGCTCGGGTCGGCTGGATGACCGGCGTCGAGGGAGCGCATCCGCGGTGGTGGTGGCGATGAAGCCTGACCAGCCGCGCGACCTGAGCAGACCAACAGGGCGTTCCGCGCCAGCCGTACGCCGACGGCGTCGATGTTGACAGACGCCGGGCCGCGGCAGCGCTTATAGGCCTAATTTAGGCCATAAGCCGCAGGTGTCAAGCGCGGATCTAGAATCCGCCTGTGTGAAGCTCTCCGGGTACCTCTGGGCCTTCGTCGCCGTCGTCGTCGCCTCCGCAGCGACGTTCGTGATCCATCCCTGGCTGGGTCCGAGCGTGTCGCTGATGTTCTTCCCGGCCGTCGTCCTCGCCGCGGTCTACGGCGGTCACGGTCCGGGCCTCTTCGCGACGGTGCTCTCGACACTCTCGCTCGCGTTCTTCTTCGTACCGCCTCGCTACTCGCTCGAGGTCGGACCCGACGATCTGTTTCGCCTCACCGCATTCGCGGCGGTTGCCGTCGCCACCGCGTCGCTGAGCGCGTCACGCCGTCGCGCGCAGGACGCACAACGCCGCGCGCTCGATGAGCTGCACGCGGCGCTGACCACGCTCCGCAAGGTGAGCGGATGGCCGACCTTCGTCGGCGCGGGCTTCGACGAAGGATCGCGCCAGCTCCTTGCGCACGCGGCCAGCGTCGTCGGCTGCACCCGCGCGATCGCGGCGTGGGAAACCGAGGACGAGCCGTGGATCTACGTCGCCGATTCGGCGTCGATGGAGGCGTTGACGCATCTCGCGCCGACCGATGCGCCGGCGTCGGCGGCGACGACCGCGCTCCGCGGCGCGACGCTTGGCTGCGAAGGGCCGCGCGGCGAGCACGCCGACGCGTCCGCGCCGTTCGCGCTCGAGCACCTCGCCGGACGCGTGTACTTCATCGGCCTGCCGTCGCCGTCTCCCGACGTGATTCCGCTGATTGAAGTCGTCGCCCGCGAAGTGGGCAATTCGCTCGAGCACCTCTACACGCAGCAGCGCCTGCAGCAAGTCGCGGTGCGTGAAGATCGCCTCCGCGTCGCCCGCGATCTCCACGACGGCGTGCTGCAATCGCTCACCGGGATCCGGTTTCAGCTGCAGGCGCTCGCCGATCGACACGCGGAGCGATCCGCCATCGCCGATCATCTGCTCGCGATCGAGCGCGCGATCGCGCTCGAACAGCGCGAGCTGCGGCGCTTCATCGAGGATCTCAAGCCCGCGTCGCGGCGGCCGGTCGAGGAGGGCGGCGTCGCGCGCACGCTCGAGCAGCTGCGCGATCGCCTTGGCGCCGAGTGGAAGGCCCCGATCACCGTGCGGGTCACGCCCGCCGATCTCGGCCTCCGTCCCGACGTCGAGGAAGGCGTGCGGCTGCTCGTGCGCGAAGCCGCGATCAACGCACTCAAGCATGCGCACCCGTCGCGGGTGTCGGTCGAGGTCGATGCCGGGACGGACGGGCTTCTGCAGCTGGTGATCGCGAACGACGGCCGCGGGTTTCCCTTCCGCGGGCGCCTCGACTTCGACGCGCTCATGGCCTCGAACGCTGCGCCGGTCAGCCTGTGCGAGCGCGTCAAGGAGCTCGGCGGCTCGATCGTGATCGAGTCAGGCGTCACTGGATCACGTGTCGAGATCACCTTGCCAGTCGGCCGCGCCGCCTCGTGAGACATGAGATCGGTCGGATCGCAACAACAGGACGACGTGCCGTGCAGTCGTGGTGAGAGCTGAACCAGCAGCCGTCCGAAAATGGGATTTGCTGCGAGGAAGGGGGCGTAAAAGTCTGATAATCGGTTACAATTGGCGTCTCCCTCCAAGGGACTCAAACGAACATGCCCGTCACGGGTGGCCGCACGGCGCTACTCCTGCTGATCGTCGCACTCTTGCTCGCACCCGTTGGTCCCGCCCTGGCCGACGAGCAAGGGCAGGGAGTGGTCGTGGACCAGACAGGCCTCCCGCTGCCCGGCGCGACGGTGCAACTGCTGCGCGGCACCGAGGTGGTGACCTCGATCACGACGGCAGGCGACGGCACCTTTGCGATCGATCCGGCACTGAAGGGCGACACGCTGGTCGTGTCGCTCGACGGCTTCGAGACCGCGCGCGTCGAGCGCAGCGCGAGCGCGAAGATTGTCCTTTCGATTGGCCGCGCCGCCGAAACGACGACGGTGATTGCGATGGCGCCGACGCTGACGCCGGCGTCGCCGACGACGAGCCTGCTCGGCAGCAGTATCACCGCAGCGACGGTGTCGCGCCTGCCGTCGTCTCGACTCAAGGCGCGCGAGTCGCTGCCGCTGCTGCCGTCGGTGGTCCGCGGACCCGACGGCCTGATGCAGCTTGGCGGCGCGCGCGCACACGAAACGCCGGTGTTGCTCGACGGGTTCAACGTCACCGATCCCGCGACCGG
>DATFXR010000706.1:0-4706 GCA_035315685.1 Vicinamibacterales bacterium | reverse complement strand
GTGAGACATGAGCTGCCGGTCGTGGGTGGAGAACACAAATGTCGTCGCATACTGCTCCTGCATGCGCCGCATCAACTCGATGATTGACGCGCCCGTGTGCGAATCGAGATTGGCCGTTGGTTCGTCGGCGAGCACGAACTCAGGGTCCTTCACGAGTGCACGCGCGATCGCGACCCGTTGCTTCTGGCCTCCGCTCAGCTGATTCGGTCGCTGCTCGCCGTGATCGACGAGACCGACGGCCTCGAGCATGGTGGTGGCACGGCGGCGTCGTTCCGCCGCACTCACGCCCAACAGCAGCAGCGGGTACTCGATGTTTTCGTACGCCGAGAAGACGGGGATCAGGCTGAAATTCTGGAAGATGAACCCGACCTTCTGCGCACGAAAATCTGAAATCGCGTTGTCGCTGAGCGTCGCGAGATCCTGGCCGGCCACCACCACCCGGCCGCCGGTCGGCCGGTCGATGCAACCGATCAGGTTGAGCAGCGTGGTCTTGCCGCTACCCGACGGCCCGACAATCACCGAGAAGCGTCGCCGCGGAATGTTGAAGGTGACGCCCTTCACCGCTGGCACGTTCACTTCGCCGACCTTGTACGTCTTGAACACGTCGGTCAGACTGACGACCGGATTGTTTGATTCAGCGGCCATGACGTTGTGTCCTTCACCGAGCGATCAAAGCCGCGAGCGGCATGAGCGGACCTACGGGGATGTACTCGTGGTCCATCAGGTTTTCCTTCGACAACGGCATCGCGTCGATGACGGCGTGAGCTTCTTCGACCGTCTTCGCGTCGATCACGAAGATCACGCCTTTCCCGTCGCCCTTCGAGTACCACTGGCGGATCGTGCCGTCGAGATAGAGTTTTACCGTGGCCCGAACTTCGGCTGGCATGATGTTCATGATCTGCTGTCGGGTCACGCCTTCCTTCGCCGTGAGGATGACCATCACTTCCGTCGTCTTCGGCGATGGCGCCTCAGAGGGCGTCCGGGCGGATGACGACGGAGATTGCGCGACAGCTGCGACTGGATACGCGGAGAGCATGAACGGCGTCAAAAATTTCATGGATGCACCTCGAGTCAACGTCTTTCGGTTATTGGTGTCTGGTTTGGCTACTACTCCGGCAACGTCTTCACCGCCGATATCCGAGCGCTGGCTGTCGGCTCTGCCCCATCGCGGGTTCTTGTTGATGCTGTAGCAGAATCCGGAACGCGAGGCCGTGTGTGATGAGCAGCAGCGGCACGATCAGCGTGGGAATGAAGTAGGCCGCGCCCAACTGGCCTGGCGTAAGGCCGGTGGCGTTGGCCTCGTAGAATGCGTTCACGAGATCGATTGAGCCCCAGACGTTGAATATCCACACGACGAGTAAGCCGGGGCTACTCTGCAGTGAGAGCAGCGCCAGCAGGGCCAAAGCCGCTGCGACGATGTCTCCAAAGGCCGCGGCAGTCGCGAAGGCACGCGGCAGATCAGGCGATACGACGCCCGGGACCAGGAATGCCATTCCGAGGAAGCGGAAGGTGTGCAGGATGAGCAGCGGTCGCAACGCTTCCGAGCGTTGTCGAAGGCGGAGCGACGGCCAGATGTAGCGCCCCGCGACAATCGCCCACGCGATCACGCTGAATGCGACGCTCCCAAAGAATGCGAGTTGCGGTAACATGCGCGTCTCCTTTCGCGATGGCCCTCCTGGCCAGGCGGTACCACTCGGTACCACTTGAGACCGAGTGTGGTACCATTTGGTACCAATGTCAAGAGCAAAAGAAAGCGGTGATGCGGCGGCGGTGCGTGAGCGCATCTTGACCGCGGCATTCGAGGCCTTCCACGAGCGGGGCTACGCGGCAACGAGTACGCTCGAGATCGCCACGCGTGCGCGCGTCTCGAAGCGCGAGCTGTACGGGCTGGTCGGCAACAAACAGAAGATGCTCGTCGCGGCCATCGGGGAGCGCGCCAAACGATTTCAGGCGCCAGCCAACATGCCGGTGCTGCGCGACCGCGCGACGCTGGCGCAGGTGCTGACGGCGTTTGGGACCCGGTTCGTGCGGGAGGTGAGCGATCCCGAAGTCGTGGGGGTCTTTCGGCTGGCGATCGCCGAGGCGGTCCAAGCGCCCGAGGTGGCGCGAACGCTCGATTCGTTAGGGCGCGAGACGGGACGTGCCGCGTTGCGCCACATCATGGCCGCGGCGCACGAGGCCGGATTGATCGACGGCAGCCCGGCAGACCTGGCGGAGCAGTTCGCCGGACTGCTCTGGCGCGATTTGTTGGTTAGTCTATTGCTCGGTGTCGCTCCGCGACCGAATGCCCGCGCGATCGAAGCACGTGCCCGCGACGCGGCGGATGCGTTTCTTCGTCTACATCCGATTCCCTGAGCGCCACAAATGTTTGTGAGGCAGGCTGGCACGCACCCGCCTTTGGGACGGCGTTCACAATCAAGGTGCCGCTTCGGGTCGATTGCCATGAGACGTCTTTGAGGTGTTGGCGGAGGACGTCCGCCATATGAAGTCGCCTTTGGTCCGAAGGCCGGGTGCGCGCCATCTCTGCGCCGATGGACTCGTCGTCGATGTGTACGAAGCGTGGCAAGCCGTCCTGCCGAAACTGGTTCAGATGACACCGAACGCGGTGTTCAACGCCATGTTCTCCGCCTTGGAGCGTGTGAGTCCGCAAGCCCGCGACCGGGCGACTCACGTACGGGCGATCGTCGGAGATGTGAAAACACCCCACGAGCTCATGGATGCCTGGAAGGCGTTTTCGGTGAGTCACCTGGCTTCGAACATCGAGTGTCCGGTGTTGATCCTGTACGGCGAGGCGGAACCTGCAGAGTCCAATGAGAGAGTCGCGTTGAGCAATATTATGAGATTCATTCAGCAGCTCAAGTGCTCGACGTCGGTTCGCATGTTCGATTACGGCAACGGATGGGCCGCCACGCATTGCCACGTCGGTGGGTTGGCTGCGCTGCATTGCGTCCTGTTCGACTGGCTCGACACCGCCGTGCACCATTCGGAAGCGCCTGCCTCGCCACGATGTGGAGGAGAAAGTCTTCGACGTTCTGGCGAAATACATGCGCAGCAAACGAGGCGAAAACAGCGCTCGACAAGCTCCGCGCGGCGCGTGATAAGCGGCGTTGAAGGCTTCACGCACGGCGAGTTCTCGCACGGCGGCACGACGCATGTGGTAACCGGCGCGGCAAAGGGCCCAGCGTCGTATCATCCACGAGGTTCCCGGGATCACGCCCGAAGTCGCCCGCTCGACCGCCGCGTCGCGCGACGGTGTGTCGCCGCCTCGCGGCCGCTGGGCTGATCGCGGTTCACCGCCGGCGTCGCACGGTCCCGCCCGCGCCTTCGCCACTGGCGCCGATCGCGGCGGCGAACGACGTGTGGACCACGGATTTCAAAGGGGAATTCCGCACCGGCGACGGCGTGTATTGCTATCCGCTCACGCTGCGCGACGCGTTTATCTGTTCGTGCCGAGACAGCGCTGGCGGTCCGCAGCAATCAACCGCGAACCCGATGAAACCGAAACTCTTCGACGCGCCCGAAGATGCGACCGCGAAATGCAAGGATGGCACGTACTCGCATGCCAAGCAGCATCGCGGCGCATGCTCCGGTCACGGCGGTGCCGCCGAGTCGTCGAAGTAACGAAGATCGGCGAGCTGGCTACGGTCGCCCGCTCACGAAATTAATGCACTGCCCCTGACTCGTGAACGGCGGCTCGGTGAAGTTCTGCCAGCCGCCATTCTGGCATTGATCCTTGCTCGTCGGCGGCCCGACCCGCAGATCGAGGACGTAGGCGTCGTCGGTGAAGAACGGGGTCGGTTGTGACGGCAGCAGATCCGCCCGCGTCACGAGCGCGACCAGCAGCGCGTCGGGTGTGACGCTGGTGATTGTGATGTCGAAGCCGAACCCGCGACTCCCGGGTTCGTCGTGGGCGACGCGCCGCGTCACCCCGCTCACGAGATCGCGGATGAAGATGTCGGCGGAAAAATTCGTGTCGTTCGCGACGAAGTTGTCGGCCTTCGACGCGAAGACGGCAAACCGGCCGTCGTTGCTGACGAATACGCTGAACGTGTCGTCGTCGCCCTGGGCGCCCGCGCTGTTGCGGCTGACGATCTGCAGCGTGTGCGCCTGCCGATCGAAGACAAAGGCGTCTGCAACAAATCCGTTCGTGTCGCCGGGCACGAGCGTCGGCGCCGCGGACACGAATCCGACGAAGCGCCCGTTTGGCGATAAGGAACTGAGCAGCCGGTTCTGAAAATCGGTGTTCGACGGCTGCGAGACCGCTTCGGTCACGCCGGTGTTTCGATCGCGGACGAACACGTCAACCGCCGTGTCGACGTCGCCGGCGACGAGATTGTCGGCAAAGCTGTTGAACGCGACGAACCGGCCGTCCGCGCTGAGGATCGGCGATCCGAACGACGCCTGATCGGCCTCGGTCCCGTCCGACGCGACGCTGACGCGCTCGGTGACCTGCGTGACGCGATCGCGAACGAAAATGTCGTCCGCGAAGTTCGTGTCGTTCGCGACGAGGTTGCTGCCCGACGAGACAAAGGCGACGAATCGGCCGTCGGCGCTGATCGACGGACTCTGGCCGGTCGCCGGTGTGCCATCGAGCGCGGCGCTGATCAACTCGGTCGTGCCGGTGGTGCGATCGAACACGAAGACGTCCGAGTTGCCGTTGGTGTCGGCCGGCTGGTTGGGACGAAGTAAGTTGCTCGCCATCGACG
>DATFXR010000705.1:0-2368 GCA_035315685.1 Vicinamibacterales bacterium | reverse complement strand
TCCGAGAAGGCGATTGCCGAACTCCTCGTCCACGAGTACTCGAGAAAAGGATTCGTGGACGGCATTGTCTGCCGCCTGCCGACCGTGGCGATCCGTCCAGGCGCACCCAACACCGCCGCATCGTCGTTCGTGAGCGGAATTGTCCGCGAGCCGCTTTCCGGGATCGACACCGTCTGTCCGGTTCCACTCGACACGCCACTGTGGATAGCGTCCCCCGGCACGGTGATCGCCAACCTCGTGCACGCTGCGCGTGTCCCGACGTCTGATTTGGAGCCTCGCCGGACCGTGAACTTTCCCGGGCTGTCGGTAACGCCGGCGCAGATGCTGAACAGCCTCGAACGCGAGGCGGGTCCGGCGGTCCGGGCACGCGTTCGTCTGTCGCTCGACGAACGCATCGCGAAGATCGTGTGCAGTTGGCCGGGTATGTTCGATGTCAGCCGGGCGCTGCACCTTGGCTTCAGCGCCGATCGCGACATCGATGGCATCATTCGCCAGTTCATGGCCGGGCGCGGTCACGAACGGCGATCGCAAATGTGGAGACCTGGGACGCAAGGAGGCGCATGAAACCGCTGGAGCAGCGCACGATCGCGAAAGTCACGGCGCGGCTGGTGCCTTTTCTGATCGTTTGTTTCTTCGTCGCGTACCTGGATCGCGTGAACGTCAGCTTCGCCGCGCTGACCATGAACAAGGATCTGGGGCTGACCGATTCGGCCTTCGGCTTCGGCGCCGGCATCTTTTTCCTCGCGTATTTCCTGTTCGAGGTGCCGTCGAACCTGTTCCTGGAACGGGTCGGCGCGCGCAAATGGATCGCGCGAATCATGTTCACCTGGGGCCTGCTTTCGGGCGGCATGGCCTTCATCAACGGGGCCACGAGCTTCTATGCGGTGCGCGTGCTGCTCGGGATTGCCGAGGCAGGCTTCTTTCCCGGCGTCATCTTCTACCTGACGCTGTGGTTTCCCTCCGTGTACCGGGCCCGCATCGTCGGCTACTTCATGGCGGCGATTCCGCTGTCAACCGTCGTGGGCGCTCCCGTCTCCGGGCTGCTGCTGGGACTTGACGGCTTCGGGGGCCTGAAGGGATGGCAATGGCTCTTCATCCTTGAAGCGGCGCCGGCGCTGATCCTGTCCGTGATCGTATTCCTGTACATGACCGATCGACCGGCCGACGCCACGTGGCTCACCGAAGAAGAGCGCACCTGGCTGGTCGCCCGTCTCGATCACGAGCGGCGACAGCGCGAAATGGTTCGCCGCTACAGCGCGATGGAGGCGCTCAGGAATCCGAAGGTGTTGGCGCTGAGCGTTGTCTATTTCGGCGCTGTCGCGCTCAACTACGGGCTGAGCTTCTTCCTGCCGCAGATTGTGAAGTCGTTCGGGCTGTCGAACGCCCAGGCCGGCGTCGTGGCGGCGTTGCCCTATATCGTGGGACTGGTGAGCATTGTCGCGTGGTCACGTCGCTCCGACCGCAAAATGGAACGCCGGTTCCATCTCGCGTTTCCGCTCTTTGTGGCGTCCGCCGGCATCGCCGTGTCGACGCTGTTCGATGACCCGACGATGAAGATGGCGTCGCTGTCGGTGGCCGGCTTCGGCATCTTCGGCTGCCTGCCGGTGTTCTGGACATTTCCGGCTGCCTTCCTCTCCGGCGCCGCGGCAGCCGGCGGCATTGCCCTCATCAACTCGATTGGCAACCTGGCGGGTTTCACCGGCCCGTTTGCGGTGGGCCGCATCAAGGATCTGACCGGCAGCTACAGCGGAGGGCTGCTGTCGCTGTCGGCCGCAGGCCTCGTCGCCATGATCATCGTGCTGGCGTTCCCGCACCAGCACCTCGTGGAGCACGTGCCGGACACCGCCTCGTCGCCGGTCGGAAGGTGATCGACGCGTACCGCGTGGGGCGCCCCGGTCCGCGAGCCGGACGTCACACGATCGAGACCGCGTTCTCGAGTGTGCCGATACCGGAGATGGTGATTCGCACGGCGTCGTGCGCCTCGAGCGTGAACGACTCGGGTGGGACGATGCCGGCGCCGGTCAGCAGGACGGCGCCGTTCGGGAACGTCTGCGAACGGAACAGATAGTGGACGAGCTCGGCGAACGGCCGCTTGATCTGGCCGGCGCGAGTGTCGCCGGCGAACACCGTCTCGGCGACGCGCCGGATCTCGAGCTGAATCGTCCACTGACGGACTTCCTCCTCGGTCGGCCCCACGACAATCCACGGACCGACCGCGCACGAACTCGCATAGATCTTCGCTTGAGGCAGATAGAGCAGGTTCTCGCCTTCGATGTCGCGCGAACTCATGTCGTTCCCGATCGTGAACCCCACAACGGCGCCCGCAGAACTGATCACGAGCGCGAGTTCTGGCTCCGGGACGTTCCAC
>DATFXR010000704.1:0-2120 GCA_035315685.1 Vicinamibacterales bacterium | reverse complement strand
ACCACGACGAGCAGCTCGTCGATCTCGAACGGCTTCTGCAGGTAGTCGAGCGCACCGAGCTTCATCGCCTCGATCGCGCTCTCGACGGTGGCGTGCGCGGTCATCATCAGGATCTGCGGCCGCTCGCTCTCGGGCGTCGTCCCGACGAACTCGCGGATCAGGTCGAGGCCATTCAGCTCGGGCATCACGTTGTCGACGACCATCACGTCGAACGCGCGCTCGGCAAGCAGCCGCTGCGCGTGCCGCGGGCTGGTGGTCTCGACGACGCCGTGACCGGCGTCCCGGAGAGCCCGTCCCAGTGCTTTCAGAATTTTTTCCTCGTCGTCGACGAGAAGGATCGCGCCGCGATGCGTCGTCAAGCAGGCCTGCTTTGCGTCGAGTCGAGCGGGAGGTCGATGAGGATTTCCGTGCCGCTCCCGGGCGTGCTGGTGACGCCGATCGTGCCGCCGAGCCCTTCGACGATGTTCTTCGTGATCGGCAGGCCGAGGCCGGTGCCGCCGCGCTTGGTCGTGAAGTAGGGATCGAAGATCTGCGCGAGATCGCCCGGCGCGATGCCGACGCCGCGATCGCTGACCGACACCTGGACCCGATCGCCACTGCGCCGGGTGCGAAGCGTCACCGCGGCGCGACCGCCGCCGGCGGTGCCGTGCCCGTTGACCGCGTGGCGGGCGTTGACGAGCATGTTGACGAGCGCGATGCGCAGGCGCTCGGGATCGGTCATCGCCGTAGTCACCTGCGGATCGAGGTCCAGCACGATCTCCGCGCCCGGCTCCGACGCGACGGCAGCGGTTGCCGACTCGCGGCAGATCGCGTTCACGCTCGCCGGAGACAGGTCGAAGCGGATCGGCCGCGCGAAGTCGAGCACTTCGTTCACGATGCGATTCAGCCGCGCCACCTCTCCGTCGATGTCCGCCACCGCCTCGTGAACGGCGGCCGGCGTCACATCCTTCCGGCTGAGCGAGTGCAGTGAGGCCTTGATGATCATCAACGGATTGCGGACCTCGTGCGCGATGACCGTGGACAGCCTGCCCAGCGCCGTCAGCCGCTCCTTCTGCGACATCTCCCGCTGGAACCGCGCGATCGAGTCGGTGAGCGTGTTGAACGTCGTCGCCAGCAGCCGCGCATCGTCGTCGTCCCAGCGGCTGCCGTGGCGAATCGCGATCTTGCGGGTGAGGTCGCCGGTCGCGGCCACCTCGCGCATCACGCCGGTGATCGCCGCCAGCGGGCGCGCAATGGTCCGCGCGACCGTGAAGCTGAGCGCGGTGGCCAGCAGCACGGCGAATATGCCGGTCAGGAACAGGCCGGCGTGAATCGCGCCGAGCGATTGCAGCTGCTCCGTCCGCGAACGGAGGATCAACGCAACCGGCCCGGTCATGGCCGAGTCGGTCCCGCCAGGCGGCGCGAGCTGGCGCGGCAGCACGTCGTACTCGTCGCCGCCGATGACGACGCGGGAAATGCCCGCGGATCGCAGCCGCGGCGCCAGCGCCGGGTTCGCGCCGCGCGGGAGCGTCGACGCGAGGATCTGTCCGTCCATGCCGAACGCGAGATCGCTGCCGGTGATCTTCTTCAGCTCCGCGGCGAACGCGTCGTCGAGGAGGAACCCCGCGCTCAGCGTCCCGAGAATCTCGCGCCGCGGCTGATCGAGCGCGACCGGCACGCTCACGACCTGCAGGATGCCGTTGGGCTGCGGCAGCAGGCTCGCCGCGTCGTGTCCGGCGAGCGCGTCGCGCACGGCGGGCTGGTGTGCCGCGATGATGCCGACCCGCGGCGATCCGCCCGACGCGTAGAGCACCTGCCCGTTCTTGTTGGTGACCAGAATCAGGTTGGCCTTGAGCTGCGTCCGATAGCCGCTGGCGATGTCCTGGACGGTCCGCGGATCGTCGGTGTCCATCGCCGCCTTCAGCTTCGGCAGGTCGGCGATCAGCCGCGCCATCATCGTGAACGTCTGCGCGCGCTCGTTGCGCAGCTGTTCGACTTGGGCGCCGGTCGTCACGATCTCCCGCTCGAGCGTCCGGTCGGCTTCGCGCGTCACCTGGCCGTTGACGATGAAGATGGCGATGCCGATGCAGACCACGGCGAGCATCGCGCTCGCGAGGAACATCCGGCTGCGCAACGACGAG
>DATFXR010000703.1:0-23383 GCA_035315685.1 Vicinamibacterales bacterium | reverse complement strand
CGACCATCTCGTCGACGTGCGCTCGTCCGATCAGCACACCGTGAAGCCGTGGTTCCTCGGCAAGCTGGGCTTCTCACCACCGGTCGAAGACCTCACCTCACTCGGGTTCTCGCTGGCAGGCGGACGCCTGGACTACGTCATGGGCCGACCGGCCGCAGCGGTCGTGTATCGCCGGTCCCGGAGTCAGACGTGGATAGGCAGACGTCCCCACGGCGGGATATTCGCCTCGGGTCGCTCGCTCGTCGCAGCAGCTCCGCGAGCACACGCCGGGTATCGGCCGACCGACTTTGGATCGACCGACGCGACCTGCTCGAACCGTCTGATGGCTAACTGAAGGGGCGTCGCCACCCGTTGATTGCCGGGTGATCGCTTGCACGATGGCCGCGACAATGGCGTCATGGATCGACCGGCTGCGCTCGTTCTCGGTGGACACTGCCTTCGAGCACGGTCGCAACCTGAAGCTGGCTGACGATCAATCGAGTTGCGGACGAACTCGTCGCTATCGATTTCCGTTGGCGAGGAAGAAACTCACGCCTTCACGCCGCGGGACGGTCGTGAGAACGCATCCCTCGACGACGCGTGCGGTGATCGTTCCGCTGCTCGGCGGATTCTCGCCCAGGCCGTACACGTGAAGGATTTCGTGAATGATGATCGCCTCCGCGAGCTCTCGGTGAGCCGGGAACGTCTCGCGGAAGCGTTTCCTGCAGAGGTGCACGACTCGCGACCCGAGTGACGTGAACGCGAGCCCCGGCGACCCGCACATGGCGGATTCGCCGGCGTCGACGACCCAGATCGGCACCGATCGCCGGCAGGCACCACGATCGAGAAGCTCTCGAAAACTTGCTGGCACTTCAACTCGGTCATCCGTCTCAGCGCAGCCTCGATCGAGTGCTGGACCACCGTGCGGGCGTCAACGTCGACAGCGATTCGGACGTTCGATTGCGCGCGAGCCCGGAGGGGTCGAGAACGCGATCAGGGGCAGCGCGAGCAGCGCGCGTCCTCGAAGCCATGTGCGCATGACTCACGACGCGAAAAGCGCGGGCGCAGAGTCTCATTCAGTGTTCGCGTTCCTCGTGCAGCTTCTTTCTCGACAGCCAGATCCCGTGCGGACGGCCGTGCCCCGGATACGACCAGCGAGAGACCACCGTGCGGGTGCGAACGTCGACGACGGCGACTCCGCCGGTTCCGCCGGCGAGCGCGTCGAAGGTGGCGTATACAAAGCGTCCGTCCTCGCTCATCACCGCCAGGTCCCCGAACGTGTTGTCGTCGTCGCTGATCCTGACGGTTTCGATCAACGACAAGCCGATTGTGTCGACGAACGAGAGGCTTGCGGGTGAGCCGCGGAGGCTGACCGCCAGCGTCCGCTCGGACGGCGTGAGCATCACCGATTCGGGCTGCGTGCCAACCGCGATCGACGCTGTGATCGTACCGGTTCCAAGATCGATCCGCTTCACGGTGTTGTCGCCACGCGCCGATGCCCAGAGCAGGCGGCCGAATCGCGTGGGCACGACTTCCTCGGCACGAAGGATCGGTCCCACCACCGGGTCGATGGCGCCGGTCTCGAGATCGACGCCGGTGACGGCATTGCCGATGTCGTGCGCGACGAACACGGTATCTCCGTCCAGCGATGGATGCGGACCGTGCGACCGCGCCGCCGGATTGGCGCTGGTCGTGATATAGCTGACCGTGTCGTCCTCCGTATCGATGGCGGCAAGCTGAGGAGCGCCGACTGTAGGCGTATGGGACGCGAGGCTGACGAAGATGGTCCGCCCGTCGCGGCTCGGCTCGATGTGATGCGGAAGAGGACCGACCGGGATGAACGTGGTCAGGAGCGTCCGGAGATCGACGGTGGTCACTGCGTCGATCGACTCCGCGGTGATATAGGACCTATCTGAAGCTGGTCGATCAGAAACGCGTGCGCTGGCAGAACCGTGCGCATTTCTTTGCCGTCGCGGCGCACGTCATGCGCCGCCTGCTCGTGGATCACGCGCGCGCCCGCGGCGCCGAGAAACGCGGCGCATCGGTGACGGTATCGCTCGACGGCGCCGACATCGACGTCGACGCCCGCGCGGCGAGCCAGCCGGACGTGCTCGCGCTCGATCGCGCGCTCGAGAAGCTTGCCGCAATCGACCCGCGCCAGGCGCGCCTCGTCGAGCTGCGCTACTTCGCGGGTCTGACGATCGACGAAGCGGCCGCGGTCCTGAACGTCGCCGCGATCACCGTCAAGCGGGACTGGGCGCTGGCCCGGACCTGGCTCTATCGCGAGCTGCAGGGCTCGGCATGACGGCCCCGCGCGACTGGGAGCTCGTGCGCGACCTCTTCCACGCTGGGCTCGACGTGCCGCCCGGTGAACGGCGCGCCTTCCTCGTCAAGCGCGCCGACGATCCCCGCGTCGTCGAAGAAGTGATGTCCCTGCTCGACGCCCATCCGGCGGCGGACGGGTTTTTGAGCCGGCCGCCCGGATTCGGCGACCTGGCAACCACCGTCGTGCATCTGCGGCCGGGAGACCGGATTGGCGCCTTCGAGATCGTCGGCCTCATCGGGGCCGGCGGCATGGGCGAGGTCTACCGCGCGCGCGATCTGCGACTCGATCGCGACGTGGCGATCAAGGTGCTCTCGTCCAACTTCGACGACGATCCCGGCGCGCGCGAACGGCTCGAGCGCGAAGCGCGCGCGATCGCGTCCCTCTCGCATCCACGCATCAGCACCCTGCACGACGTCGGGTCGGCCCGCATCGGCGACGCGGAGGCGACGTATCTCGTGATGGAGCTGGTGGACGGCGAAACGGTGGCCGCGCGGCTGCGGCGCGGGCCGATGACAATCGCCGAGGCGCTGCCGGTGGCCATCGACGTGGCCGAAGCGCTCGTCGCTGCGCACGCGGCTGGCCTCGTCCATCGCGATTTGAAGCCGGCCAACGTGATGCTGACGCGCACGGGGGCGAAGCTGCTCGACTTCGGGCTGGCGCGACCGCGCAGCAGTCCCGCGCCGCACGACCCGCAGATCAAAACCTTCGACCTGCCTGCGACGATGAGCAGTGTGGTGGCGGGCACGCCGGCGTACATGGCGCCCGAGCAGGTGAAAGGCCGAAGCACGGACGCGCGCAGCGATCTGTTCGCGTTCGGCGCGATGCTGTACGAGATGATCGCCGGCACGCGCGCATTCGACGGTGCGTCACCTGCGGATCTCGTCGCCGCGATTCTGGAGCGCGAGCCTCCCCCGCTGTCGGCGCAGATACTGCTGGTGTCGCCGGCGCTCGATCGACTGGTCGCCACCTGCCTCGCCAAAGATCCTGACGAGCGCTGGCAAACGGCCAGAGATTTATTGCGCGAGCTGCGGTGGCTGCGTGATGACTCGGCGACACGCCGTGCGTCCGCTGCGGTGATGACGGCTGCGCCGCGGCGTGTCTTCGCCATCGCAGTCCTCGTCGCAGCAGCGGCAGCGATCGGTGCATTCGGGCTGGCGACGGTCCTGAAGCAGGCGGCACCGCCGCCGACGCGGGTCGATTTCCAGATCTATCCGCCGCCGGGCACCAGATTTCCTCGCGGCTCGGCCGAAATGGCCGTGTCACCTGACGGAAGCCGGCTGGTGCTCGCCGCGCTGTCGGCCGATGGCCGGAGGAAACTGTGGCTGCGGCGGTTCGACGAGGTTGAAAGCCGGCCGATAGACGGCAGCGAAGGGGGAAGCTATCCGTTCTGGGCGCCGGACAGCCGCACGATTGCCTTTTTCGCGCACGACAAACTGAGGCGGATTGCCGAGACCGGCGGAGTGCCGCAGGACATCTGCGACGTGACCTGGGGTCCGCGCGGCGGAGCCTGGGGCCGCGCCGGGATCATCTTGTTCGGCTCGGGAGGCCACCCGGTGATGAGCGTGGCGGACACCGGCGGCGTGGCGACGCCGATCACCCGCCTGATCGAATCGCGTGCCGATCGGCAGCACACGTGGCCGGTGTTCGTGCCGGATGGCCGTCATTTCCTGTACCTCGCGGAGAGCGTCGAACCCGAGGAGATCGCGGTCTTCGAGGGGTCGATCGACGGCAGCGACGCGCGGCGGCTGTTCGCTGCCGACGCGCCGTCGGCGTCGGCGGCGACTACCTGTTCACGTTGAGCAAGGGGTTGCTGAGCGCGCAGACCTATGACCTCACCGGGGCAAACGTCATCGGTGCACCGGCGACCATCGCTGAGCGCCTGGCGTACGATCCCCAGCGGCGAAGCGGGCCGGCGTTCTCGGTCGGCGGCGGCGGCACGATAGTGGCGTTCCGGAGCGCGAGCCCCGACAGCAGCCTGAACTGGGTGGATCGCCAGGGACGCACCCTGGCCACGTTCCCCGAGCGCGCCGACTTTCATCATCCGTGGTTCTCACCTGATGAGAAGCAGGTTGCCGTCGAGAAGACCGATCCGGCGACGGGACGGCACTCGATCTGGATCCTCAATCCGTCGCTTGGGACATCGTCGAGGCTGTTGCTCGATCCGACCGGTGCACACGGACCGATGTGGTCGCCCGACGGCGCTCGAATCGCCTTTGGATCGAGCCGAGCCGGAAGCGTTGACCTGTACGACATTGCGGCCGACAGCAGCGGCGCCGAACGGCTCTTGCTGGATTCCAAGGCGGGATCCGTTCGCGTCACAGACTGGTCGCTCGACGGTCGGTACATCCTGTATGAGACGGACCGGCGCGGGCAAATCGACCTGCGCGTCCTTCCGCTTTCAGCGAAGGGCGACGCGCAGCCGTATCTTGAGACCAGCGCGAATGAACGGCACGGCCAGTTTTCGCCCGACGTCCGCTGGATCGCGTATGACTCCAACGAGTCCAGCGCGTCTGAAGTCTACGTGCGGAAGTTTCCCGACACCGGTGGCAAGTGGCAGGTATCGACCCGCGGCGGTGCCCAGCCGCGCTGGCGGCGGGACGGGCGGGAGCTGTTCTATCTGGCCCCGGACGGCAAGCTGATGGCTGCGACTGTGAAGGCGGGATCGGCCGGCCTCTCGATCGATCCGCCGCGCGATCTCTTCGACACCGGCATCCGCGCGTCGTTCGTCGACCGGCGCAACCAGTTTCTCGTCACGCGCGACGGTCAGCGGTTTCTCGTGAACATCAGCGCCGAGGACGAAGGCTCGGCGCCGATCACGGTCGTCATGCACTGGAACGCCGCGCGGCGGTAGGCGCTGAAGGCGGTATCGGCGAGAGAGAGGGATTCGAGCCTCGGTGGGATCTTCCCGACACACGCTTCCAAGCGTGCGCTCTCAGAGCTGGCAGTTGGTGGACGTTTCTCCATCCTCGATCTTGGGTGTGCACCGGTTCGGAAGACCGCTGCGCACGGCGACGACGACGGACGCTTCGGCGTTGGCCTTCAGAGCTGCCCAATCGCGGCGGCACGCAGTGAAGCGCAGAGCCAACTCAGGCGAGCAACGGCCCGAAGTCCAACTGTTTGCTGGGATGCCTAGTTCAGAGAAAACCGTTGCATTTTTTCGCGGCGCCTCAACCCCGAGTGGGCAGCGGGCCGAGCCGAATCCGATCATTGGCGGGGACAATTTCAGGGACAGCTGTCGGGACAATCGCGTCCGCGTAAGCTGCGATGTCGTTTATACTTAGGATTCAGAGCGGTGAGGTGGCCGAGAGGCTGAAGGCGGCGGTTTGCTAAACCGTTATACGGCCTAAAAGCTGTATCCAGGGTTCGAATCCCTGCCTCACCGCCAGCAACTCTGTCCTTCCAATCACAGTTACTGGAGCTTCCCGGCGCCCGAGGTGGCGGCCGATCCAGGGCGCGCCGGCTGCTGCGGCGCTGCCCAGTCTCCAGGCACGATCGCGTCGCTGACGCCTTCAATGCGGATGGTCGCCGAGTCCGGTCGAATCGCGACCACGATCGCGTCGCCGACGACTGACGGCCCTTTCCCGCCACGGCGGCGGCGGAAAAGCGTCAGCCGCTGACCGACGTGAATCCCGTGATCGATGCCGCGATCGATGACCATCAAACGCCGCGGCGCGCCGAGCATCTGATCCGCGTCGGCATAGAGAATGCGGGCCGCCGCTTCGTACGCAGGGATGCCGACGGGATCAGGCGTCCGTGGAAGTTCGGGCTTGAATGCGGCGAGAAAATCGCCCTTCCTCAGCTCGTCGCACGCATAGACGACGACAGCACTGGAAACATGCTCGCGCGTGGCGACGATCTGAATCACGCCGGCGGTGTGTTCGCCGGTGACGGTCGCACCAGCAGCGTCGATCGTGCGGAAGAGGCGCCGAACGACAACGTTCTGTCCGAGCTCGAGGCCTTCGAGCGTGCCGCCGTCGACGATCAGCTCATCGTCGGTTGCGTAGAGCTCGCGTGCTGTGTCGCGACGAGACCGAATCGTGCCGAACGATTCTGTCGTGTCCTGCGGCTTTGCCGGTCCGCACACGGAATCGCGGTCGTGAATCGGCACGGGCGTCACCACGGGCTGCGGCGGCGCGTGGGACGGCGAAGGAGTGGAGTCGGTCGCCTTGCCCACTACCACGACCGTTTCCGTCACGGGCGCGAGGTCCAGCCGCTTTCCGATCATCGAGATTGCGTCCGGTTGAACCGCCACGGACGCGTCGGCAGTGGCGAACCCGTCCAACTGAAATGTGAGCCGCACGTGTCCAACCGGCAGCGCGACGAGTTCGTAAGCGCCCGTCGCATCCGAAACGGCCGTTGCCAGCGTGTGTCCGTCGATCGAGGTCGCTGTCACGGTGACGCCCGGGAGCGCACCGCCAGAGCCGTCCGTGATCGCGCCGCGGATCGTGCCCTCCGCCATGTCTGCCGAAGTCGCAGCAGGGGAGACGAGGACGAACGCCGTGAGTGCAAGAACGAGCATCCCGGGCAATTGGTACATCTGGTTTCCTGGTCCTTGGATCAGTATCGGCCCGGGCTACAGGACCTTCAGTCGACTCGGGTAGAATTGCGTACGTCTCCCGCCGACCCGCGAAGGCGGACGTTCTCAACCATGGCGGTCCGCGTTCGCTTCGCTCCATCTCCGACCGGCTACTTGCACGTCGGTGGAGCGCGTACTGCACTCTTCAACTGGCTCTACGCACGGCGGACCGGCGGCGAGTTCGTCCTGCGCATCGAGGACACCGACGCCGAACGGTCGTCTGGCGCGATGGTTGCGGGGATCCTCGACGGCCTGCACTGGCTCGGACTCGACTGGGACGAGGGTCCGACCATCGGGGGCGACCACGGTCCGTATTTCCAGTCGCAGCGATTCGATCGGCATCGGACCGCCGCGGCACGGCTGGTTGCCGCCGGCCATGCGTACTACTGTTACTGCACGCCCGAGGAGATCAAGACCAGGCGCGACGCAGCGGAGCAGGCCGGCAGTGGATGGAAGTACGACCGGACCTGCGGCGCCCTGACCGCCGAGCAGATCGCGGAGCGCGAGGCCGCGCACCTGCCGCGTGCGATCCGTTTTCGAGTGCCGGATGGTTCCACACGCTTCGACGATCTCGTTCACGGCGCGATCGAGTTCGATCATGCGAACATCGAAGACTTCGTGATCGTCCGATCCGACGGCCTTCCCACCTATCAGCTGTCCGTGGTCTGCGACGATGTGGACATGCAGATCACGGACGTCGTGCGCGGCGACGATCACATTTCGAACACGCCGAAGCAGATCCTCCTGTACCGCGCGATGGGCGCGGCGGTGCCGCGGTTCGCGCACGTGCCGCTGATTCTGGGTCCGGACAAGAAGCGATTGAGCAAGCGCCACGGCGCGACGTCGGTCACCGAGTACGAGCGGCAGGGCTACGTGCCCGAGGCGATGTTCAACTTCCTCGCGCTGCTCGGCTGGTCGCCCGGCGACGACCGCGAGCTCTTCACGCGCGACGAACTCGTACAGGCGTTCACGCTCGAGGGCATCGGCGGCGGCAACGCCGTCTTCAATCCCGAGAAGCTGGACTGGTTCAACCAGCAGCATCTGATGCGCCTTCCGCTCGAGGCGCTTGCCGTGGGGGTGAAACCGTCGTTCGAGGTCGCCGGTACGTGGAGCGACGACCTGCTTGGCGAGCGGCGCGCATGGTTCTTCGCGGTGCTGGAACTGTTCCGGCCGCGCGCCAAGCACCTGGATGAATTTGCATCGCAGTCGCGTTTTTTCTTCACTGACGTCCTTGCGTACGACGCGGCCGCCGTGCAGAAGCATCTGCGCGTGTCGGGTATGGATGAGCACCTGGCGGCACTCGACATCGCGTTCGACGCGCTGCCGACGTTCGATGTGGTGTCGATTGAGGCTGCGCTGAGATCGGTTGCCGACGCACGCGGTGTGAAGGCCGGTTCGCTGATTCATGCGGTGCGTGTAGCCGTGACTGGAAAAACGGTAAGCCCTGGATTGTTCGACGTGTTGAGCTTGATCGGTCGGCCGCGTGTGAAAACGCGTCTTGCAGAGGCGCGGCGACTCGCCTCGACTGCCCCTTCCTAATCGCGCACTTCCTTTTCCGCTCTCCAACTCGCTGATGGCGCCCGGCTTTGGCCGCGCGCGGACAAGTTTTTCCACTCCGAGCTCATCGCTTCGCGCCCGAAGGGAAAACGTTTTCCTAACTCATTGTTGGCTCAGGAGTTACACGCATTTCGTGGCACATCGGTTGCAGCCCGAGTGTTTGCGAGCACGGGAGTGCGAGGAGGGTTGCGTGGCAAAAGAGGATCGTGGCTTTGCATCGATGGACCGAAACAAGCAGCGCGAGATCGCGAGCAAGGGTGGGAAAGCGGCGCACCAGAAGGGCACCGCGCACGAGTGGACGAGTGAGGAAGCGCGCGAGGCCGGCCGCAAGGGTGGCATGGCCAGCCATCGGCGGAAGCAGGAGCAGCAGGGCGGTCAGTCGACAGCGAATCCCGCTGAGACGCCGACCGTCCCCAATCCCGAATCGATCATCGGTCCCGACGACCTGCCGTAGATCGCCGACGATCGCGTCGCCAGCCGATCCCGCGCTCGCCGGCTGCGACGCACTGCTAGTCTTGTCTTGACGTGTCGGGCCTGCCGGTGCGTCTCCGCGTGACGCTGCACGCGGCGACGATCGGATGGGCGATGCCCAGCGCCGGACGCGGCTTGCTGGTCCCTCTCGGGATTGGCTAGAATGGGAAGTTCCCGCGCTTCAACGCGCCGCGACTGGCACTGGGAGGTCGTCCAACGGTAGGACACGTGGCTCTGGACCACGGTATCGGGGTTCGAATCCCTGCCTCCCAGCCATTCATCCAAATTCTTCTTACGCTTCGATTTAGATCGCCCTTCGCGATCGGATTTCTGATCGTCGATCCCCGAGACTTTCGCCTTTTCTTGAAAGAAACTTGAAACTTTGTCCGCATCATCGATGCGGTTTTCGACGCGATTCGTGTCCGGCGCGTCGAAGGTCTTACCGCTCTCGAGCTTGAGCACCGCGGCCTGGAGATTCTCAAGTTTCTGGTTGTCGTAGCGCTCGGTCGTCGTGATCGAGGCGTGTCCGAGCAGGTCGCGGACCTGCGCGAGCGGGACGCCGCGTTCAACCAGGCGCGACGCGTACTCGTGACGCAGGTCGTGCCAGTGGAGGTTGATCTGCTTGAACTCCTGCTGACAGGCCGGCGTGAGTGCCGTCCAGTTCTACGACTTCCATTCCGGCTTCACGCCGTGCGCCTTCAACACCGCCGTTACCCACGCGGTTCGAAAGCGGCCGATTGGTTCGCCGATCTCTGAACACCAGCGCATCATCCGGCTTCCGATCGCCCTCCGCATCGAGTCGTAGCCATTCCAGGACGGCTTTCAGACGCGTCGTCGAGATCGGCACGACGCGCGTGCGCTTGCTCTTCGTCGTGATGCCACGCAGCACGATCAGCTGGCGCTGCTAATCGATGTCGCCGAACCGCACCGCGAGCATCTCTCCCTGGCGCATGCCGGTATCCAGGGCCGCGATGATCATCGAGCGGAGAAACGGCGTCGCGACGGCGAGCAGCTTCGCCTCTTCGTCTTCGGACAGTCGTCGACGGCGTCGGTTGTCTTCGTGCTGCTTGCGAATCAGCGTCTCCGTTCCGCGCCGAAACGGCGTGCGGTCGAGGTACTCACGACCGACTGCCCAGTTCATCATGTGCCGCAGCAGCTCGATCGTTTCGGTTGATCGACGCCGGCGACAGCGTGCGATTTGGCTGCCTGTTCACGACCCGAGGCAACTTCAGGTCGCCGATGAAGTCCTCGATGTCGGCGGTCTTGACGTCCTGCAGCGCTCGGTCGCCGAAGCGGTCGATCAACGGTTTGAGCCGGTAGTCGATCGTTGCGGCGTTCGCCAGCTGCTTCGCCTGAACATGCCGCTGCTTGTAGATCTCCGCGAACTCCCGGAACGTCAGCGTCGTCACGTCGCCCGGCGGTTCGAGTCCACGCTCGTCGAATGTGCCGTTGCGGATCGCGCGCTTGAGATCGTCGAGCGCCGCGTCAGCGAGCGCCTTCGTGTCGATCTCGCGATTGGTCCACTTTTCGAGGCTGACGCGCACGCCGCGGAAGCTACCCCACCACGTATGTTCGCAGCGGTCGCGTGCGCGTCCTCTGTGCTCGCAAAGCTTGTACAGGCCCACCACGAAGCTCCTTCTGGCTCTCGCTACGATACGCCTCCGACCGTCGGCGTGCGGTCGACGGTACGAGGAATCTGCGCAGCTCGCGCGTGCTGCTCCAGCCACATGTCGATCCACTCCGCCTTCAGCCGGATGGTGCGGCGTCCACCGACACGCGCGTGCCGGAGCTCGCGCCGCTCGCAGGCCGTGTAGATCGTGTCGCGACTCAGTCCCGAATACTCCGCGGCTTCGATGACGGTCAGCCAGGTTTTCATGGCGCGCTCCCGTGACATCCGAGTTCCCGACTGCGACTGTTGCGAATGCGCGCTCGAGCGCGTCAGTGATGTAACCAACGCGCTGTTCTCAGATTGGCGCGGGTGCCAGCGATGTGGCGGGCACCGAGACGAGCGGGAGGTCCTGGCCTCGCGCCGTGGGTCGCATCGATGTGCGACCGAGATGTCGGACGGGCGCCGCGATACGATCGACGGCGGGTCCGTCGTTGAGCGACGCGATGACCGATAGGGCGATCGCGCCGGTCGCACGCTGTCTGTTCGAAGCTCCAGTGCGCGATGCTCTCGCGATGATCCGCTTCTTGTGTCAGGGTTGCTGTCGATCGCGGCCCTGGGGCGGCGTTCGAATCAGCGCTTCACATCGGGCGATGTGAAGGAAGTGCCAGACAGCACCAGCGAGATGTCTCGCAGCATACGCCCCACACACGCTTTCGTCAAACGCCGCCTGTCGTCAAGAACGCCATGGCCAATGGAAGCCAGGATCGCAGATCATCACACCGTGCATGGTCTCGTGAGCCTGTTGATCGTGTTGCTTGTGCTTGTCTTCATTGCGTGCGGGCCGAGGATCGGACCGTGGATCTTCGGCCCACGCGGGCCGTTTTCAAGCTGACCCACGGTTGCGCCCAGTGGCTCGCGACAGGTGGCCTGGCGGATAGAGATGGTTTAGGCTGAATCGTGGGGAGGACGACCGTGGCCGCACTCGATTGGTCCCAGTGTCCGGCCGTCGAAAGTGTGCCGGGAAAAGTCAGCGGCGCCTGGGTCTTCAAAGGCACGCGTACGCCGGTCGCGATCGTGTTCGACAACCTCGAGGACGGGATGACCATTGACGACGTGGTCGAGCAGTTCCCCGTGACGCGCGAACAGATCAAGGCCGTCCTCGAGTTTGCCGCACGCAGTCTGGATGCGCCCCTGCCGGGGCGCTGATGCGCGTCCTCTTCGACAACGGAACGCCACGCGGAGTCGCGGCTGTCCTGCGCGGGCACACCGTCGAGGAGGCACGTGCGCGTGGCTGGGACACGCTTCGGAACGGCGAGCTCCTGGATGCGGCCGAGGCGGCCGGCTTCGACGTTTTCGTGACGACGGATCGTAACATTCCGTACCAGCAGAACCTGAGCGGTCGTCACATTGGCGTTGTGGTGCTCAGCAACGGCAGATGGCTGCTGATCAAACAGAGGCTCGCAGAGATTGCTGCGGCCGTCGGCGCCGCGCCCCGAGGTGGCCACATCGAAGTCGACATTCCAGGTCGCTGACTACCGGCTACCCCTGTCTTTTCGATGTACGAATCAGGCTCGCACACCTCGTGTCGGCGATGCATCGCCGAGCCCTGCGACGCCATAGACCAGTCGCCATCACGCAGCTGCTACGCTCGCCGCTGCGCGCAGTCGTCGTCAATGCCCGAAGGCCGCGCGGCTCCCGCGCGGTCGAAGCGGAGCGAAGAGCATCGACGACGACGAGCACAGCGGCATCCTCGAGGGCGTGATGGCGACGACCAGAAGAGTGACAACAATGTGCGACACGTCCCGGTCCACAACACAGCGCAGATGGATGTGCAGCACTGCTCACAGAGCTGCGCGTGATCGCGTCAAGTCACGCCTGATAACGTAGCAGACGATCGTCGCGCCGCGCGCGCGGATCAGCGATGCGCAAGCCGTGGCGTGAACGACCCCACTGGGAGGGCACGGGGCCACCCCGCGCTCGCGACGCCGGGGTCGTTCACGCCACGGCTTGTTCTCCATCAGCGACGCCGTGGCTCATAGACGGGCGGCACAAACCGCCGCCCTGCGCGTGCATCGCGTTACCCAACTGCTTCGCCGATCTACGGATTGTGACGACGAAGCGGTCCGTGTGCGCACCGTCTCGACTTCGCGGAGCTTGTTTGTGGATTGAACAGCCGAGGACAACCTACGCGTGTGCTAGGTCGTCTCCCGAAGAATCGGGAAGAGATCGACGCCGTTGGCGCGGCCAACCAGGGGCGTGAGCTGCAGGTATTGATGGGGAAGTTCGGCGAATTCGATGCGCCCGTCGCCGCGCTGGAGATGCTCCCGAAGATGGGGTGTCTGGACGGCCCACAGGGCCTGCACGCCCCGCTGCTGCCAGGTGCGAAAGATCGCTTCGAACCGCGCGGCGCCGAACCGCCGACGCGCCGTCGTGATGTCCAGATCCGGATCACTGGACGGGCATACCACATGGCCCTGACGATAGCGGATCCGAACGGGTGCTCTGCCGCGTGCCTTCAGTGAGTCGTTCAGCGCGGAAAGGCTAGCGAAGTAAGAGCTCGAGCGGCGCACGTGCACGGTACGGCCCGACAACTGCTCCGGGCTGGCAACGGCCGGTTGATCGGCCGCCGTGACGACGACCTCGCCGACGTCCGTCATCGCGGGTGGCCCGAAGTCGACAAGCTGCTGCCGTTCCGACGTGATCGTGAGGCCCGCCGCCGCGATATCGCCACGCCCCGCGGCGAGGTCCGTCAGAATGCGATCGCGGCTCACCGGGATGAAGACGACGTGCAGCTTCACGGTTTTCGTCTTCAGTCGCTGGTTCAAAAAGTCTTCGAACAGTTTGCCGGCGTCGTACGCAATGCCCTGCTGCTGCGCCCTGTCGACGAAGTAGTGCGTCCTGCTGAACGTCACGAGCATCCGGACGACGTGTCGGTTGGCCATCGCGTCGAGATCGCCGGTCCATGGCGCGAGGACGCGCGCGACGACTTCGTCCGAGGGCGCGTCGGTGATCGGCTCTGTCGATGCGTCGGGAACGTGTGCGGCGGCGCGCTCTGCGGCTGGTTTGTCGGAGGCGCGTGAACACGCCATCGAGACGCCGCACACCGCCACCGTAAGTACCATGACGGCCGCGCGTGTACGGTGATTCATCGCGGCACCATGCGGATTGCGCGCGACACCGGCGGCCGCGAGCTGGCATCAGTCCGGCGGCGCCGTGTTCGCCCATGTCGTGATCCGGAAAGTGTCCATGGTGCGTGTTCGCCATCCACGTGTCGTGCGGACGGAACTCGTCTCCCCACACGAACGGCTTTCCCGCGAGCCGGCGGCCCGCGGCGAGCTCCCATTCGGTCCGCGAGAAACGACGCTGCGGCGATCGCGACCGCCCCAACAGGAACGAGGCGCGATATTCGGTACATCGGCAGTCGCCGTGTCCTGGCGGAAGATTTCATTCTCTTCATCGTAGCCGGCGGCACACTAAACAGGATTTACTGCGTCGACTGCACCAGCGACTTCGCCTGATAGCCAAGCGTGAGCATGAAGATGAATCCTCGCGACCAACGGCACGGCCTTTCGTGTGGCGCCCGCGTCCTATTGACGCTTGAGCACCTCTGCTGCCTGTTGCCGCTCTGCCTGTGCGGCAGCTTCGGCAGACGCTCTATCCTGTGCTTTCAGATCGATAGTGACCTTTCGAATCGTGCCGCCGAACGGAAAGGGCACGGTGTAGCTGGCGTCGACGGCCGTGCCCGTGTCTTCGCCAATGTCGAAGGATTCGACGTTCAGCGTGTAACGGATACCTACGGTGTGCTCGAGCCGTCCTCTCGCCGCTTGCTGCCCATCGACCGACAGCACGCCAGTGGCGCCTTTGCCAATACCACCTCCGTCATATTGGAAGTCGAACACCACCGTATGGTGTCCAGGCGCGAGCGGCTGCTGGCCGTCAATGGTGTAGTGCTCGATGAAGCCAAACGTGTAGTGAAAAGCCGGTCTGCCTTTGAGGAGATAGAGCGCCCACCCATTGGAGAAGCCGCCCAATGTGGTGATCACTCCTTCTGCGCCGGCCTCCGGAACGTCGACATCAGCAGTCAGGCGCCACGATCGATTCTTCGTATCAGGCGCCGCGGGTTCCGGAATGCGCCTCTCGCCCTGATAGTAGGCAAACGAGGTGCGGTTCCCGGTGAGGCTGGGACGGTTTTTCGGATCAGCGCGCGTGACCTTGTTGTTGTCCAGAGGAAACACGTGGTATTTGGCGGCTTCAGGTAAAAGAGTTTCTGTAATGCTGCCAGTTTGTCTGGCATCTGCTCGGCGAGGTTATGCCCTTCGCTGAAGTCCTTGTCGACGTGGTACAGCTCCCATTTGTACCCGGTGATGACGTCGGGCGGCGCCGTCGGGAGAAGCTCCCACGGGGGGAGCGGAGGCGTCGTACAGGCGATCCAGCCATCACTGTAGATCGCGCGGTACCCCACGATCTCGAAGTACTGAACCTTGTGAGTGGACGGCAATTCCTTGCCGGCAAACGTGTACGCCATGCTGACGCCTTCCATGGGACGTTGCGTCGTGCCGTTCACCGTCGTCGGCTGCGGGACGTGCACGGCGTCGAGGATCGTAGGCGTGACGTCAATGACGTGATGCCACTGCGACCGGAGTCCGCCAACATCGGTGATGTGGCCCGGCCAGGAGATCACCATGGCGTTTCGTGTTCCGCCGTAGTGCGACGCGACCTGCTTGGCCCATTGAAACGGCGTATCCATGGCGATGGCCCAGCCGACTGGATAGTGCGGGTAGGTCTTCACCGAGCCCAGATCGTCGATGTAAGGCATCATCTCCTGGACCGTGAATGGAGGCCGGTCCAGTTCGGCGTCGGCATTGACGGAGCCGTTGAGGCCGCCTTCTGCGCTCGCGCCATTGTCTCCGCAGATGTAGAACACCAGCGTGTTGTTGGTGACGCCAAGATCGTCGATGGCTTTGATCACGCGGCCGGCGTTGTAGTCGGTCTGCTCCAGATAACCGGCATAGACCTCCATCATGTGGGCGAAGAGCTTTTTCTCATCCGCAGTGAGCGAGTCCCAGGGTTTGACGCCTGGCGCTCGCGGTGTGAGGACCGCGTCCTGAGGCACGACTCCCAGCTGCTTCTGGCGCGCGAAGGTCTGTTCACGGATCGCATCCCAGCCCGCATCGAACTTGCCTTTGTATTTCGCGATCCACTCCGGACGCGGATGATGGGGCGTATGGGTGGCGCCCGGCGCGTAATAGACGAAGAACGGCTTGTCCGGTGACACCGATTCGTGGTTCCGGACGTACCTGATCGCCTGATCGGCTAGGTCGTAGTCGAGGTTGTAATCCGGCTTGCCAACGTAGGGCTCAATCGGATTCGTGCCGTCGAAGATGAACGGGCGCCACTGGTTCATCTCTCCACCGAGAAACCCGTAGAACTTCTCGAATCCGAGCGAGGTCGGCCACCGGTTGAACGGACCGGCCTGGCTCGATTCCCAATCCGACACGTTGTGATTCTTCCCGAACCACGCCGTGTTCCACCCGTGCTGCCGGAGGATTTCCGCGATCGTTGCGGTGTCCGGCCCCATGAGCGAGTCGTAGCCGGGAAAACCGGTGGCCATCTCCCCGATCGCTCCCGTATGGACCGAGTGATGATTGCGGCCGGTGATCAGCGCGGCGCGCGTCGGTGAGCAGAGCGCAGTGGTGTGGAACTGGTTGTAGCGCAGGCCGCGCTTCGCCAGCGCGTCGAACGTCGGCGTATTCACAGGTCCGCCGAACGTGCTCGATGCTCCAAAGCCGACATCGTCCAGCATCACCATGAGGATATTCGGCGCGCCGGCGGGAGGCGTCGGTGGGGACGGAAACCACGGCCGCGACTCCTTTGCCCGTTCCGCGATTTTCCCCCCAAACGGTGGCGCCGGCGGTGGAAGGACCCTTTGTGCAGCCGCCGATCCCGCAGCCAACGCAACGATGACGGTCAAGACCCAGCGATGTGAATGCAACTTGATAGACATGGTCATCCTCATCTGCGCTCACTCACTTCGCGCAACGAAAACTGAGATGATTGGTTCCCGTGCCGAGCTCTCCTTTACCACGCGTGCCGACCATGTACCGCGAGCAGTACTGGTCGGTACAGAGAAACGATCCGCCGCGATGGACCTTCTTCGGTTGGCCCGGCTCGGACGGATCGAACGACGAGCCCGGCCCGCGCGGATTGCGCGCAACGGCGCCCGCGGCCACGAGCTGTGCGTAGTAGTCCGCGCGATACCAGTCGCTCGTCCACTGCCAGACATTGCCGGCCATGTCGTAGAGGCCGTACGCGTTCGGTGGGAATTTCGCGACGGCCGTCAGCCCGATGTAGCCGTCGTCACCCGTGTCGTGATCGGGAAAGTGGCCCTGGTGTGTGTTGGCCATCCACGTGCCGTTCGGCCGGAAGTCGTCGCCCCAGACGAACGGCTTTCCGCTCAGTCCCCCCCGCGCGGCGAATTCCCACTCGGCCTCGGTGGGCAAACGTTTGCCCGCCCAGCGCGCGTACGCGTCGGCGTCCTCGTACGCCACGTGCACGACTGGATAGTCGTCCTTGCCCTTGATGTCGCTCTTCGGACCCAGCGGATGCCGCCAGTCCGCGCCTGCCACGTAGCCCCACCATTGAAAGTGGTTGTCCAGGTGCACGGCATGGTTCGGCGGCGAGAACACCACGGATCCGGCGACGAGGTTTTCCTGCGGCGCGCTTGGAAAATCTTCAGCGCGCGGCTTCCGCTCGGCGACGGTAACGTAGCCGGTCGCGCGGACAAACGCCGCGAATTGCGCGTTCGTCACGTCGGTCGCGTCCATGAAGAAGCCATCGACGTACACGCGATGGATCGGCCGCGCGTCCTCCGTCGCCTGCATGCCGACCGCGCTCATGTCGGGCGGATCGTTCGCGCCCATCGAGAACTCGCCGCCGGGAATCCAGACCATTCCGGCGGGCGCGGGCGCCAGCGGCGCCGACGTGTTGGGAACCGTCCGCAGGAAGGCTCGCTCGGACATGGACGGCCCTGACGTGTCGACCGGCGCCGCCTCGAGAGTCTCATGCAACGGGCCACTGGCGTGGTCGGTGTCACGCATGGTCGCCGTCAGCCCGGCGACGATTCCCAGTCCGATGAGTGCTGTGCGCATTGACTGTCCTCACTCTGTCGGTTGTCAGCGTCGCCGTCGCGCGGCGCCGCCGCCCTGGAAGCGGCGCACCTGCTGCTCACCACGCTCGCGCCCCAGCGCCGAGCGTTCAAGGCCCTGCGACTGCACGGTGCCTCGGTCGACCGACGACCAGCCGCTGCCTCTCGAGTACTGACTCCAGTCGCCGGCGCCATTCCGCCGATAGACGTTGCCGTCGTGGCCGGCATAGACGCCGTTCCTCGTCCTCGCGACGGTGCCGTTCACACCGGTGTGGACGACGCCCGATGTTCCCGTGGAAGTGCGATAGCCTGCCGTCGTGCCGCCGGCGGTCGTGACGTGCCCGGTCTGGACCCATTGATTGCCTCGGGTGGCGACCGAGCTGCCCCACTGCGAGTACGCGTTGTGCCCCTGGTTGGTGTGGGCGTAGGTGCCCGTCCACGGGTTGTAGGTGCTGGCAGCGGTACGTCCGCCGTACCAACCCTGCACGCTGGCGGCGCGTCCGTAGCGTCCGGTCGCCGGGTTGTACCAGGCCGAGGTGCCGGCGGCGCCGTACGGTCCATAGGCGGCGCGGCCCACTGCATACCCGCCCGTTCTCGGGTTGTAGACGGCGGCGGCGCCGTAGGTCGCCGGCCACGGACGGTAGATCGGATACGCCAGCCCAGGGCCGTAGTAGATGTACGGCGGATGGTAATAGCCGGTGCCATAACAGATCGCCGCCCCGACAGCCGCACCGATGACGAACATGCCCAGGTACCCGCCGGTGTGGCTCGATTCGACCGTTGTCGCCGTTGCGTTTCCCTGCGTGACATAGGTCACGTTGTAGACCGGCGAGCTCGGAGGAATCGTGTAGATCTCCTTCGGCACCGAATCCGCCGTCTTCCAGGGGCCGTTCGGCTTCGTGGACATGAACCACACACCCTGGAAGCAGAGGTAGTACAGATCGCCGTCCTTGATCACTTTCTCCTGCGTGTTGGTGGCGTACTGCAGCGAGGTCTGTTCGATCGGCTTGAACTGCGGGTCGCCGTCGTACTGGACCTTGACCTTCGCTTCGACTTCAGCCTTGTTGACGACCGCCGACGTCGGGATCTGCGCGAGCATCACCGCATCGGCCGCTTCCTGTGTGCCCGGCACTGACGCCAGCACGTGCGCCTTTGGCGACGCCGCCGGAATCTTGGCGAAGTCGGGCGGTAGATTCGCACCCGCGTACGTCCACGGTCCCTCGAGCGCGGCGCTGCGAAACCACCGGCCCGACAGCAGGACGTAGAATTGACGCTCGCCATTGTGCAGAAAAAGATCGTTGTTCGTGTTGGTGACGTATAGGAGCTGCGTCTGTGGAATCGTGCTGTAGACCGGCGCGCCTCGCAGGCTGATCAACTCGGCCGGCACGTTGCTGTAGAAGACCTGCGGCACGGCGCCAGTTGGCGGCGGCGGCGGCACCATGTTCTTGACCGGATCCCAGTTGTCGCCGGCCGGCAGCTTGGCCATGTCCGGCGGAACGGTCTGGGTGGTCGTCCACGGTCCCTTCAACTCGTTCGAGGCGAGCCAGCCGGTGCTGTACATCAGGTAGTAGCGCTTCGTCGATTTCTCCTGAAATAGATCCCAGTTCGTGTTGACGACGGAGGCGAGACTGGTGCCCTGGATCGGATTCAACACAGGGTCACCTTCGACGATGAGCAGGATTCCTGGCTTCGCACTGTAGAAGATCGCTGGCGGATCGTTCCTCACCGCGACTGGCGTCGCCGGTACCTTGTCTTTTTCGATGTCCGCCATCAGCCGATCGAGCGCGATCGGCTGGCCGCCGGTTGGCAGGATCGACTTGAACAGCTTTTCCATCCGATCGGCGGCGCCAGGATCGAGCGAGGGAAACCGTACGCTCTCGGCCTTCACGTCGCGTAGAAACACAGTCCGCGTGTTCTTGTCGACCATCGTGTCGGCCTTCACCGACACGACGCCGAGCGTTTCGTCGCCGCCGGCGGGCCTCAAGGAGAAAGCCGCCCGCGCGGTCAGTTCCTTGTAGTTCTTCCAGCCGTCGAGCTGCGGCTGATAGATCGTCAGCGTCGCGCCGTCCTTCGTAAGCTGGCGCGGCCAGCCGATGTCCTGGGTGGCTTGCGCAGGCGGCGCCTGCGCCAACGCGACCACGACGGGCTCGAGGACCATCATCGTGAGCACCGCGAGGCGTACGTTTCGTTGTCTCATGGTTCCCTCGCTTGGGTTCTGCTGGCGCGCCAGCATTTACTTCTTCTCCGGATAGAGCAGCGAGATGGCCAATCGAAGCTGGTAGCCGGCCGACCCCTGTGGCCGCTCGACGTTGTCGAAATACTGAAGACCGACATTCATCGGTCGTCCGTTGAAGACGGTCGTTTTGGTGATGCCGAGGCCCAGCGGAACGGTCCACTGGTTGCCGGCGGATCCGTCCCAGTTCGCGGTGATCGAGGGCGAGAATGACATCGCCCATCCTCGGCCGAAGTTGTAGTTGACTGCAGGCTGCAGGACGAGCAGGTTCGTCCTGGGGTCGCCGCCGGTATCCGATATCGGCCACAACTGGGTGACCAGGCCACCGATCACCCATGGCCCTTTCATCGTCAGTGCGACGAACCCAAGTCCCGCCGCCCACGTGCCGGTGCGAAGCGGCGGTGCGGTCGCCGTCGGAAATGAAAAGACCGGTCCGATGCCGTAGATGAGGGCGCCAGGTGTGGCGGGCGTCAGATACAACTGAAGCTGAATGTCGCCCACGCCGCTGTAGGACACACCTTCCGAACCCGGCACGCTGTCGATCGGCACGATGGTCCGCGCGATGACGTTCCACTCCGACGTCAGTTTGAACGGGATGACCGGTTGGATGTTCAGGTTGAAAGACGTCGCATCGTTCAGATCGCCGCCGGTGTTGAAGTTGAATTGCAGCGGCACGGAGATCAAATCGCTGACCGGGTTCTGCGTCTTCTTGGCGAGCTCGGTCGTGTCCGTTTCGCCTGCCGGCGGCTGCTGCCATACGCCGTTCCCGCGCCGAACGCGACGACCAAGGCCAGTATTCCGGTCTGCGCTCGCTTCATCTCCGACGCCTCCCGAACCATGCCCACTCCCGCGAACCCGGCACGTGCTGCATGTGATACCAGGGCGTTGGGAGGCGAACCATCGGAAAAGTACGGTCCACAGGGCCCGAAAAGTACGTTCGACCATCAGAAAACTTCCCAGGAGCTGAAGCCCCGGCGACCGTACTTTTTCCGAGCGCGGAACGTACTTCTCGCAGCGTGCCGCGCGTACTCTCCCGCTTCCCGGATCCAGATCTCGTTCCTATCCTCCACTCGAGGGGGGGGACTGCTGACGCGATGAAACACAGGGTGCTGCTCGCTGACGATCACGCGGCTACGCTGGAGTCCTGGCGCGTGCTTCTCGAACAGGAATTCGACGTGGTCGAAAGTGTCAGCGACGGACGTGCGCTAGTCGAGGCGTGCGACAGGCTGGAACCCGACGTGATCATCACCGACATCGGGATGCCGGGCATCAACGGGATCGCCGCGGCGGAGATGATTGTGCGCCGTCACCCTGCAGCGCGAATCGTCATCGTCACCGTCCACGCGGACCAGACGATGCTGCGTAGGAGCCTGGCGGCCGGTGCATGTGGCTACGTGCTGAAGGTCCGAGTGGGCGAGGACCTGTTGCCGGCGATTCGGTCGGCGCTTCGCGGCGAGCTGCACATCAGTCCCTTCCCGCCGCTCGATGACACAGGGCGACGGAAATGAGTTGAAAGGAGAACACGCCATGCGACCCACCATCACGCTTGCTCTCGCCACCACGGCGACCTTGATCGTCGGCTTGCCCGTGGTCCCGCGAGGGGCAACACCCGACCCGCCGCTGAAGATGACCGCGTTCGCCGTCAACATGAGCAACATCGGCATCGGAACGTCTAGCGTCGTCGACATCGAGGTCGATCGGTGGTCCACAGACGCCGAGCGCGGGGAGCTGGTCACCGCTTTCAACGCGAAGGGCCCCAACGCCCTGCTCAGTGCGCTCGAGAAGACGAAGCGAGTAGGGTTCATGCGCTTGCCGAATTCGCTCGGCTACGACCTGCATTTCGCACGCCGACACCCGCTCGAGGACGGTGGTGAGCAGGTCATCATCGCCACCGATCGCCGGATTGGTTTTTGGGAGGCGCGCGATCAGCCGCGCAGCATCGACTATCCGTTCACGCTCATCGAAATCCGTGTCAAGGCGACCGGCGAAGGTGAAGGCAAGATGGCGCTCGCGACCAAGATTACCTACAACAAGAAGAAGAACGCGATCGAGCTCGAGAACTACTCGAGCGAGCCGGTGCGTTTGCAGAACGTGCGCGTTGAAGCCAAGAAATAAGAACTCTGGCACGCCTCGGGGCGTCAGCAGGATCGGAGTATGTCTGTGCATCGCGTCCGCGGATTGAGTATCGTACTCGGCGGCCTTGTGCTGTGGACTCTCAGCGCAAAGCCGGCCGATGCGCAGCTGAACACGCAGCACATCAGAGGTACCGTAGGACTGAAGGGTGGCTCGCAACCGCCGCCAGACATCTACCTCATCGCGCCGCTGGTCTATGTCTACACCACTGACGAGGTGAAGAACAGCGCCGGCGAGCCGCTTCCGGGCGACGCAAGTATCACGAGTACTGCGTACGCGGGCGGGTTGATCTTCATTACTCCCAAGAAGATCCTGGGAGGCTTCTACGGGTTCCAGATGCTGTTCCCGGCGGCGATCGACAACCGGCTCCAAGGCACCGAGATCGATTCGAGTCCTGGCCCCGGTCTGACCGATTCCGGCATCGTGCCATTCAGTCTCGGGTGGCATTTCAAGAGAGCCGATGCCACTGCCGCCTACACGATCTATGTGCCCACGGGCCAATTCAGCCCCGGCGCGACTGACAACACCGGCTTCGGCATGTGGGGGCACGAGCCGTCCTTCGGCACGACGGTCTATCTGACTCAGTCGCGGCAGTATCACGCCGCCACCGTTGCCAGTGTCACCTTCAATTCCAAGAAGAGAAACACCGAGACCAAGGTCGGGACCGCCATGAACCTCGAAGGAGGCGTCGGCGCCGATTTCCTCAAAGGGGGCCTCACCGCGGGAATCGATTACTACACGGAGTTCAAGCTGACCGACGACCAAATCGAGGGATTCCCGGACATCCTCGTCCGTGGCAAGAACAAGGTCTTCGCACTCGGTCCGGAAGTGTCGCTCGCGCTTGCACGGAACGGGTCGCTGTACGGTTTCCTGAAAGTGAACTACCAGTGGGAGCTCTACGCGAGGACGACGACACAAGGGGGTGAGCTGACGATTCTCGCGACGTTTCTAACGAAGCCGTTCAAGCTGCCGTAGTGGCACGAAAGGCGCCGAACGAAGGTGCGCCTCGTCCGGTATCAATGGGAGATTGAGGCATGAACAGCGCTGCGATGTCGTCGAGCCATGGCCGCGACCCGTGCGGGTTTCAGCGCAACCCACTCGCGTCAGACAGCGCCGCCATGTGGAAGGTGCTCGCGCAGGTTGAGCAGGTGGCACGGACGCCGGCAACCGTGCTGCTGCTCGGAGAAACCGGATCGGGCAAGGAAGTGCTGGCCCAGGCGATTCACAACTCGAGTCCACGCCGGCACCGGCCGATGGTCTGCGTGAGCTGCGCGGCGATTCCGGCGGCCCTCATCGAAAGCGAGTTGTTCGGCCGGGAGCGCGGAGCGTATACGGGGGCGTGCACGCGCCAGATC
>DATFXR010000702.1:0-13452 GCA_035315685.1 Vicinamibacterales bacterium | reverse complement strand
GAGGCTCTGCCCGTCCTCTATCTTCGCTGCGACGACTGCGGGAAGACGTCGGTCTCCCCGGAATAACCCGTCATCATTCGTGCTGCCGACGCGCCGGGTCCAGATCGGACCCGGCGTTTCCGTGTACTCCCGTTCACTCCGGGCAGGCTCCGTCCGATGGACGGATACTCTTCACTCTGAACTCGGGGACGTCACCGCTCCCCTTGGATGCGGCGGCAGTCTGCGCCGCGACGGCGGCGCGCGCGGGATCGATATCGCCCGCCTGCGCCGCGATGTTCGGCGTCGGCGTCAGTCCGCCGACGACGGTGAGCTTTTTCACGCCGCTGCCAACGACGATGACCGGACGTCCGATGTAGTCGCGGAGATCGACGCCGGTCAGACGATAGGTGGTGCCGGCCTTCTTGTCTTCGAGCGTGTACTGCGTCGGCGTCGTCTCGCTGCGGACGACGCATCCGTTGAGCGTGATCGCCTTGTTGTCCGGCTTCTGCTGCGACTTCGTCTGCGCCATCGACGCGCCGGCCGCGAGTGCGATGATGAGGCATCCCCAGGCAATCCGCATCATGGCCTCCCCAGGAACCCGCTGACTACTGCCGGTCCTGCACGGCCGGTCAGGCTCATCGTGACCGCTGAGGCAGTGGCAGCGTCGGTGTTCTCGATCAATGGTCGCACATAGTCGCCTTCCATGGCGGCGATCGGCACGCCGTCGCGGTAGACGATCCGATTCGCGGCGACCGCGCGCACGCGGTCGCCGGTGGTCACGATGCCGGCAAGGTTCAAGGGATCGGCGGCGCTGATCACGTGCAGTCGACCGTTGGCGTGCGTCCGCCGGATCTCGCGAACGCGCTCGACCGCCTCGGGCAGGGCGAACTGTTCGCCCGACATCGCGGTCACGAAACGGCCGCCGCGGATCTCACCGCGGGCCTCGAGGCGGCGGTAGACGCGCGCGAGCTCGCGCCAGGGCGCGGCGTTCGGTTCGCGCGCGAGCAGTCTGCGGAAGACGATTCCGTAGCGCCGCAGCAGCGTCCGCGCCTGGAGCTCGACGGCCGCCTCGCGTCCTCCCGGTGCAGATTCTGCGCGCCGCGGATCGATGATCGACCAGCGGCCGGTGACGTTCGTGCGCGCGCCGGCCGGCAGCGGACGTCCGGTCGCCGTGCGGATGATCGCGCGAAGACCGCCAAATCCATCCGATGTGACGAGGCCACGGGCGACGAGCTCGGCGAGAGCGCTTCGCACCTCAGCGTCGGTGGCGCCGGACACGGCGGCGATTTCCGGTACGAACAGCGCTCCGCGAGCGCGGAGCACGTCGAGGACACGAGCGGAGGCCGGCGGGACATCTGCGGCGGCAGATGCGCTGCCCGCCGCGCAGCCCTTCAGGACCGCCCACGCGTCGCCGTGCTCGCGCAGGAACAACGCGACCGGCGTCGCGCCGACGATCTGCGTGGCCTCGTCTGGCGTGGAAAGCCGGGCCCACGCGATTTCGCCGGTTAACGACAGGGTGTCGAGCATCGATCCGTCGTAGCCCTCGACCCGTGCAGGGAGCACTGCGCGCTCCCACGCATCCGCCGCGATCTCGTAGCCGTCGAGCGCGTCGAGCACCGAGCGCAGCCCGTCGACGCCGGCGAGGCGCGCGATGGGATCGACGTGTTGCCAGGCGAAGAGGAATCGCATGAAATCGGCCGGGCTGACCGGCTCGATCTCGGCGCGGAGGCGATGGAGCGTGTAGCGGTGAATCCGCGCGAGGAGCCGCCGGTCGCACCACTCGAGCGGTCGCCAGTTTTCCACAGGGGGTCGGGAATCGTTTTTCGGGTCAGACCGAAACGATTCCCGACCCCCTGTGGAAAAGTGCCCGCGCATCGCGACGCCGTCAGCCTCGAGCGCCAGCAGCGCCTGGTCCGCATCCGCCTCGCTGACCGCCAGCGACCCCGCCAGCTCCGCCGCCGTCGTCGGGCCGACCACCGTCAGCCGACCGCGCAAGAGCTCGACGATCGCCTCCTCGCGCGTCCATGCGCGCGCGGTGCGTGACGGCGGCGCCTCGATCGGCGGCGTGAGGACGCCGTCGCCGTGAATGACGTGCACCTCGGGGAGCCGCTCCGCGGCCACGAGAATCTGGCAGTCGGAATTCGGAACCCTGAATTCCGCGGCTCGCCGCGCTGCAATGAGCTGCGACGCCAGTTCCGGTGCGGACGCGCTTGCCTCAGCCCGCGTGAGAAAGCCGGTGATCATCAGCGCGTCGTGAAGTTCGTCCGCATCACGGGGATCGGGGCGCGCTTCGTCGCGCACGCGCTCGATCGCACCCGCGTCGAGCGCTCCGAGTTCGCCGGCGTGCGACGGCTCCGTCGCCCGGCGCGTGTAGACCGCCTGCGTCCGGCGCTCCTCGAGCGGCGCATCGTCCATGAACGAGTACGGCCGCGCGTTCAGAAGCTCATGGCAGAGCGGCGATGGTTCCGTGGTGTCGCGTGCCACGCACGTGATGTTGCCGGCGTGAATCCGCGCGAGGACCTGTGACAGGCCGTCGAAGTCCATCGCCTCTTCGAGGCAGTCGCGCACCGTCTGAGCGACAAGCGGGTGATCGGGAATCTGCCGATCGCCGGGAATGTTCTCGAGGCATGCGGCGGCATCGGGAAAGCACGCGGCCATCAGGTCGTCTGCGAGCATCCGCTGCAGCGGCGGCGGGACCTTCCGGCCGCCCCGATTGCGCGGCACCGCCAGCGAGATGGTCGCGTTCCACCGCCAGCGCGTCTGGAACACTGGCGCATCGAGGAACGCCTGGACGAGGATGTCCTTGGCCGTCGCCGGATGGAGATAGCGGAAGACATCGGCGAGCGGAAAGGAGTGCTGCGGGCCGAGCGACAACAGCAGGCCGTCCTCGGTCGCCGCCGCCTGCAACTCGAAGTTGAATTGACGGCAGAAACGCTTCCGCAGCGCCAGACTCCATGCCTTGGTGATGCGGCTGCCGAACGGCGCATGCAGCACGAGCTGCATGCCGCCCGACTCGTCGAAGAACCGTTCGAGGACGATCGTCTCCTGCGTCGGCAGCACGCCGAGCACCGCACGGCCGTCAGCGAGATACGCGATCGCCTGCTCGGCCGCCGCGATGGGTACGCCAGTCTCGGCAGCGAGCCAATCGCACGCGGTCCGGCTGAAGCCGGCCACCCCCGGTACGTCGCTCGCGGCGGGCGTGAGCGGGACCGTAGCTGCTGTGGGGTCTGCTCTCAGCCCGTCCGCGTCCGCCGTAGTGTCCGGCCGCAGCCGGACATCCACATCCCGCCGCAAATCGCTGACGGCGCGCGACAGCTCGTCGCTGCGGGCGGGCGCCTCACCGAGCCAGAACGGGATCGTGGGCGGCGCGCCCTTCGCGTCGGACACGCGGACGACGCCGGAGGCGACCTGCTGGATCATCCAGGACGCATTGCCGAGCTGAAAGATGTCACCCGCGTTGCTCTCGATCGCGAAATCCTCGTTCAGCGTGCCGATGAACGTGTCGCTTGGATCGAGGATCACGCGGTAGTCGGCGACCTCGGGGATCGCGCCGCCGGAGGAGATCGCCAGCAGCCGCGACCCGCGCCGTGCCCGCACGCGGCGGTTCACCTCGTCTCGATGCACCAGCGCGCTGCGGCGTCCCCGCCTGGTCGCAAACCCTTCGGCGGTCATCGCGAGTACCGCGTCGAAGGTGTCGCGCGGCAGATCGCGGTACGGCCACGCCCGCCGCACGAGCGCGAACAGATCGTCTTCCGCGTAGTCGCAGCAGGCCGTTTCGGCGACGATCTGCTGCGCCAGCACATCGCGCGGGGCATCGTGGCTGATGATGCGATCGAGCTCGCCGCGGTGGACCGAACGCATGAGCGCCGCGCATTCGATCAGGTCGTCCCGCGAGGACGGGAACAGCCGTCCTTTCGGAGTGCCGGTGATCGTGTGGCCGGACCGGCCGACGCGTTGCAGCAGCGTGGCGATTCGATGCGGTGATCCCATCTGGCAGACCAGGTCCACCGTGCCGATGTCGATGCCGAGCTCGAGCGAGGCGGTCGCGACGAGCGCTTTCAGCGCGCCGCTCTTGAGCCGACATTCGGCGTCGAGCCGCCGCTCCTTCGACAGGCTGCCGTGATGCGCGGTCACCGCATCCTCGCCGAGGCGATCGCTCAGACAACGCGCAACCCGCTCCGCCATCCGCCTCGTGTTGACGAAGATCAGCGTCGTGCGATGCTCGGCGACGAGCGCCGTCAGGCGATCGAAATACTCCTCCCACACTTCGTGCGACATGACCGCTTCGAGTGGCGATCGAGGTATCTCGAGCCCGAGGTCCATCATGCGCCGATGGCCCTCATCGACGATGGCGCAATCGCCAGCGATGCAGGCGTGTCCGCTCTCTTGACCGCCGTGGCCCGCGCGGGGACCGTCAGCCGGACTCTGGACACCGACGAGAAACCGCGCCACCTCTTCGATTGGCTTCTGCGTCGCCGACAAGCCGATCCGGAGCAGCGGCCGATCCGCGACCTGCTGGAGACGCTCGAGCGACAGCGCCAGGTGGGCGCCGCGCCGCGTGCCGATCACCGCGTGAATTTCATCGACGATCACCGTTCGCACCGTGCGCAGCATCTCGCGGCTGCGGCCCGCTGTCAGCAGCAGGTAGAGCGACTCCGGTGTCGTGACGAGAATATGCGGCGGCGTTCGCAGCATCGCGGCGCGCTCGGACGGCGTCGTATCACCGGTGCGAACCGCCGCCGTGATCTGCGGGGGCGCCATGCCCTCGGCAGCCGCGAGCCGATGGATGCCGTCGCGCGGCTCGGCGAGGTTCTTGTGGATGTCGGCGCTCAGCGCCTTCAGCGGCGATACGTAGACGACGCGGACTTCGTCCGGAAGCGGCGTCTCGGTACTTTCGCGGACCAGTTCGTCCAGCGCGGTCAAAAACGCTGCGAGTGTCTTGCCCGACCCCGTCGGCGCCGCGATCAACGTATGGCGCCGCTCGCGAATCGTGGTCCAGCCGAGTTGCTGCGCGCGTGTCGGCGAGCCGAGCGTGTCCGTGAACCAGCGCGAGACGACGGGATGAAATGATGAAAGCGACATAAGGACGCAAGGAGACGCTCAAGAATACCGCACGCCGCGTCGCGCCGGCGGAATGCTCGAGCTGCGCTAAGATCGGCGGGTGCTGCCAGCCAAGGTCGGCCTCCGCTGGGTCGTCGTCGCGCTCACGCTCTCGATCGTCGCCCCGCTCGGGCTCCTCTCTGCCGCCAGTCTCCAGCGCGCATGGCGCCGCCAGCGCGCGAACATCGATCGTCAGAACATCCAGACCGCGCGCGCGATCTCGGTCGCGATCGACACCGAAGTGGAGACGACGACTGCTGCGCTCGAGGTGTTCGGGGCGCTGCACGCGCTGGACGTGCCGGATCTCGCGGCCTTCGAGAACCTCGCGCGCCGGCTGATCGTCCAGCAGCCCGACTGGTCGTCGATCGTCCTCGCCGACGGCGCCAACCACGTGCTCGCAGCGTTTCTCGACGGGGATGCCGACGTGAGCCATTCGCCGGCCGCCGGATGGGCGGAAACGGTCATCACGACGGGCCGCCCGCTCGTGTCCAACCTCTTCACGCTCACCGAGGTCCCCGGCCATTTCGTGATGATCGCCGTGCCGGTGATCCGCGACGGCAAGGCCAGGCTCGCGCTCGGAGCGCGCGTCCGATCCGACAGCCTCAGCGCGATCCTCCGCGCGCAGCAAGCGCCACCCAATGTCGTCGTCGCGCTCGTCGACAGCAGCAACCGGATCGTCGCGCGGTCGGCGCTGGAGGAGTCGTACGTCGGCACCCCGGCGAGGCAGTCGGTGGTGTCGATCGCGACCGGCAGGATGGAAGGTAGCTGGGAAACCGTGTCGCGTGAGGGTGTCCCGACTTACGCGGCCTTCAGCCGGTCGGCGAAGAACGGGTTGCTCGTCGCGATTGCCGAGCCGCGCGACTACGTCGATGGGCCGGTGCGCCGGCTGCTATGGCTGCTCGCCGGCGGCTGGGTCGTGATTCTCGCGGCGGGCGCCGGCCTCGGACTGCTGCTCGGTCAGGTGATCGTCCGGGCGATGCGCTCTGCGTCGAGAGCGGCGATGACGCTGGCGCGCGGCGAGCCGGTCGCCCTTGCCGGATCGCGCATCTCCGAAATCGACGAGTTGGCGACCGGCCTTCGCGAAGCCGCGATGACGCTCGAAGCGCGCAACCGCGAGCGCGACGAGGCGAGCCGGCTGAAGGACGAATTCCTGATGACGATCTCCCATGAGCTGCGGACGCCGCTCACCGCGATCTACGGCTGGTCGCGGATGCTGGCGACCAATCAGCTGCGCGAAGGGCAGCGCGACCGCGCGCTCGTCGCAATCGAGCGCAACGCCAGGGCGCTCGGCCAGCTGGTCGACGACCTGCTCGACGTGTCGCGAGTAGTCTCCGGCAAGCTGCGTCTCGACGTCCAGGCTGTGACGCTGCCGGATGCGGTCGCCGCGGCGATCGACGCGATCCGTCCGGCGGCGATCGCGAAGAACATCACCGTCGCGACGATGGTCGCGCCCGGTGAAATGACCGTCAGCGGCGACGCGGGGCGGCTGCAGCAGATCGTCTGGAATCTGCTGTCGAACGCGGTGCGGTTCACGCCGCCGGGCGGCCGCATCGACATCGAAATCGATCGGGCTGTCGACAGCGTGTCGATCGCCGTGCGCGACACCGGTACCGGCATCGCCGCTGACTTCCTGCCGCATGTGTTCGAGCGCTTTCGGCAGGGCGGCACCGGCACGACGCGCGCACACGGTGGCCTCGGCCTTGGCCTCGCCATCGTCCGCCATCTCACCGAACTGCATGGCGGCACTGTCCGCGCGGAAAACAACGCGCCCTCGCCGGGTGCAACGTTTCATGTGGTGCTGCCGGCGCGATCGCAGGCGCCGGCCGATCAAAAGGACGTGTGGAGGCGCGCCTACGACGAAAAACGGCCGACAGCGATCCGTCTCGACGGCATCCAGATCCTCGTCGCCGACGACGACTTGAACGCGCGCGAACTGCTGGTCGCCGTGCTCGAGTCGGCGGGCGCCGAGGTGCGCGCGGCCGCCTCAGCCGAGGACGCGCTGATGCTGCTCGAAACGTGGTCGCCCGACGTCCTGCTCTCCGACATCGAGATGCCCGGCGAGGATGGCTACGCGTTGATGCGGAAAGTGCGCGCGCTGGGCGGCAGCCGCGGCGGTGTCGCGGCGGTGGCGCTCACCGCGCACGCGCGTCAGGAAGATCGCGAGAGGGCGTTCGAGGCCGGCTTCGAATGGCATCTCGCGAAGCCGATCGATCCCGGAGAGCTCGTCTCGGTGATCTTCACGCTCACGCCGAAGAACGCTCCGCCGGCGTCACGCCTTCGCGTCAGTTAGGTCGGGCGGGTGAGGCAGGTCGGGCGGGTCGGGCAATATCGCCGGCGTGCTTCAGAAAAAAGGCCGCCCCTGAAAGAGGCGGCCCCGTCACGAATTCTTAATTCTTCATTCCTGCTTCTTAATTGTCACTGACCAGCCGTCGGGCGCGTCGACGTCTGCGGCAGCGCGAACGCGATGTACTCGCCGGAGTAATTCCCGCCGCTCACCGCGACGACGATGTACTGACGGCCGTCGACCGAGTAGGTCATCGGTGAGCCGCTCTGCGGAGCGGGCAGCCACACGGCGCCGACTTCCTTGCCGTTGGTCTTGTCATACGCGCGCAGCATCGCCCCGCGCGGATGCTCTGGCGTCGTCGTCACCGAGGGATCGCCGGCGACGACGAGTGTCTTCGTGACCACGACGCCGACGTTGCCGCTCTGCCCGGTCTTCGGGATGTTCAGACCTTTGAGTGCCGGGTGATTCCGCACCGCGTCGGGTGTGTCGCCGTGCGGTGTGGACCACACGAGGTCGCCACGATCGAGATTGACGGCGACAATCTGGCCGTACGGCGGCTTCACGATCGGCAGTCCCTGGACGGTCGCGCCGAATCCACCGCCGCCGCCACCGGGAGGTGTCGCTCCGCCGCGTCCACCGGCCGTCGCGGGCGGAGGCGTTGGTGGTGGAGGCGGTGTCGCCGGACGCGCCGGACGGGGAGCATCGGCCGCCTCGCCCTCACCGCCGCCGACGATCGCGCGGAACGTCTGACCCGCCGTGCCCATCACGTAGTCGAGATCCGAGAACTCCTTCGGCGGCGCGACCAGACCGAGCGGTGAGATGCAAGCGTTGCACGCGTGCGAGAAGAACGTGTGCATCTCCGGGTCGTACGCCGAGCCTGGCCAGTTGACGCCGCCACTGAGCGTGCCTGACGTGAGCGTTGCGACCGGCCCTTCGACCTTGCTGACGAGCGGTGGTGTGAACACCGGACCGAGCCGATAGCGCTTCGCCGCCTCGAGTCCGGCTGCCTTGAGCTCCGGCGTGAAGTCGATCAGATCGCTCTCGAGCACGCCGTTGCGCGAGTAGGCCGGCGGCTTGGTCGGGAACGGCTGCGTCGGCGAGGTCTTCTCGCCCGGTACGTCGGTCTGCGGCACCGGACGCTCTTCGATCGGCCACACCGGCTGCCCGGTGATGCGATCGAACACATAGAGGAGGCCCTGTTTGGTTGCCTGCGCGACCGCCTTGATCGGCTTGCCGTTCACGTTGATGTCGGCGAGCAGCGGCGCCGCCGGCATGTCGAAGTCCCAGATCGGATGGTGAACGATCTGGAAATGCCACTTGCGCTGGCCGGTCTTCAGATCGACCGCGACAAGACTGTCGCCAAAGAGGTTGTTGCCCGGACGATGACCGCCATAGAGATCCGACGTGGGATCTTCGACCGGCAGGTAGACGAGGCCGGCTTCTTCGTCGACGGTGATCTGCGTCCACACGCCGGTGTTGCCGTTGATCGCCCACGATTCCTTCTCCCAGGTGTCGGCCCCGAACTCACCCGGACGAGGAATCGTGTTGAACGTCCACAGCAGCTTGCCCGTCTTCGCGTCCCACGCGCGGACCAGACCCTTGGTGTTGTTGTGCGTCTTGACGGTGAGGCCCTCTCGGAACGACGAGCCGACGATGATCGCGTCCTTGGTGACCGTCGGCGTCGAATGCAGCCCGATTTCTCCGCTCTCCAGATCGATCTGCTGTCCTTTGCCGACGACCGCGCCGACCTTCATATCGACGACGCCGTTCTGGCCGAAGCCGGGGACCGGCACGCCGGTCTTCGCATTCAGCGCAACGAGGCGATATCCGGTAGTGACATAGACGACGCGATCGTCGCCCCTGCCGTCGGTCCAGTAGGAGAGCCCGCGGCCAGACAGCTGCCGCGGTGCGTTCACGGCGCGCGCACCTTCCTTCTCGGCGTGCACCCAGATCAGCTCGCCGGTCTTCGCATCGAGCGCGACCACCGAGCGGCGAGTGCCGCCGGTCGCGTAGATCACGCCTTTCATCATCAGCGGCGTGCCTTCGAGCTTGAACTCGGGGCGCGTGCCCATGTTATCGGTCTTGAAGCGCCAGGCGACTTCGAGCTGATTGAAGTTGCCGGCGTTGATTTGATCGAGCGGCGAGTACCGCGAGCCGCGGACGTCGGCGGTGTAGTACGGCCATTCACCGTTCTTCGTCGTCAAAAACCCCGGAACCTGCTGGCCGGACAGCGTGGCCGTCATCCGCGGCGCGGCTATCATCGCGCCGAGCGCGCCTGCGATTCCCGCTGCCGCCAGCACCATTCGTTTCACTGTTCGTGTCATTCGTGTGGCCCTTTTCACGGTCCGGCTAAAGCCGGACACTACCGCTAGCTTACCTCTGCGCTTGGGTTGTCGGGCGGCCCGCGTTGGGCAGCGCGAAAGCAATGTACTCACCAGAATAGACACCGCCGCTCACTGCGACGACGATGTACTGCCTGCCGTCCGCCATGTAGGTCATGGGTGACCCGCTCTGCGCGGCCGGCAGCCACACTGCTCCCACTTCGGCGCCGTTGTTCTTGTCGTACGCACGCAACATGGCACCGCGCGGCCGTCCGGGCGGCGCCGTCACCTGCGGATCGCCCGCGACGACCAGCGACTTGGTGACGGCCAGACCGACGCTGCCGTTCTGACCCGTCTTCGGAATGTTCATCCCGGCCAGCATCGGCGCGTTGCGGACGGCATCGGGTGTGTCGCCGTGCGGCACCTGGAACTTCAGCTCGCCCTTGTCGAGATCGATGGCCGCGAGCACGCCGTACGGCGGCTTGATGATCGGCAACCCGTTGAGACCGTCCGTCAACCCGCCGCCGCGGCCGCCGCCGGCGGCCGGCGCCGCGCCCGGTTCGGCGGCCGCGCCGCGTCCGGCACCACGGCCGCCGCGACCGCCGCCGGCCGCTGGTGTGCCCTCGGGCGCCGCTCCCGCGCGCCCGCGCGCAGCCGCCAGCGGCGAATCTGCCGCTGTGCCAAAGCCGGGACCGAGCGCTTCACGGAATTCGGTCCCTTCCATGCCGGACACGTAATTCAGATCCGAGAATCCCGACGGCGGCTTGCGGAGCGTCAGCCCGCCGACCGCGCCCATGCTGGCGACGGCGTACACCGTGCGGGTTTCCGGATCGGCGCCGCCGCCCGGCCAGTTCGTGCCGCCGCTCGCGTTGCCGGTGTTGATAGCGCCGCGGATGCCGTTCGGGTCGCCGACAACCGGCGGGTTGTACATGCCCGCCACGCGATACTGCTTCAGGTTCTCGAGCGCCTGCGTGCGGAGCGCCGGCGTGAAGTCGATGAGATCGTCCGGCACCTTGAGATACGGACGTCCATAAGCCGGCGGCTTGGTGGGGAACGGCTGCGTCGGCGAGGTCTTCTCGCCGGGCACGTCGGACTGCTGCACCGGCCGCTCTTCGATCGGCCAGATCGGCTGGCCGGTGCTGCGATCGAACACGTACAGGAACGACTGCTTGCTCGGCACGGCCACCGCTTTGATCAGCTTGCCGTTCACGTTGGCGTCGAGAAGAATCGGTGCCGACGACATGTCGTAGTCCCAAATCGGATGGTGCACGACCTGGAAGTGCCACTTGCGCTGACCGGTCTTGAGATCGACGCACACGATGCTGTCGCCGAACAGGTTGTTACCCGGACGATGGCCGCCGTAGTAGTCCGAGGTGGGATCCTCGACCGGGAGGTACACGAGGCCGGCGTCTTCGTCGACCGTGATCTGCGACCACACGCCGGTGTTGCCGTTGATCGCCCACGATTCGTTTTCCCACGTGTCGTTGCCGAACTCACCCGGCCGCGGAATCGTGTTGAACGTCCACAGCAGCTTGCCGCTCTTGACGTCGAACGCGCGTACCAGCCCCTTTGTGTTGTTGTGGGTGACGACCGTCATGCCTTCTTTGAACGACGAGCCGACGATCACCACGTCCTTCACCACGGTCGGCGTCGAGTGCAGGCCGATTTCGCCCACCTCGTAGTCGATCTGCTGGCCCTTGCCGACGAGGGCGCCTTTCTTGAGATCCACGACTCCGCCCTCGCCGAAGGACGGCACCATCGCTCCGTTCTTCGCGTTGAGCGCGATCAGCCGATAACCGGTCGTGACGTAGAGGATGCGCTCATCGCCTTTGCCGTCGGTCCAGTACGCGACGCCGCGGCCCGAGAGCTGACGCGGCGCGATCGCGGCGCGGTTGCCTTCACGATAGCTGTGCGACCAGATCAACTCGCCGGTCTTGCCGTCGAGCGCGATCACCGACCGTCGTGTGCCGGCGGTCGTGTACAGCGTGCCGTGAATCGCCAGCGGTGTGCCTTCGAGCTTGTACTCCGGTCGGGTGCCAAGATTGTCGGTCTTGAACCGCCACGCAACCTCGAGCTGGTTGAAGTTGGATGCGTTGATCTGATCGAGCGGCGAGTACCTGGTGCCGTGGACGTCCGCCGTGTAGTGCGTCCAGTCGCCGCTCTTCGTGGACGGCATGCCAGCGGGCTGACCGGCGAGCTTCAGCCCGGCGAGCATGACGAGCGGGACCAGCACCAGCGCCGATCGCAGGACGGTTCGTGTCATGGATGATTCTCCGCGAATGAAAAAAAGGACGAGAGTTTGCCCGTGCACAATATATGTGCATGGGGCGCCGCTTCAAGTGAAAACTGGCCGCAACAGCCTCTCGGTTGTTCAGGTTAACTACGCGTTTGACAACAGCTTGAGCGACCCCGACGCGCTGCTGGCGCGCTATACGACGCTCACCGGCTGGTCCCAGGCAGTGCTCGCCGCGGGCGCACGACGGTCTGCCGTCGTGCAGCGCTTTCGCCGCGCCGCCCGCATCGTCCGCAACGGGATCGAGTACGTGTTCGTGAACCGCGCGGTGGCCAGCGCCGCAGCGGCCTTGTCGCCTGACGTCGCTCATGTGAACGGGCTCGAATTCGGGGCCCGGACATGGAGGCTACGTCGATCGTTGCCCGCGTCGACGGCCGTCGTGGTCCAGAACCATTCCGACAGCGGACCGATGGGGTACGCGCCGGTTGCACGGCTGATCGGCGCGGCGACGCGTCACGCTGTCGACGCGTTTCTCTTCGCGGCTGACGATCACGTCGGCCGGTGGCGGCGCGCCGGCTTCATCGCTCCGCGGCAGCGCACCTACCAGGTGATGGAGGCGAGTACGGCGGTGACGGCGATCCCGCGCGCCGAGGCCGAATCGATCACGGGCATGCACGGCAACCCCGCGATCCTGTGGGTCGGCCGTCTCAATGCGAACAAGGATCCGCTGACCATTCTCGACGCGTTCGAGCGCACCGTCACGACGCTGCCGCAGGCGACGCTGACCATGGTCTACGACGCGTCTGATCTCCTGCGCGACGTCCAGGCGCGAGTCGAAGGCCGTATCGTGCTGCGTGAGCGCGTGCATCTTGCCGGCGCCGTCGCACACGAGCGCATCCCGGCGTACTGCAGCGCCGCCGACATCTTCGTCCTCGGCAGCCGTCACGAGGGCAGCGGCTATGCGTTGATCGAGGCGCTGGCCTGTGGCGCGACGCCGGCCGTGACCGACATCCCGTCATTCCGGGTGCTGACGGCCGGTGGAGCGGTAGGTGTGCTGTGGCAGCCCGGCGACGCGGCCGGCTGCGCGCGTGCGCTGGTCGCACTGGCACGGCGCGATCTTCGCGCCGAGCGCCCGGCAGTGTGCCAGCATTTCGAGCGTCATTTCAGCTGGGATGCGATCGGACAACGCGCCCTGGAGATATATGAGGACGTGGTGCAGTCGCGCGTCGAGATCAGCGAACGCCGTGGAGATTAAGGAATTTGGAATGACGAGATGAGAATTCGTGCCACCTTCACGGGCCCGCCTTGCACGGATTCTTGATTTTTTACTCGCACTCTTAATTCAAGCGGTCGCACTCTCAATCTGTCATACTTTTGCGGTCGAGGGGTGAGGTGATGGCTGCCAGCGTGCTCGTCGTGGACGACGATCCAAACCTTGTGCGGCTCATGAGCAAGTTCCTGAAGCTGGAGGGATTTGCGCCGGTGCCTGCCGCGAACGGCAAGGAAGCGCTGACCTACCTGCGCGGCGGCGGCGA
>DATFXR010000701.1:0-6433 GCA_035315685.1 Vicinamibacterales bacterium | reverse complement strand
CTCGAGGTCTTCAACGGCGGGCACACGCTGCCGCCCGACTCGGTCGCGCTCGACGCCGTCGAATGGATGGAGTTGCAGGCGATGAAGGCAGGTCGGAAGTCGAAAGACGAAGCGCTGATCGATCGGCTTCTGGAGAAGCGGCGGAAGCGGATCGCCGACTCGACAGACGCCGCCGGGACCGTTCATCTGCTCGAAGCGCTGGCCGACGACTTCAAAGGCCTCCGCGACGTGGCGGCGGAAACGGCGCGCGCACGCGAACTGACGCGCCAGCCGGAGGTCAAAAAGGCGCTGTCTCGCGAGCGTTCGAACGACGATGCGGAAATCCGCGTGCTCGATGAGATCGCCGGCCTCGAAGCCGGCCTGGGTGACGTGAGCCGGCATGATGCGAATCTGAGCCGGTTGCGCGAGTACCTGACGCGATTCACGCGCGCCGCCGACGCGCCCGACGAGTCGCCCGAACGCAGCCAGGCACGCCGCATGCTGCGTGTCGTCACCGGCGGCGCCAACGAGCGCGTCGAGGATCCGGAGTACCGGCGGCTGCTCGCCCAGTTCGCTCCGCGCACGCGGCAACAGTAGGGGCTCGGGACTGGGGGCTGGGGCTGGGAGCTAGCTGTCCCCGAAAAGCAACCGCCCAGACCGCAGAGTGCGCCGAAACCAAAATCTCAGATGTCCTGAGAAAGGAATTCTCTGCGGGTTCCGCGATCTCCGCGGTTCCATTCCGCCAGCGCCCGACAGCTAGCCTCGAGCCTCGAGCCCCTCACAGCGATCTCAGAAACGCGAGCAGCGCGGCGAGCCGATCAGGATCGAGAGTGGCGAACCGGTCGCCCGCAGCGGCGCCCTGGCCGTCGTGACGCTGGATCGCCTGCTCGATCGTGGTCGCGCTGCCGTCGTGCAGGAGCCGCGCAGCCGATCGCAACCCCCAGAGCGGCGCGGTGCGCATCTCGCGGGCGCGGGCCTGTCCCTGCACGATCCCGTCGCCAAGCGTCCCCATGTCGTGCAGCAGGAAATCCGAGTACGGATGGAACGTGACGCGATTCAGCGCAGCGACGGTGCTGGCGCCCGTCTCGATCGACGGCAGGTGACACGAGCCGCAGCCGATGGCCGCGAACACACCTTCGCCGGCGACGACGGCGTCGGTGATCGGACCGCGCGCCGGCGGCGCGAGCAGGCGCATGAAGTCGGTGAGCGCGTCGACGTCGCGACCATCATCGTTCAACGCCGGCGCCGGATTGAAGTCGAGCAGCGAGCAGTCGCCGCCGGGGCAGTTCTCTTCGGGAAAATCCGGGTTGGTGACGCCAGCTTCGTTCATCAGCGCGTCGCCGGAGAACTGGTGCACTGTCGGCACCTGCGCCTTCCATCCGAACTTGCCGACCGCCGGGAGTCGCGTCGCGAGGTTCAGGACAGTCGCCGGACGCCCCGCGGTCGCCGGATCGTCGCTCGCCTCGCGGCGCGCGATCGCCAGCCAGGTCTCGTCAGGCACGGCGTCGACCAGCCCGAGCCCCCGCGTCTCAGTGGTGCGACGGCGCGTCGTGATATCTGCGTCGCCGGGCACCCGCTCGCCGGTGAATGTGAACGATCCGAACTGCGTCGTCACGCTGCCGATGCCGCGCGACTGGATCAGCGAGCCGCCGAGCTCGACCAGCGGATCGAAGACACCGTCGGCGTTGCGACCGAACCGGGTCACCGTCCGATTGCTCGCGCCGCCCACCGCCGGCGTGCGATGGCAGTCCCCGCAGGCTTCGTCGTTGAAGACCGGGCCGAGCCCGTCCGCGACCGTGTACTGCTTCGTGAATACGCGCGCCCCGGCGTTGAATGCATCGATGAGCGCAGGAGGCAATCCGTCGAGCGGTTGAGCCGTGTTCGCCCCGCGCTGCGCGCCGAGGTGGATGGTGGCGACGGCGATGAGGCTCGCCGCGAGCAGGACGACCGAGGTTCGCGAGCGCATCGTTTGCGGCTCCCGATCCGGCAGGGGTGGCGACGCGCATCATACACGATCTCGTTTTCGTCACGAGACGGCAATTCCCGATCGAGGGCCAGGCGGTCTATCATTCGGCAGAGGAGCTGCTATGAAGCTCAGTCGACTCTTCACTGCCGGCCTGATCATCATCGCCGCGATCGCATTCTCCTCGGCGATGAGCGCGAAGGCGGTGGCGCTGCCCGATCCTGACCTCGACGATCGGTTGGCCGACGCGCCGGCGCAGATCAGCGCGGTGCTTGCCGGCGGCTGCTTCTGGGGCATCGAGGAGGTCTACCAGCACGTGCGCGGCGTCGTGAACGCGGTGTCCGGCTACTCGGGCGGCCCGGCGAAATCCGCGAAGTACGACCTGGTCTCGACCGGCACGACCGGACACGCCGAATCGGTGAAGATCACCTACGATCCGTCGAAGGTCTCGTACGGTCAGCTGCTCAGGGTCTTCTTCTCGGTCGCGCACGATCCGACGCAGCGCGGCGGGCAGGGACCGGACACCGGGCCACAGTACCGGTCGGTGATCTTTTACTCGAGCGATCGGCAGCAGGCCATCGCGAAGGCGTACATGGGCCAGCTTCGCGATGCGCACGTGTTCGGCAAGAAGGACATCACGACCGATCTGGTCCCGCTGACCGCCTTCTACGAGGCGGAGGAATATCACCAGGACTACGCGGCGCGCAACCCCTATCAGCCGTACATCATGATGTGGGACCTGCCGAAGGTGGACGCGCTGAAAAAAGAGTTCCCGCAGCTGTACGTCAAGTAAGCCGACGAGAACGGGACCCAACCGCAGAGAACGCCGAGTCCGCAGAAAGACTCTTTCTGCGTGCTCCGCGAGCTCCGCGGCCGCTGCCCCTCAGAACAGGAACTTCAGCGCGAGCTGCGCGACGCGGGGATCGAGCGCCGTCGTGATCGTGCCGAAGTTCGCCGCGCCGGCAGTCGCCGCTGGCGCACCGAAATTCACCGTGTTCAGCAGGTTGAAAACCTCCACACGCAATTCGACGGCGCGTTCCCGCCCGACCGGCACGCGGCGCATCACCGCAAGATCGACGTCGCGATACGACGGCCCCCGCACTGGATTGCGGGAGGCGGATCCGATCGTGAACTGATTGGCTAACGCGAACGCCGCCGTGTTGAGCCAGTGATCGGCGGTGCGCTGGTCAGCCGGCAGCGTCGGATTGCCGACCAGGTTCGGCCGCTGCGTCGTAAAACCGGCGTATCCGAGCGAATTCGCCTGAGTCACCGCGACCGGCACTCCAGACTGCAGCGTCGTGACGGAGGCGACGCTCCAATCGTTCGCCAACGCGCCGAGAATACCCGTCGCGTGCTTCGCGCGGCCCTCGCCAACCGGCAGGTCCCACACGATCGAGGCGGCAAAATAATGAGGAATGTCGCCGGTCGAGTAGTCGCGGTCACGCTCGAGATTGTGACTGTCGGCGACAGCGGCGTTGGTCAGCGGTCCAGTCAGAATCGACGCGTCGAACACCGACGAGGCAATGTCGGTCAGCTTCGAGTAGGTGTAGGCGGCCGAGTAGGTCAGGCCGCGCGACACGCGTTGACGAACACTGAACGCCACCCCCTGATAGTCGGTGGTGCCGACATTGTTCCGGTAAAAACTCACGGCCGTGTACTCGGGATACGGCTTCATCAGCTGCGCCACGGTCACCGTCGGGTCGCCGATCGAGGATGAGCGCGGAATGATCCCGAAGTACGGGTTCGGTACCCGTGCGAGGAGCGCAGTGCCTAGTTTCAGCTGGTCTTCCGTCAACTGATTGATGTTGCTGTCCGGGATCCCTACGTGCGTAATCTTCGATCCCAGGTACGACACTTCAACGGCCGTGTTCGTCGTCAACTCCCGCTGCACCGACGCATTCCACTGTTGTGCGTAGCCAGAGCCGAGCCCGCCGTCAACGGTAAAGACACCCTGGCCGAGGCCGGCGGTTGGTGTGGCACCGACCGGCGTGACAGTCGGTCCCTTCGCCAGCACGAACGCGGGTGTGATGTTGTCGAGCGTTCTGAGCGACACGTCCTGGAGGAACGGGAACGTCGGCGTCGTGAAGGGCGTGGTGATACCCGCCATCTCGATCCACACGAGCCCATACCCTGAGCTGACGATGGTCTTGTCGGTCAGGCGATAGACGGCGCCAAACCGAGGGCCGAAATTGTTCTTCTTGAGTGGCCGTACGGGATCCGTGTCCGGGTAGTCGAGCTGACGTGTCTGCAGGTCGAAGACGGCGGTCTGCCCATTGATCTCGGTGGATGGAAAATTCAGCGTGTATCGCAGCCCGGGGTTGATCGTCAGGCGGTCCGAGACCTTCCAGTCGTCCTGGATGAAGTATTCCTGAAAGTGCGCGCGTTCCTGAATCTGCGTTTGTTGAAGGTCGATCGCGAAGGTTTGCACCTGTCCGAGCAGAAAGCTCGCGAACGCGTTGCCGGTGTTCGCCACCCCGGGCAAATCGCTGCCGACGGTGCTGAAGACGAACGAACCCGTCGGAAACGGGGGTTGGATCACGTCGAGCCGCTCCCAGCGCCAGTCGAGCCCCGCCTTCATCGTGTGGCGCCCCTTCAGCCAGGTGAGCGAGTCGGCAATTTCGGTGACGCTGGTGCTGAAGTTCGAGGCAGTGTTGTTGGGCGACCCGAGCTGCTGGTAGCCGTTGGGCGCGAAGGTCGGCATCGCGTTGGGAAACTGCGCATTGGACGGGATGCCGGGAATGTTGAGCGCGGCCCCCGCCGGTGAGGGCAATTGCACGGCACTCCGGTCGACGCTGCGTCGCGTGTCGCCGACGCGTACCTCATTCAGCAGATTGGGTGAGAACGTGTGCTGATAGTTGGACGCAAATGCCCAGGCGGTCGTGTCCTGTGGGCCGACGGCCACGCTGCCGGCTGGAATGGCTCCGCTGCCGTCCGGAAACGCCGTCACCGGTAGCGCATGTTCGCGGAAGTAGGTGAGCCGTCCGAACGCCTGGTCCCGGTTCGTCGCGAACTTGTGATCGATCCGGATGTCGCTCTGATCCTGATTGACGATCTCGCTGGCCGTCTGGCTGTAATTGTTCGCGGTCCCCGCGGTGGTGGGGAGCGGGTAGCGCTCGAGAAGCGAGAGCGCGACCGGATCCATTGCGCTCCGTGGAATCGTGTTGTTGGGAAACGGCGTGCGCGTCGATCCGACAGTCGTCGACGGATCGTAGATGAGCGGTACCCGCCCGGCGATCGCTTCCGTGAAGATTCCCTGGCGCTGCAGGAGCGTGGGCACCGTCGACGTCACGGTCCGTCCAATGCCCTGACGCTGACCCTGATAATCGACGAAGAAGAAGGTCCGGTCGGCGACTGCCGGTCCGCCAAACATGCCGCCATACTGATTTCGGCGGTACTCCGGTCTCACCGCATTGCTCGACTGGAAGTAGTTCGTCGCGTTCAGGTGCTCGTTGCGGAAGAACTCGAACAGGTTGCCGTGAAACGCATTGGTGCCCGACTTGGTGGTGAGATTGACCACGCCGCCATTGAATCGACCGAACTCGGCGGGCGGGCTGTTGCTCTCAATCTTGAATTCCTGGATGGCGTCGACCACCGGGTAGTACGCCACCTGGCCCGGCTCGGGCTGCAGCACGGAAATCCCGTCGAAGAGATATTCGTTGGTGCGAGGCCTCCCGCCGTTGATCCGGGGCAGCACGGAGTTTGGCGGGAGCGCGACGCCAGGGACAATGCCGGCGAGCATGATGAACAGCCGGCCGTTCAGCGGCAATTGCACAACCTGCTCGTTCTCGACCACTGTCCCGAGGCTCGCGGTCTCCGCGCGCACGATCGGCGCATCCGCGACGACGGTCACCTGTTCGCGAATATCGCCGACGCTGAGGTCAAAATCGATTCGCGCTTTTTCACCAGTCGAGAGACGAACGCCCTCGCGCCGCACCGGTTTGAACCCTTGGAGCTCGATGTCAAGACGGTACTCGCCGGGCGCCAGGCTCGCGGCGGTGTAGATGCCATCGCCCGTGGAGACGGCGACTCGCTGAAGATTCGTCCGTGTGTCGGTGACCGTGATGGTCGCGCCGGGAACAGCGGCCCCGGCCTGATCTCTCACCAGGCCGGTGATCTCACCAGCAGCCACCTGCGCCCGCACCGGCGCGCCGACGGCGAGAAACAGCAGTCCGGCCACGAGAAGGGCCCGGATCGATCCGCTTCGGGCGCTGCGCATCCGCACACTCTACCGAGGACCGAACCAGGATTCAAATCGTCTCGAACTATTCTGAACCGACTATTTCGAAAGCATGACCTCAGTGGCCTTGACGACGGCGGTGACCTTGTCGCCGTTCTTCAACCCCATCTCCTCGCCGCTGCGGCGGGTGATGACCGATTCGATGACCGAGTCGCCGACACGCACGGTGACGTGGACGAGCACGTCGCCCCACACGATGTCCTCGATCGTGCCGCTCAGGTGATTGCGTGCGCTCAGCGCCATCGGTCCTCCTC
>DATFXR010000700.1:0-3326 GCA_035315685.1 Vicinamibacterales bacterium | reverse complement strand
GGCCGCTCGACCGTCGACAACGCCACGCGCTCCGGCTCGACCCACAAACCGAACTTCATGCCGAGTCCGTGTGCGTAGTCGGTGAGGCTCGCGAGACCGGATGGAAATCGATCCGGATCGGCTGTCCAGGAACCGAGCCCGGAGTCGAAATCGAAATCGCTCGTCTCGCCGGCGCCGACGTACCAGCCTGCGTCGAGCACGAACAGCTCGGCGCCGAGCGCTGCCGCGCGATCCATCTCCGCTACCATCGCGTCTTCGTTCACCGTCGTCCCGTAGACGAACCAGGTGTTGTAGGTGACGAGCGGCGTGAACGGACGTCCGCGCCTGATACCGTTGCGGATGAACTGGTGCAGCGCGCCTGACGCGTCGGTCTCCGCAGGTCTGGTGAGGCCGAAGAACGCGTGCGGCAGGTCGAGCCCGCGAGCCGGCGTCACCATCGTCGTCACGCCGGGAAAGTCGAAGCGAACCTGCAGCCGCTCGCCGGCACGCGAGACGTCCGCATGCCATGCGCCCGACCACATCAGCCCGGCGTAGAACTCGTCGCCGTCGTTCTGAACCCAGAGCAACGGCACGAACGTTTCCGACGATCGACCGGTAGCCCCCAGCTCGACGTGCTCGTCCCCGTCGACATCGCGGTCGGCAACGACGAAGGCGTCGTCGACCGAGCCACCGGCCGTGTCACCGCGCAGGCCGCCCAGCCACTGCAAGTGGCCGCTCTGCATGATCAGCTGCAGCGCCGCAAATTCGCTGACTGCCGTGCCGTCGCCGCCGGTGCTGGTGATCCGGGCCCAGGTTTCGATGGTCGGCGAGCCGCTGTAGCAGGCAAACACGCGCGCGATCTGCAATCGCTGGCCGCGGTGCTCGAACAGGAACGTCAGCTCGACGCCGAATTGAGTGGTCCGCGTGGTCGCGCTGACGAGCGTGGTCGCGCCGCTCGACGTCAGCGCGATTCGCTCGGTGCCGGCAGTGAAGCCGCCGGCGGCGGCCGGCGCGACGTCCCAGATGCGGCCGTTCGCCGGGTTGAAGAGCCGCTGGAGCGTCAGCGTCCGAGTGGTGTCGAAACCGACGACGAGCTCCACTTGCGCACTGCCGATCGACCAGGTGTCGCTGCCGGAGGCGTGGGCGACGAAGGCGTCTGCTGCCGCCGCGACGATCGGGCCACGATCAGCGGCGAAGACCGCACTGCCGCACGCGAAGAGGACGGCGAGAGTCAGCGCGAGCCGCGCCAGGATGAGCGCACGGTAGGCGCGGCGACGCGCTGGAACAACGGTGAGCACGCGGAAGAGGATGATAACCCGGCGATCAGGCGCGCTAATCCCAGATCTGCGCGAGGTGCACGATCACTTCGACGGCCTTCTCCATGTCCTGCACCGAGACCCATTCGAGTCGCGAATGGAAGTTCTGCTCGCCGGCGAACAGATTTGGCGTCGGCAGTCCCATGAACGACAGCCGTGATCCATCGGTGCCGCCACGAATCGGGTGCGCATGCGGCTCGAGACCGGCGCGGCGGATCGCGTCCCGCGCGTAGTCGGCGATCTCCGGGTGCCGGTCGAGGACCTCTCGCATGTTGCGGTACGACTCCTCGACGGCCGTTTCGACGTGGACCCCGGGGTGGGCGGCGGCCGCGTCGTGTGCGAGACGCTCGACGAACGACTCCTTCTCATGCAGTCGGGCGGTGACGAAATCGCGCACCAGCAATCGCACCGACGTGCGCTCGACGCCGGCGTGCACCACATACGGGTGCAGGAACCCCTCGTAGCCGTCGGTCGTCTCCGGAGACAGCGCATCCTTCGGCAGCCGATCGATGAAGGCGGCCGCTGCCTTGATCGCGTTCACCATGCGGCCTTTTGCGTAGCCGGGATGCGTGTTGAAGCCATGGAACGTGACCGTGATTGCGTCGGCGGAGAAGCTTTCGACCTGAATCTCGCCGCGGCGCCCGCCGTCCATCGTGTAGGCGCAGGCCGCGCCGAAACGCGCGACGTCGAAATGCTGCGTGCCGCGTCCGATTTCTTCGTCTGGCGTGAACGCGACGCGGATCGCACCATGCGCGATCTCGGGATGCGCGATGAGATGCGCCGCCGCCGCGACGATCTCGGCCACGCCCGCTTTGTTGTCGGCGCCGAGCAGCGTCGTCCCCGATGCGGTGACGATGTCGTTGCCGATCTGTTCGGCAAGCAGCGGGACGTCGGCGACACGCAGCACCACGCTCGGGTCGTCCGGCAGCACGAGATCCCGTCCGTCGTAGGCGCGGTGAACGATCGGCTTGACGCCGGCGCCGGGCATCTCTGGCGACGTGTCCACGTGGGCGATGAAGCCAATCGTCGGCACGTCCCGCTTCCGCGTCGTCGCCGGGATCGTCGCCATCACGTAGCCGTGATCGTCGATCGCGGCGTCGTCCAGGCCGAGCGCACGGAGTTCGTCGACGAGATCCCGCAGGAGCAGCAGTTGCTTGTCAGTACTGGGATAGGTCGTCGACTGTTCGTCGGACTGCGTGTCGTAGCGCACGTAGCGGAGGAATCTGTCGAGAACCGTGAGCCCGCGCGCCATCACCGGAAATCCCAATTCCCGAGCCTCAGGGCACGAGCGGCGCCTGACCCTCTATGAAGGTGGCATGCAGCAGACGCACGGCTTCGTCGACGCGCGCGCGATCGATCATCCACGTGATCCGGAACGACGAAGTTGCGACGCCGTCAACCACGATGGAGGCGCTCTCGAGCGCTGCGGACCCGCGCCGCAGATTTTCGAACGATGCATTGATGCCCGCGCCGACGACGCTGATGGCTGCGAGGGTGTCGGCGATGCGCACGCCGCTGCCGAATGTCGATGCCAGCGCGGCGCGCACCCTCGCTTCTTCGTGCAGGTTTTCGCGGGAGATGACCAGCGTCAGGCGGTCGCCGGCGATGTGCAGCTGTTTCCCCGAAACGTAGTGCGCGTCGAGGACCGTGAGCAGCTCCCCCGGCGCGAAGGCTTCAGCTGAGCCTTCGGCCGCCGCGGCCTCGATCACGATGACGTCCCTTTCGCTCGCGACACCGACGACCGTCCCCGGCATGCGCGGCGGATGCCTGCGCACCACCGTGCCGTCGGCCGACGGATCGGCGCCCGGCAGCGGGCCCTTCGTCGCGCGAGCGTAGATCGCGATCCCTTTTTCCTTCGCGAACTCGACCGCCTGCGCATTCAGTACCTTCGCGCCCGACTCGGCGAGCTCCTGCGTCTCTTCGTAGGAGAGCGTTCCGATGCGTCGCGCCGCTGACACGACCCGCGGGTCTGCCGTATATACGCCATCGACGTCGGAGCAGATCTCGCAGTACTCGGCGCCCAGCGCCGCG
>DATFXR010000699.1:0-2493 GCA_035315685.1 Vicinamibacterales bacterium | reverse complement strand
CGGCCGATCGGCGATCGGCCGTGACGCACCATGCGCACGAGCAGACCGGACGCATCGTCGAAGTACAGCGTCGCGAGCGTGCCGTTCGGCCCGTTCCCCTGAAGCACGGTGACGTCCTTGTCGGCGATCGTCTGCGGCGGGCCGACGCGGAGATTCGTGAGAGCCTGTTTGACCTGCTGCGGGAACGACAGCATCGCGTCCAGCCGGGCGCCGTCCCGCTCGCTTCCCGCGAGCTCGTACTTCCTGACCACGGCGAGCGGCGTCGCGATCCAGCCGCTGCGCCCGTCATAGGTCCTCACGCTCAGGCCGCGATCGGGATACTCGGGAAAGGTGATGTGCGTCGCCCGCTTGTCAGGCGCCTGCGCGGACACCTCGACGACGCCGCCGCCGCCAAACCCGCGATAGCCGACGCTCTTGCCCGTCGCCACGAAGCTGGACACGCGCGCCACGCTCTCGGCTCCTCCGATCGCGCGTAGGTACTTGTCGAGCACCTGATCCACCGACGGCACCCCCTGCGCCTGGATGACCACGTCGTCTGATTCGTCGGTTGGCGGGCCGTACACCGTGTCCAGCGTCGGCGTGGTGATCGGACGGTCGCGGCCGCGGTGGCAGGCCCAGCAGGTGACCACCTGCCGGCCGTTGAAGTTGTCGCGGTTGATCGCGGTCACCATCTGCACCATGCGGCGCGCGGTGCGCTTGCGCGGCGTGTCGAGCGCCCAATCGACGTGGTCGGTGCCGGCCGACGGATGACAGCCAACGCAGTCCGAGCCGACCGCCGCCGACATGATGCCCATGGTCAGCAGGAAATCGTCGACGCCGATGCCTTTCAGCGCCTGGACGTTCCTGAACACGTCTTCGACCATCAGCGGCTTCGGCGCCGGCGCCCGGCTGCCTTGTGCCGCGGCGCGCCGATCCATAGCGATCGCGGCCGCGAGCGTGATGGCGAGCGCAGTCGCGGCTAGCGGCCTCGATCCGACCTTCATGGCTGGACCCTCACGGCTTCCGGGGCTTCGCAGTGGTGGACGACTGCTCGCGGAATTCCTTCAGACGGCGCTCGAGGTTCTGATAGAACTGCGCATCCTCGCCCGGGTACCAGTAGCTGCGATGGCACGCTTCACATGCCTTGTCGAGGTTCTCGCCGACATCCCACAGTTCCTGGATGTCTTTTCGCTTCGCCACGTCGAACGCCTCGAGCGCCACGTTTCTGAGCGCCTCGATTCGTGCGTTCCATTCGACCGGGTCACGTTCGACCTTGGCGGTGATTTGTGCCGGCGTGAGTTCGACCGGGTGCGGACCCGCGCTGTCGTTCTCGTCGCCCGGCGGCGTGAACGGCCGTTTGATCTTCAGCAGGTAGATGCCTTCGATGAGCGAGACCGCGCCGGTGCGAATCTTGTCCCAGTCCTCTTCGGTCTTCGGCTCGACGTTGACCGTTCCGTTCTTGGTGACCGTCGTGCCGACTGCGTTGAACAGGTTGTCGGCGATGGGATCGATCATGTACTTCATCAATTCCTTGACGGACACGATCGGCTTGAGGTCACCCCACAGCATCGCGGCGGCCGGTGGCGGCGGATCGGTCGCTTTCGCGGGCGCCGGCGCCGAACCGGGCGACGAACATCCGACCAACGCCGCGGTAAAGAGCGCCAGTCCTGCGCACGCCATGGAACGGTGGGAAATGCGAGTCATATCCACGTGGACTCCTGTCACAGCGCAACTGTACACGACTGGCTGCGATGGCACCCGGCCGCTCAGGCCCCCCTCCAACTCCTGGCGCGTTCGAGCGCGTCCTTCCACCGCGTGCGCAACTCGCCAACCCGTGCGGCCGGCATCGCCGGTTCGAAGCGACGGTCGACACGCCACTGACTGGCGATTTCGTCGCCGCTCTTCCAGAACCCGACGGCCAGTCCGGCCAGGTACGCCGCGCCCAACGCAGTCGTCTCGGTGATCTGCGGGCGGACCACCGGAGCGCCGATCAGATCGGACTGGAACTGCATCAGGAGATCGTTGCCCGCCGCGCCGCCGTCCACCCGCAGTTCCGCGACCCGCACGCCGGCATCCGCCTGCATGGCGTCGAGCAGATCGGCCGACTGAAAGGCAATCGATTCGAGCGCCGCGCGGGCGATGTGGCCGGCGCTCGCGCCGCGGGTCAGCCCGACGATCACGCCGCGTGCGTGCTGATCCCAGTGCGGTGCGCCGAGCCCTGCGAACGCCGGAACGAGATACACGTCGCCGTTGTCGGGGACCGACTTCGCGAGCGCCTCGACGTCGGCCGACGATCGAATGATGCCGAGGCCGTCGCGCAGCCATTGGACGACCGCGCCGCCGATGAACACGCTGCCCTCGAGCGCGTACTCCGCGGCGCCGTTGCGCGTCCAGGCGACCGTCGTCACCAGCTTGTGCCGCGATGCGGGGGCCCGTGCGCCGGTGTTCTGCAGCATGAAGCAGCCGGTTCCGTAGGTGTTCTTCGTCAAACCAGGCGACGTGCACATCTGTCCG
>DATFXR010000698.1:0-21162 GCA_035315685.1 Vicinamibacterales bacterium | reverse complement strand
CGGCGTCACGCGCCGCCATCAGCATGTGGGTGTTGATCAGCACCGAGATCATGCATTCGGCCTTGTGCGTCTCGATGAAGCCCATGCCGCCCATGTCGCATGCGAGGTTATAGACCTCGCGTACGCCGGCGACCGCGGCGTCGCATGAGGCGCGGTCTCGCAAGTCGAGTCGACGGCGGTCAACGTCGTCGAACAACTGATACCACTCGGAGAGCGGCTTGACGTCGACCGCTCGAACGTGTCGCCCCTCGGAACGCAGGCGATCGACGAGATGGCCTCCGATGAACCCGCCGGCGCCTGTCACGAGAACTGAGTTGTCAGACATAGGCATCGTGTGCTGAAGAGTTCTTCATAACGGACATTGTCTTTCGATCATGACGACAGGGCCTGACGACACAAGAATCAGAGGCCTGGCCATCGGCCTTCGTGACGACGTTTCAGCCGAGTTTGAAGGAGACGCGATCAGAACCTGAATAGAGCCAGGTATCTTACCAAAGAAACGAAACCTCCTGGATGCGGATTCGGCCGGCAAGCGGCTGATCCCATGCATGCACGACGAGTGTCGCCGGAATACGGGACTCGCGCGCCACCGACAGATAGACCACCTGCTGCCGATCAGCCGGCAACACGCGATGGGAGTCGATGAACTTCGATTGATCACTGTTCAGGAGCCCGACCCCGACCGGCCCATTGCTCACCTCGACGCCCAGACGCAAGACTGCAGACACATCCACGGGAACAGCGTCTCGCGACTCACACTCCATGACCACCGCGTAGTGCCACGGCACCGCTGCTGTTTCGATGGTACGCGGCCAGGTCTGGCGCCGCCGCAGCCAGCGGCGCGGGTGAATATCGCGCACGACGACGTCTGACTGATATCGAAGGCGTCGGGCGACAGTTGGGTAGTGAACGGGTCCACGCTCGGGGTCGAGCATCAGAAAGGCAAACTCTGCCGGCATCGAAAAGACATCGTCCCCGACGATGCGTCGCATCTCATCGGCGCGCTGCGGGCAGGCGGCAAAGAACTGCGCGTACTCGTGGTCGGCACTCCCAACCTCGACCGAGTTCCGCCACGCGAAGTCGGCGATCGCGACCACCTGATCCTGGAGCGCGTTCATCCAGCCGATGTTGACGCGCGCGAGTGATTTGGCCACGCCTCTGTCCCACGTCGACCCTTTCCAGATTGGCTGACCCTCGTAGGACCGCGAAGCTGGCGAGTAGCGGTTGTCGGTGATGTCGTGCATCAGCACGAGGTGCGGCCGAGCAGCGATCAGCGGCAGGATTCTGCCCAGTACGGTTTCTGCGATCTCGAAGCCGTGCGCGTCCCACAGCAGCAGGACGCGGCCGGCGTCGGCGAAAAGCTTCTCGTAATCGACATCGAGAATGTCCACGATGCGAGCATCGAGCCGGTCGAACCAGCCCGGCGGCACGATGGCGCGAACGCGTGGCAGCGTTTCATGCTCCCAATCTGTGCTGTTGCACAGGCTCACGACGCGTGCGCTGCCGCCAAGCCGCGACGCCGCCTGCGTGAAGAGCGCGGTCGAGTTCCCCTTCGCCCGGCCGAGCTCGACGATGAGATCCGGACGGAAGCCGAGCGCGATGGTGTACCACTGCGCCCACTGCGTAGGCGACAAGTCGTACTGCGCGTTCACCGCGCCGATGAGCGCATGCAGGGTTGCCGCATCCTCGGCGAGCGCATGCCGCTGCTCGTAGTAAAAGCCCGCGATGTCGACGCCGGCCGCTGTCATCGTCACTGAATGAAGCTCAGTACTGCAGGCGTAACGTGCTCGGCGGCGATCGTGGTGGCCACGCCGCCGTAGTTCCAGCCGTCGTAGCGGAGATCATCTCGTCGCAGGCGCGGCTCGGTGTCGAGATCGACGATGCGCAGCCACGACGCGGCCGCGGCGTCGGGCAGCCGCTGGCGGAGCGCGGCGGCATTGTGCCGCTGTCCCGGCGTCTCCGCCGGACTGAGGACGAGGATGACTGCCTGCGCGCGGCGATGGGCGGCGTCGATCGCCGTCATCATCGCGTCAGCATACGGACCCGCGGCCGGTGCCGAACGCAGCAGTCGTGCCGCCCCGGCGTCCACGGCCGCGAGTCCGTCACCAACCGCTTCGAGCGCGGTGCCGGCGATGCGCGTCGGCCCGGACGTCGACGAACTCCCCGAAGGCAAGCTGTAGCCTCGCGACACGGTGCCGTACCGCCACGCCTTTCCTTTCTCGGCGAGCACGACGGGTAGAGCCGGCGCGTAGCCGGTGAGCTCGAAGATCGCGGATCGTTCGGCCGGCTCGCCGCCTCGGACACCCAGATCATCGTAGATGCAGATGATCTCGGGCTGCAGGTATGCGTAGTGCTCGATGACCCCTGGATACGAATCGGGCAGCGCTCCCAGCCGCCCGACGTTGACGACGGTCACGGGACGCACGACGGCGCCCGGCCGATCGATGGCGAGCAGCATGAGGCGTCGAATCTGAGATCCGAGCGAGCCGGCCGGCTCGCCCCAGCCGTACGCGCGGGTGCCGCCGACGACCTCGATGCGGATGTCGTTTTGCTGCCGCTGCGGCGCGACGGCGCCGCGATAACCCCAGATGTTGACGCCGCCGAACTCCTCGACGCGGCGGTGCGCGTAGATGTCCAGCGCGATGGTCACCATCACCGCGGTCAGCACCGCTTCGACGATGGCGACGGCGATGACGGCCCGACCAATCATCGCCCGAGCACCCAGAAGAACGGATGGCCGTCGAGCTCGGGAATCGTCGTCAACGAACGAAGCTGGCCGCTCGCCACTCGAGCCTCCAGCGCCGGGTTGCCCAGGTTGCCGAGCACCAGACTGCCGGACGGGATATCAACCGAGGCGCCAGCCGTCAGCTCGTGCGTGCGCGCCAGCAGATCCTCACGATGATGCTTGGTGAGATAGAAGCGCCAGTACGCAGGCATGTACTGATCGCGGCCGTCCACCTTCCCGCTCGTCGACTGCAGCGTGGTGAAGAAGACAGCCGGCGCCGGTTGAACGCGCACGCGATCGATCAGCTCCTCGAGCGCGCCGCCGATGTTCCCGCCGAGCCAGACGGCTGAGCGGACGCGGTAATCCGAAAAGTAATCGGACCAGAACGAGCGGAACTGCACCGCCATCGCCAGCAACAACACGGCGGCGACGATCCGCCATTGCGTCGTGCGATCGAAGCCGGCTGCCGCGACGATCAGGGCGCCGAGCGCTGCGACGGGCAGCGACGATCGCGTCAACGTTGCGGAAGTGGCGAGCGTCCACGCCGCGTAGCCGGCGCCGAGCGCGAACACGGCGATGCCAATCGGCCTGATCATCGGGCTGAACGATTTCTCGATCGCCGCCGACCACAGCGTCTCGAACCCGAGCGTCGCGAGCAGCGCGCCGAACGGCAGGAATGCGAGCGCCCGGAAGATCGCGTTGCCTTCCTGAACGATCAGCGCGGCGAGCGGCGCCGTGAAGAAGCCGAGCAGCAGCACGACCTGCATCGGCGTGCGCTCCCGCACCGCGCGCACGATTCCGACGATCAGGAACACGGCAACCGGCACCAGGAACACGCCAGCGAGGTTGGTCGAAAACATCACCTTCGTGCCGGCGCCGAAGAACAGGAACGACGGGTTGTAGAAGTTCCAGTACTCCGACAATCGTTCGCTGATGCTCGGGATGGAAATGAACGAGCGCAGGCCCTGCACCGCGTTGAGCTGCCGCGCGTCATACAGCCCGTACTTCTCGACCGTGCCGCCGAATGCCGACGGATGCCGCGCCAGCCAGACCGTGAAAGGGAGCAGCCACACCGCGAAGGTCGCGAGCGCCAGCCCGTAGTCGCGGATCTCCATCCGTAGGCGCCACAGAACCAGGCAGGTGATCGCGGCGTAGACCGGCATCATGACGATCGACGCGATGTAGCTGTAGAAGCCGACGCCGAGAATCGCCGTGGCGGCCGCCAGCATCCTCGTGTCCCGCCGCTCGACGTAGCGACCCAGGCAGATCAGCCACCCGAGGATGAACGGAACCGGATAGACGTAATCCATCCCATACCGCGTGTGGATGAAATGCCCGGGGCTCAGCGCGAGCGTCACCGCTGCAATCATCGCCGCCCGAATCGATCCGAACAGCTGCCGCGCCGCGAAGAAGATCACCGCGATGTTCAGCAGCGCGACGCAGACGGTCGGCGTCCTTACCGACCACTCGTTCAGCGGCAACAGCCGCAGCGCCAGCGCGGTCGCGTAGACGACGAACGGCTGATACCAGGAGTGCTCCGCGGTCTGTGAATAGAGCGGCAGCCATTCGCCGCCGAGATCGCGTCCCGTGTGCGCAATCGCGTGCCCGTCGAGGCCGATCAAAATCTCGTCGATCTCGAGATGCGGCGGCGCGAACGACAGTCGCTGTCCGTACATCCACGCCGACACGGCGACGATCGCCGCTGCGAGGCCGATGACCCACAGCGTTGCGGCGCTGCGGGCTGCCGACTGCGGCGCGACTATTGCGACGCGATCGCTCGATTCGGCTGCAATCGCCACGTTCGACCCAGAATCTGCGCCATCCGCTCCGCCATCAGGCGGTAGCCTTCGCTCGTGCCGTCGGCTGCCGTGCGCAGATGAATGACATCGGCATACAACGTCTGCGGGTTGCGCTCGAAGACGTCGAGCAGGCTGAACACCGGCGTCCCGTGCGCCGCGAGCGAGAGCACGTCGTTGACGATGCGCTCGTACTTCGCGCGGTAGTCGAGCGGCCCGACCACTGCCTGCTCGTCGGCCGTGAGCCGCTTGGCGATCGCCGGGACCGGCTGGAGAAAGTGCGCCGCGAGCACGTCGTGCTGCGCCGCGACGGCGTCCATGGCGGTGATGTACTTCCGGTACTGCCCGGTCGCCCAGCTCAGACGATGTTCGTCGTCCCAGTCTTTCGGCAGCAGGAACATCGTGTTGATGTTGGTCCGTTCGCGCTCGACGTAGATCGACTGCTGCGCCTTCACGTACGCGTCGACGCGCGCGAGCACCAGGTACGCCGCCGCCGATCGCGAGAGCAGCGGATTGCCGGAAGCGCGCGCGAGCAGCTTGCCCGCAATCCACTTCTTGACGACGTTCGAATACGAGGAGCGGAGCAGCGGGTTGATGTCCTCGAAGTTGTTCGGCGGATACTCGAACCGCACGCTCGACCCGATGAAGTAGCGCTCGTTGTAGCCGTCGAGCGTCACGACCGCATGCACGGCGTCGGCGTAGAGGAGAAAGAGGATCAACTGCTCCGGCTGATGCCAGCCGCCGTCGCCGCCGTTCAGGAGCAGGAACGGCTTGCCGGTCGGCGACAGGTAGTCGCGCTGCAGCGCCGCCTGCAGATACGGGACGTGGCCAGGACCGGCAGTCATCAGCTGCGCCGCCACCGATCCGCCGGTGACCAGCACGACGAAGCGGTCGCGCAGGCGCTCCGACGGAAAGTCCGGGCCGAACAGGCCGATGTTGTTGACCTCGGGCGAGCCGCACGGCGGATTGCCGTGGTGCACGAACCCGAGGTACGGATGCGGATACAGGGTGTCCACGTAGCGGCAGCCGGTGCTGCGGCTGGTCACCGATGCCGTGAAGGTGTTGGTCAGTGAGTCGATCCGTTCACGCGGAGAGATGTATCGCCGATCGCGCGCCAACAGATACGCCTGTGCCACGACCTCGACCGCGATCGCCGCAACCGCCACCGCGACTGCGACCGCCGCGATCCTGAACAGCGCGCGCTTCATCGCGCGACCGGCTCCATCGGCGTGAGGACCCCGTCGAGCGCGCGATAGCGGGTCCCACAGGCGCCACAGGTCGTCTCCGGCGGCAACGCGGCGCCGGACGCCAGCTTCACGCCGCACGAGCAGGTCCAGCCGACCACTCGACCCGGGGTCCCGACCACGAGCGCGTAGTCGGGCACGTCCTTGGTCACCACGGCACCGGCGCCGACGAACGCGTACCGCCCGATCGTGTGGCCGCAGACGACCGTCGAATTGGCGCCAAGCGTCGCGCCTTTCTTGACCAGCGTCGCACGGAATTCGTCCTTGCGCGAGACGTGGCTCCGCGGGTTGACGACGTTCGTGAACACCATCGACGGCCCGCAGAACACATCGTCCTCGAGGACGACGCCGGTGTAGACCGACACGTTGTTCTGGATGCGGACGTTGTCGCCGATGACGACGTCCGGCGAGACGACGACGTTCTGGCCGATGGTGCAGCCGCGGCCGATGCGGGCGCGCGGCATCACGTGCGAGAAGTGCCAGATTTTCGTGCCGGCGCCGATCTCGCAGCCCTCGTCGATGTAGCTGGATTGGTGAGCGAAATACCCGGTCATCGGTTCAACGGGCCGACTGCGCGAGCGACGGGTGCAGACGATCCGCGGCGATCGCCGCGGCCGTCGTCCGGATGCGATGCGACAACTCGATTGCCGGCCGGCTGTCGTCGATGCCGAAACCGTTGCCGGCGAGCGTCTGCTCGTAGACCCGTGTGTGCAGGTCGGCGAAGCCGTCGCTGAACTCCACGTCCTGGCCGTCCACGGTGATCGACCGCAGCGTCGTCTTCACGCCGGGCTCGGGCGCGAACGGCAGATCGGCGGTGTCGGTCGAGAGAAACCACCGCACCCGCGCCCGTTCGAGCTCGAGAAATCCGCCGACTCTGTGCTGTTCACGGACGTGCACCTCGCAGGCGCGCACGCTGCCGAACAGCCACAACAGCAAATCGAAGAAGTGAATGCCGATGTTGGTCACTACTCCGCCGGATCGCTCATCGGATCCCTTCCACGACACGTCGTACCAGCGACCGCGCGCGGTGATGTAGGTGAGCGATACCTCATGCGGCCGCGCCGCCGCTTCCGCCGCGAGCCGCGCGCGCAGCGCGATCAACTGTGGATGGAGCCGCAACTGCAGCACGGTGTAGACGCGGCGGCCAGTCTCGCGCTCGAGCTCCTGCAGCGCGTCGAGATTCCACGGGTTGATCACCAGCGGCTTCTCGCAGATCGCGTCGGCGCCGACGCGCAGCGCGAGCCGGATGTGCGCATCGTGGAGATGATTCGGCGAGCAGATGCTGAGCATGTGCACGCGATTCGCCTCGGGGCCACGGCGCAGCTTTTCCAGATGTCGATCGAACCGCTCGAACTCGGTGAAGAAGCGCACGTCGAACGAGTAGCGGTCGAGGACGCCGACGGCGTCGTGCGGGTCGACGGCGGCCACCAGACGATGGCCGGTATCCCGGATCGCCCTGAGATGCCGCGGCGCGACATATCCGGCCACGCCGGTCATCGCGAAGTTCTTCGGCGACACCGTCATGCGGGCGCTCCGTTGCGATCGGCGACGGCGCGGAGTGTTTCGGCGAGCCGCGGCGCATTGACGCGCACGGAGTAGCGCTCCTGAACCGTGCGCCGGCCAGTCTCGGCGAAGCGGCGCCGCAGCGCAGCGTCACGCAGCAGCCGGACCAGCTTGTCCACCCATTCGTCCTCGGTCGCGGCGAGGAATCCGTTCTGCCCGTCTTCCACGATCACCCGGTTGACGCCGACCGCTGCCGCGACCACCGGCACGCCGCACGCCATGAATTCGAGCGCCTTGAACCCGCACTTCCCCTTCGACCACTCGTCGTCGGCGAGCGGGTAGACGCCGACGTCGCACGTGTTGAACAGCGCCACCTCGCGCTCGAGCGACCACGGCTCGTATTCGATCGGCACGCCGGGAATGTCGAACCGATCGCCCACGCCGCTCACACGCAGCGTGAACGGCTGCTGCTGGTGGGCGCGACGGAGCACCGGCGCAAGGCCGCGGATGTAACCGCTCGTGGTCGGACTTCCGATCCAGCCGACGATCGGATCGCCGCCGCGGTCGCGGCCGTTGTCGCCTTGGCGCGCAGCCGGCACGAACCGATCGGTGTCGACCGAAGTCGGGATCATGGTGACGGCGCTGCTGAAGCGGCGCGCGTACGCCGCGAGGTACTCGTTACCGGTGATCACGTGATCGCTGGAGCGGATGATCGCGGCCACCTTCTGCGGCCGCTTGAGCACGCCGATCAACCGGTTCGCGTCGCTGACGTTCGGCAGGAAGATCGCGTCGTCGAAGTCGAACACGATCGGCGGGCGGCCGCGCGCTGCAATCAGGCGCTCGACGATCGCCGGGCCGATCGGGAACATCTCGCGATAGATGAACACCACGTCGAAGCGCAGCAGGTCGCGCAGCGATCCGAGTCGCCGCGCCGAGAGCGCCGCGAAGGTGACCGCCTTGCGCGCGTAGTGGCCCGGCTTGTAGACGAGCCGGAAGAACTCGGTCGTGAACAGCGAGCTCAGGGTCACGTCGACACCGACCGACTCGAGGTACGGCATGAACTGCGCGATGCGGAACCGGCAGCCGGCGCCTTCCTCTGGAATTGGCGACAGCGCCAGCACGCGAACCGGTTTCCAATCTGCGGTCACGCCCGCCTGTCAAGCGACGCCCGCGCCAGGACGGCGGCGGCTCGATCGACCGCCAGCGCCGCCGAGGCTACGACGATCGGAACGATCGCCTGAAAGCCGCGTCCGCTCGAGGTTCCGAACGGCAGCAGGATCAGCACGGTGATCGCCGCTACGCAGACGCACCGTGCGCAGAATCGAATGCGCTGCGCGGACGCGGCCGGCGGAAGATGTTCGAGCTGCCAGATCCATTTCGCGGAGATTGAATCGGCCCACGTCCGACGGATTACCGCGACGCCGGCGGCTCCCCATGCAAACAGCCGGCTGCGTACGATGACCTCCGAGAGGGCTGCGTCGGCCTTTGCGCAGTCGATCTGCGGCCGCGTAAGGCTCGCGGCGATCAACTGTGCGGTGTGCCACCACCCGAGTGATCGACCCGCCATCATGGCTGGGCGGCAGCGCCCGACGCGGCCTGTGGCGTCATCATCGTCACGGTTCCGCGCGCGATGTACTGCAAGGTCTCGAATGAAAGCGGAGCGCCGAGCTTGAGCGGCTCGCGCTTGTAGAGCCATCCCCCTGCCGCCTGTTCCGCTGGAACGTCGAGTGTCGCGATCACCGCCGCGCCCTGGCGGGCGACGGAGACGATCCGTGCGTGAAGGCCTTCGGCATTGACGCGCGGGCTGACGTCGAGATCGCCAGGCTGCATCCGCCGCGCGATCTCCTCGGCGACGTTGAACTGTGCGACGACGCGAACGATCGGGAGCTTGTCGGTCGGATGCACATCGGCGATCTGGAAGTTGACCCAGCCTTTCGGTCCCTGCAGCGTGAGCGTCGAATCAGGCGCGACGTCGAGCGGCTGCGTCGGGCCCTGGAAGTGGCATCGCATCGTTCCGTCCGAGCTGACCGTCAGGTAGCAGCGAAGATGCAGCGTCGCCGGCAGCTCGATCTGGCCCGGAAGCTTCACCGGCACGTTGAGCTCGCCGGCGCGAATGCGCAGTCCGGCCGGTACCGGCGCGCCGACGCTGATCACCTCCGCCGCCGGCGTCTGTGCGTCCGGCGGGAATTTCTGTCCGACCTTCATCGGTTCGCGTTCGCTGAGGTAGAGGAACGCGCCCGAGACCTCGACGTCGATGGTGGGCGCCGGCGCGAGCGGCAGAATCGTCAGTGCTTTCTTCAGCCGGTCGACTTCCTCCATCTGGTCGTACAAGACCACGTCGTAGCTGCCGGGCCCGAGATCGGGGAGATCGATCGCGGCGTTGGTGGTGCTCGCGATCATGAACGTGCGGCCTTGAACGTCGTTGAACGACACGCGCATGAACGGACGCAGGTTGCGGCCGCCGATGCCGACGCGCTGGTTCGGCCCTTCGTACAACGTCGCAGGCGCGACCGCGGTGAGTTTTGGCTGCGGCGTGCGGAAGAGCAGATACGCGCCGTATGCCATCGGAATGACGAGAACGAGGAGGATCGCGACGAGCGCATCGATCACGTTCACGCGCCCGGCGATGCGCCCGCGATCGTCGACTACAGCCATGTCGGTTGCACCTCGAGTGGGCCGGGATCGCGATCGGCGCCGAGCGTGTGACGCAGCCGGTCCCATGCCCATCGAATCAGATCGCAGCCACCAACCGCGCTCAGCCAGACGATGAACGGCAGCGCCAGCCCGCGGTGCCTGACGAGCGTACCGATGTTGCCGCCGGTCATCGCGACGGTCACCGCCGCCAGCAGGCCGTATCCGAAGAGGATGCTCGACACGAGCGGATCACGCCGGAATGCGCCGACGAGCCCGAGCGGCATCAGCGCCATCAGGACATACCAGACGACCTGCTCGGGAAGATAGACGAGCGCCGCCGTCGAACGCGCTTCCCACGGCAACGGCACCACCACGTAGCTGGCGAGCGCGCGCGTGACGAATCTCCCCGCCTCCGCGGCTTGCAAATCGTCTGCGCCGGCTTTGGCCTCGTACAACCGCTGATCGAGCAGCCGGTAGACGTAGCCGCGCGTCGCGATGTGGCCCCAGTGCTGGCGCGCCGCCGCTTGAAGGCCCTGGTAGATACGGAGTTGCACGGGCGGGTAGCTGAGTGCGAATCCCAGCACCAGCGGCGTTGCTACGACAGCAGCGATCATCAGGCGCGGGCGAGTGACGATAGCGGCGATGGTCCAGCCACCGAGCACGCCTCCAATCGTCAGCACGAGACCGCCCGCACGCACTGTCTCCAGCACGATCGCGAGCAGGACGACGCCGGCGAGCGCCGCCGCGCGCCAGAACCCGGAGCGGCCGCGAACGACTGCGATGGCGAGCCATGCGGTGGTCGCGGTCAACAGGAAGAAGAGCGGATCCTTCAACGCCGACACCGACCACGCGAACTGACTCGGCAGGAACAGCAGTACCGCGAGCCCGCCGAGCGCCGGGACTCGGCCCAGCGCCGGGCGCACGAGCCGGAACATCAGCACCGACGCGCCGATGTAGCAGCCGATCCCGAGCAGGTGCACGCCGTACGGCGATGGTCCGACCAGCACCTGCACGAACGCCAGCACGTACAGGTAGCTGGTCTGACTGTAGTCGTCGAACGCGTAGATGAGATCGGCGCCGTGCATCGAACGCCCGAGCGCCACGTTGCGCAGCCAGATCGAGCGGCGGATGAAGTATTCCTCGTCGCCGAAGAAATGACCGAACGGAACCCTGGCGTGGTCGGTGACGAGGAACAGCGCGGCGACCGCAGCGAGGCGCGCGACGATTCCGGCGACGACGATGGCCGTGATCCAGCGCCGTTCGCCTCCTTCCGCTCCGTGTCTTGCGCTGCGGACGACGAGTGTCATCGAGACGAGGAACCACACCGTGAGCGGCGAGAGCACGTAGGCGACGCCGAGCGCGACACCGACGATGATCGCCACACGCCATCCTGCGGCTGCTGGCGACATCGCTGGCACGTTGACGTTCACGCGATCACCTCGCCGAGCACGCGTCCGTACTCGGCGGCAATCGCCGGCAGCGCGAAGCGCTCCGCCGTCTGGCGCGCGGCAATCGCCATGCGACTCCTCATCGCGGAGTCCGTCAACAGCCGCTCGAGCGCCGCCGCCAGCTCCGCCGGCTGATGCTTCTCGACGAGAAGTCCGTTGACGCCACCGGCGACGATGTCGCGCGTACCAGGCGAGCTGGTGGCGACCACCGGCACTCCGCACGCCATCGCCTCGATCAGCACGTTGCCGAACCCTTCGTACCGCGAGCTGAGCGCGAAGACGTCCGCCTGCGCAATGAACTTCCACGGGTTGCGCTGAAATCCTGCAAAGACGACGGCGTCGCCGATGCCAAGGCGCTGCGCATGCTCGCGGATCGCCGGCCCGCGCTCTCCGTCGCCGAGTACGAGTAGCGACGCGGGCACGGTGCGCCGCACGAGCGCCAGCGCGTCGAGCATCAGCAGATAGTTCTTCGCGTCGGCCAGCCGGCCCGCGGCCACGATCCGCGGCGCCGACGGCCAGTGCGGCTCGGCCGGATCGACAGGTTCGATGGCCGCGGCCGCAACCGCGGCGAGATCGACGGGGTTGTGCAACACGCGGATGCGGTCGCGGGCGATGCCGAACGCTGATACGAGATCGTCGGCGACGCCGTTCGAGGTGACGACAATCGCGTCGGCGAGCCGATAACCGATCCGCGTCGCCAGGGTCAGTGCCGTGCGCCGCCACGAGCGCCGCCAGCGATAGTCCGCATCATCGAGAAAATCGGACATCGGCGTTTGCTGGTTGAAGACGACCCGCGCGCCAACGGCGGCGGCGCGCGCTGCGGTCAACGCGGAGAAGTAGCTGAGAAACGCCACGACCAGTTGCGGTCGCATCCGCCGGACGAAGCGCCGCAGCGCGATCCAGCGGCCGATCCGCGCCGCTGCGTTTCCCGAAGCGATCTCAATCGCGGCATCCACGCGATCCAGATAGGCGCCTTCGCGCCGGAACAGATACATCGACCGATCCCATGCCGCCGGATCGAGCGCGTTGAGGATCTGCACGGCAGCCCGCTCGGCGCCGCCGCCGTGAAGCGATGGCAGCACGAAGCACACCTTTGCCCGACGCATCGCTCAGGCGACCGACACCACTGGCTGCCGGAGTGTCAGACCGAGGCGGCGCGACACGGCGTCCATCATCTGCCCGGCCTGCGCCTGCAGCGTGTGCGCGCGCGCCGACTCGTAACCGTGCTGAATCAGGCGCCGCCGCAGCGCACCATCGCGCACGAGCCGCACGATCGCGGAGGCGACGGCATCGGCAGACGGTTCGTCCACGATCAGACCGTTCCGCTCGTGCGTGACCAGACTCGGAATGCCGGCGACCGGCGTCGTCACGATCGGGAGTCCCGCGGCCATCGCCTCGAGGAGCACGCGAGGAACCCCCTCGCCCGGCAGTGTCGGCAGCACGAACGCGTCGTAGTCCGCGTACAGCGGCAGCAGACGCTCGAGCGGAACCGCGCCGAGCAGACGAACCCGATCGGACACGCCGCGCGCCGCGGCAGCGGCGACGATCGCTGCGCGTTCCGCGTCGCCAGGCGCGCCAACCACCGGACCGACGATGTCAACGGTCGCGGCGACACCGCGCTCGGCGAGCGCAGCCACGACGCCTGGAAGCACGCGCAATCCTTTGCGCGGATCGATGCGGCTGACCGCGAACAGTCTGACGGCGTCGCCAGTCATCGTATCGATGCGCTGCGCGATCGACTCGGCATCGATCGTCGTCGTTTGCGTCTGCACGACCGGACGGCCGGCGCGGCTGTGCTTCGACGCGAGCGCGGCACCGTTCGCGAACGTCAGCGATCGATTCACCATCCACTGGATGCCGCGCTCCTCGAACCAGGTGTAGGAGCGCCACAGCAGCCGTTTCAGCCCGCGGTACGGCATCGACGGCAGCAGCGCCCGGAGGTCGCCGACGACGAGCAGGAACACCGGGCGGCCGAACAACCGCGCGCACGCGACGGCGAACACGGCTGCCGGCGTCGGCACGCGGCAATGCAGCACGTCGACGGCGCGCACAAACGCGACGATCCCCCGCACCATCGCCGGCAGCCGCGGATAGAAGTGCGCGGGACCATCGAAGTACCGGAGCGGCGCCAGGCGGACGTTGCGCGCGCGAATCAATGTGCCGTCGCCACTCGTCTCCGTCAGCACCGGCACGCACAGCACGATCTCGTCGAAATACGGCGCGAGCGAATCGACGTAGCGAGCGAACGATCCTTCGATCTCCCGGAGCCGTCCGTCACGATCGCGCCAGAACGGCATGTGATAAACGAGCCCGAGCGTCACGCCACCTTCTTCAGCAACTCGTCGTAGACATCGACGACCGACGTTACGTAGCGGTCGACGCCGAAGCGCGGCAGGACCGAGATGCGCGCGGCGTCGCCGATCTGCCGCCGCAGCCGATCGTCGCCGAACAGACGGGCCAGCGCGTGCCCGAGCGCGGCGACGTCAGCCGCCGGCACGAGCAGCCCGGTGGCGCCCTCGTCTACCACTTCCGGAATGCCGGCGACCGCGGTCGCCACGGACGGAAGACCGGCGCCCATCGCGAGCACGAGCGACAACGGCAGCCCTTCCCAGAGCGACGGCATCACGAACACATCCATCGCGGCGAGCAGGTTGCCGAGGTCGCGGCGCGGCCCCAGGAAATGGACGCGATCGGAGATTCCGAGCGAGGCGGCCCGGTCGATCAAATCGTCGCGCAACTCGCCGCCGCCGATCACGATGAGGTGCACGTTCGCGAGCGCCGGCGTCGAGGCCAGCGCGTCGAAGAGAAACCGGTGGCCCTTCTGCTCGGTGAGCCGCGCAATCATGCCGGCGACCGGCGCGTCCGCAGCGACACCGATCTCGGCGCGCATCTCGTCACGCGAACGCGTCGCCGCCGCCTGGCTGAAATCGACCGCGTTGTAGATGACATGTACCTTGGCCGGGTCGGCATGGATCTGGCCGACGTAGAAATCTCGGACGGACGCAGCGGACACGATCACGCGGTCTGTTCCTGCCATCAGCATTCGTTCGGCGATCGCATGCGATCGCCGCTTGTGCTCGTAGATGTTCACCTCGGTGCCGACGACAATCGGCACGCGCGCGAGGATGGCGGCAAGGCGTCCGAAGAGGCTCGCGGTCAGCAGGAACGTGTGCACGATGTCGGGGCGCACCGACCGCAGATAGGCGCGGAGCCGCGCGATGTCGAAAGGCCTGCGCAATCCGGGCTCGAGGCCGAGCACGTCGACGCGCGTCCCGCTCCGCTGCATCTCCTCGCCGATCGGACCAGCCTCGTGAATGCAACAGACAATCGCTTCGAACCGCGCCGGCAGACGCCGCACCAGGTTGAGCACCATCTCCTCGGCGCCGCCGACCATGAAGGCGTGCGCGAGATAGACGACCCGCACGCGGCTCATCGCGCGCTCGCCATCGGGGATCGATAGAACGCCACCGTGCGCGACAGCCCGTCGTGAAGCCCGATCGCCGGCGCCCACCCGAGTTCGCGGCGGATCCGCGCGGTGTTCGCGACGAAGTCGCCGGTCTCGACGACAGCCGCCATCGCCGGCCACGGCACGAACTGAATCGTGCCGGTCCCGGCGATCTCGGTAATCGCGCGCGCCATGCCGATGATCGGCGTGCCGACTCCACTGCCGACGTTGTAGGTGTGTCCTGCGGCTTCGGGCGCGACACCGAGCCGCAGCAGCGCCTCGACGGCATCGTCGACGTAGATGTAGTCGCGCAGCTGCGACCCGTCGCCGTAAATCGGCAGCGGCTGGTCTGCGAGCGCGAGGTGAATCAGCCGGTTGACGACACCGTACGCCGTGCGATCGCCCGGCTGCCCGGGCCCGTACGGATTCGTCAGCCGCGCGATCGAGTACTGCAGGCCGTAGGCGCGGCCGTAGAGGCGCAGGTACTGCTCGGCTGCGAGCTTGTGCACTGCGTGCACGCAGAGCGGATCCAGGGGGTGATCTTCGTCGACGGGCGCGTCGCCGCCTTTGCCGTACGCCAGCCGCGAACTCGCGAAGACCAGGCGGGCGGACGGACTGTTGACGCGAATCGCCTCGAGCAGCACGAGCGCGCCGCGGCAGTTGACGTCGAGATCCGCCGCCGGATCCTCCATGCTCTGGACCGCGCCCGATCGGCCGGCAAGGCTGAAGACGACGTCTCGCCCAGTGACAGCGTCGGCGATCGCGGCGGCGTCGCGCACGTCAGCTTCGACGAGGCGCACATTCGCCCTCGCGAAGCGCACGACATCGTCCTGATGCGACGCGAGCGACTGCGTCACAACCGTCACGTCGGCGTCCAGCGCCCGCAGACGGGTCGTGAGGTGCGCGCCGATGAACCCGAGTCCTCCGGCAACGAGCACCCGCCGGCCGGCGTATGTCGTCATGCGGCGAAGAGGTCCTCGGCGGCGACGAAGGTCACGTCCGCGTAACTCGACGCGTGATCGAGCAGGCGCAGCATGACGCCTTTCATCGCATCGCTCACTTCCCAGTAGTGCGTCGCGAGACAGAAGTCGCCGCCGGCGCGACGCGCTTCCTCGAATCCGCTCACGAGATCGCCCAGCGTCGTTGCCGGGATCAGCGAGTGGCAGCCGAACTCGGCGTGTCCCTCATAGCGCAACACGTGCGGATACACGAAGCGATCCGATCTCGTGCGGCCCGTGGACGCGCGGAACCGGTGGACGCGCCACCAGTTGCGCGCCGTCTTCGTATCCCACGGACGCAGCGACGGACGGAACGACAGGAACGAGCCGAGAATGTTGAGGCCAGCGGCGGCAACCGCGGCGAGTCCGCGCTTCGACAGCGCGTTGTGCGGCGGCACGAACACCGACACATCGGCGTTCACCAGCGTCCTCAGATAGTGCCGTCCATCCTGCACGCGACGCTCGGGATCGGGCGCCACCTGAAATTCGTAGCCGGTCGGAAAGTCCTGGTGTGTGTAGCCGTGCAGAGCCACCGTGACGCGCCGCGCTGCGATCAGGCTGCCGAGCGCCGCAGTCAACGCACGGTTGTCTCCGAGCGGACAGGCGCGATTCGAGTGCCAGTGCTCCCGTGGAATGCCGACGCGTTCGTAGCCGATCGCGAACGGTACGGTGGCAAGGCAGATCGGAACGCGGTCCCAGACGTCGCCGTAGACGCGCGCCAGTTCCTCCGGCGCCGTGAAGTAGCAGGTGTCGTCGTCGCGAATCGCGAACTTCATGCCGAGGCCCGTGCGGCGCCGCCGCGTGCGGCGATCACGCGGTGGTAGACGTCGATGAGCCGCTGCGCGCTCCGCCGCCACGAGAACTCTCTCGTCGCGCGATCCCGGTTCCACGCGCCGGCCGCGCGCGCCGCCGCCGCGTCGGTCAGATTGCGCTCCAGCGCCGCGGCCATCGCCTCCGGATCGTCGCCCGGCACGAGCGTGCCGCCGCTGCCGTCGGCGACGAACTCGCGGACGCCACCGACATCCGTCGCGACGATCGGCAGGCCGACCGCCATCGCTTCGAGCACGGCGTTCGGCGAGTTGTCGAAGTGCGACGACAGCGCGAACACATCCGCGCTCCTGAACCACGCCGGCGTATCCGCGTGCGGCACGTTGCCGGCAAACGTCACACGATCGGCGACGCCTTGCGCGACGGCACGCCTGTGAAGCGCATCAGCTTCGGGACCGTCGCCGACGATGAGCAGGTGGACGTTCGCGACCCGCAGGTGAAGCCGCGAAACGGCGTCGATGAGCATGGCGAGGTTCTTCAACGGCACGAGGCGCGCCACCGCGATGACGACCCGGCAATCGCGCAGGCCGAGCGCGTCGCGCTGCGACGGGCCGTCCGGCCGGAAGCGCTCGACGTCGACACCCTTCGGCACGCGTTCGACGGACCGTCCTACCATCGCCGGCAGATGGTCGGCCGCCCATCCGTCCGCAATCAGCGCGTCGGCGAGCCGCAGATCGTTCACATAACGCCGGTTCGGCGGGCCGGGCAGGTTGATCACGACCGGCACGTCGCCGACGCGGAGCCGCGCGGCCTGGTGAATGGCGTGCGCGTGCACGACGTCCGCCGGCTGGGACGCCGCGGCGATGTGCCGCCAGGCGGCGCGGCAGAACAACTCCTCATCGACGTGCAGGGCGGTCATCGTCAGACGGCCGAAGCCGCGGCGATTCTGAAACCGGTAGACGAAATCACGCGTGTACGGCGATCGCACCAGCGTGGCCGGCACTTCGTCCACCGGATAGCGCGCGGTGCCGAGCAGCGGAACGCCAGTGATCACCTCGACGTCCACGCCCAGCGCCGACAACTCGCGCGCCCATGCGAGATGCCGCGTCTCGCCGCCGCCGCGCATCATCGCCAGGCACCGCACGAGCATCGTCACGCGCATTGCTGAACGTGCGAGCCGGCAGTCAGGCGATCGCCGCTGCGGGCACGATCGATGTGGGTGCGCGCCCAGAGCTCGAGGCAGACGAGCGCCCAGAGACGCTTGGCGTGATCGCGTACGCCGGTCCGATGCTGCTCGACGAGCGCGGCGACCTCGCGCGGCCGCGTCCACCCGCGCTGACGCGTTCGCGGATCCTGGAGGATGTCGCGCGCCCAGTCGATCATCTGATCCTTGAACCAGCGGCGGAGTGGCACACCGAATCCGCGCTTCGGACGATCGAGCACCGCGGGCGGCACCCACGGCCGGATGACTTCGCGGAACAGGCGCTTGGTGACGCCGGTGTCGAGGTGACGCGCCGATGACTGATGCGCCGCGGCCTCGATCACGCAGTGATCGAGCAGCGGACAGCGCGCCTCGAGCGAGTGCGCCATCGTCGCGCGATCGACCTTCACGAGAATGTCGCCAGGCAGGTAGTGGCGCTGATCCCACTGCTGGAGGCGACCGACGAGCGATCCCGATGCGGATCGGATCTCGGCGACGGCGCTGCGCTCCGGCAGCGCTCCCGCTGCGTCGAGCAGGTCGGGCGCGGCGACGGTTTCGAGGAGATAGTCGGGAAAGACCGCCCGGCGCCAGACGAACCACGCTTCCGGACCGAGCGCGAGCGTGGACAAGCGGCCTTTGCCACGCGCGTGGACCGGCACGCGCCGGGCGCCGGCGCCAATCACCGCGCGCAACGCGTCGATGGTGGCGGAACTGCTCCGCGCCAGCGCGTCCGCGTAGGGCGTGTACCCGGCGAACAGCTCGTCGCCGCCATCGCCGGTGAGGCAGACGGTCACGCGCCGCCGCGCGAGCTCGGCCACGTAGAAAGTCGGAATCGCCGACGGATCGGCGAATGGCTCATCGAAGTGGACGGCGAGCGTCTCGGCGACGCGGATGCAGTCGGGCGTGACGATCTGCTCGTGATGATCGGCACCGAAATGCGCGGCTGTCGCGCGCGCTTCGTCGACCTCGTCGTATGCCGGATCGCCGAAGCCGATGGTGAAGGTCTCCACCGGCCGCACCAGATGCTTCGTCATCAGCGCGAGCACGGCCGCCGAGTCCATGCCGCCGCTGAGAAAAGCGCCGAGCGGCACGTCGGAGCGCAGCCGCATGCGAACGGCTTCGTTCATCTCGTGCCGGAGGAGATCGACGGCATCCGCCTCGGGCATGTCGTCGCGCTCGGGCGGCGAGGGCCATCGCCAGAATGTCTCGACCTGCGAAGCGCCGGTCCGCACGTCGAAGACGAGTGCGGTGCCGGCCTTCACGCGGCGCATGCCGTCGAACGCGGCGCCTTCGCCGGCGACGTAGCCGAAGGTGAGGAATTCGACGAGCGCCGCGGCAGACACATCGGGCGTGCGATCGAGCGCCGCGAGGATCGCCTTCGCCTCTGATCCGAACAGCAGCTCGCCGTCGGCGGTGAAGTAGTACAAGGGCTTCTTGCCGGCGCGATCGCGGGCGAGGATCAGCCGCTTTCGCGGCGCGTCCCAGACGGCGATCGCGAACATGCCGCGCATGCGCGCGAAGCCGGCAATCCCCTCGGTCGCGTAGAGGTGCGCGATCACTTCCGTGTCGCACGCGGTCGCGAACCGGCGGCCCCTCGCTGCGAGGTCCGCGCGCAGCTCCACGTAGTTGTAGATCTCGCCGTTCTGCGCCACGGTGACTGCGCCGCCGTCGATCGCGATCGGCTGATGTCCGCCGGCGACGTCGATGATGCTCAAGCGCGCCGCGCCGATCGCCAGGGCGCCGTCGGTGAACAGGCCACGATCGTCAGGGCCGCGATGGCGCAGCGTGTCGATCATCGCGCTGAGCCGCTCAGCGGACGCCGGGCGGCCGTTCAGCGCGACGAAACCAGCGATTCCGCACATGAGGTCTTGACATCGATAGCGGCGACGTCCGCCAGCTCCTCGGCGACCAACTCCGCCACGCGCTCGGAGGCGCGGCCGTCGGTGAACTGACACTGCTCGGCGACAATTCGGCGGCGCCCGTCGCGATCGAGCGCCGGATCGTCCAGATAGCGGCCGACGTGCGCGACGAGCTGCTCTGGTGTCTCGGCGACACGGACCGCGCCGTGGCGCGTGATGTTCACGTAGTGGGTGAACCGATAGTAGCGCCGCGCCGAACGGGCCCACGGCGAGGGCGTCTCGCCATCGAACGAGATGTTGACCACGGGCGTGTCGAAAATCGCCGCCTCGATCGCGATGGTCGAGGCAACGTTGATGACGACGTCGCTGTGGCACAGCGTGTTCGCGAGGTGCCGTTGATTCTCCTCGGTCACGTCGATCGCCAGCCCGTCGCCGGCACGGACCGTGGATCGAAACGGCTTCTCGATGATTACGTGAGGCATGTGCTCGAACGCCGCGTAGGCAGCGCGGTCGTCGCGCGGGTGGAGCCGGACGAGAATCTGCACGTCGTGCCGCCACGCACCCGAACCGGCCGCCGCCGCCAGCACGCGCAGCACATGATCGTGATGCGAATACAGCTCGCGCGGCGTCGTGGTCAGCGTCAGGAGCTTGCGCGCGGGATCGGCGCCGATCTGGCGCAAGAACACGTCGCGCGGCTCGGTCGTGTTGGCGCCGAAATACAGATCCCACTGCGGCGTACCAGCGACGCGTATCTCCTCTTCCTGATAGCCGTGGTGCTCGATCGCCTGCTGCTTCATCAGATCGTTCCAGACGATCAGCCGGTTGACGCGGCGGGCCGGCAGCAGTTTGTTGGTGAAGTTGTCCCAGCTCGGATCGATCGCCATCGAGCGCACCTGCCGGCGCACGGCCGTGCGGAGCAGTGGAAACTCCGAGAAGATCAGGCCGGGACTCGACGTCACGAGCAGCGCCGGCCCTTCCTGCTCGAACAGGCGCTCCGCCCACTCGTGGGACACCATCCGATCGATCAGGCGATACCGCGTCTGCTTGCGCAGCATCGACGGCGCGAGGATCGAGGTGAGCGCGCGCTTGGCGCCAATCCAGCGAATCGTGCCGTTCGCGGCGGCTTCCTGCCGCCGGATGCGCACCGACTCGGTCACGCCGGATCCGATATAGCCGGCCTGCACGAGCGCCATCAGACGCGCTTCGAGGCCGGCCGGCCGGTGCGGCGGCAGATCGATCATCTGCACGCGCGGCTGCCCGAACTCGGCGACGAACTCCGGATCCCTGACGAGCGGTGATGCGATCACGACGCGCGTTCGGGTATCGGTCGCGAGCACACGCCGAATCAGTCCCGCACGCAGCATGTTGCCCGCAGCCGCGCCGTGGGGCACCGACATCAGCACCACAGGGTCGCTCATGATGCGCGCGCCGCCGTGCTCCCGACGCGGTGATGAACGAATGCGTACGGGAGCGAGACGAGACCGTCTTCTTCGTCGCTCAAGCCGTCCACACCGCGGCCATCGCTGATGACCGCGAATCGC
>DATFXR010000697.1:0-7655 GCA_035315685.1 Vicinamibacterales bacterium | reverse complement strand
AATCGCGTGAAGCTGGCGCACGCCTTCGGTCAGGCTCGCCGGGCCCGGCTGCAGGATATAAGTCGATTTGATCTCGAAGATCCGGTCGTCTCGCACCGCGCGCACCTGATCCCACCCGGGCCGCGAGACGATCGTCGCTTTCCTCATCTTCTTCCCGCACCACGACGCGAAGATCACTTCGGGATCGCGGCGCGCGACCTCGGCCGCATCGACGATTCGATCCTTCGCGAGCGCAGCGGACGCGAGCTCCGGAAAGATCGGTTCGCCGCCGGCGATCGCCACGAGTTCCTCGACCCAGCGAATGCCGGAGATCAGCGGGTCGTCCCACTCTTCGAAGAAGACGCGGAGACGGCGTGGGAATCGCGACGCGGACTGCCGGATGCGATCGAGATCGGCGCCGAGATCCGCGGCGAGCTGTTCCGCCGCGTTCTGACAGCCGACCAGTCCACCGAGCATGCGGATCATCTGCAGGATGTCCGCGACCGATCGCTGATTGAAGACCACGACGTTCAGGCCGCGCCGAACCAGCTCGGCGACGAGATCCGCCTGAAGGTCCGAGAACGCGAGCACCAGATCGGGACCGAGCCCGACGATCTTGTCGAACTTCGCGTTGATGAACGCCGAGACCTTCGGCTTGTGCCGCGCCTCCGGCGGCCGCACGGTGTAGCCCGAGACGCCGACCACGCGATCGCCTTGCCCGAGCAGGTACAGCGTCTCGGTCGTCTCCTCGGTCAGGCAGACGATGCGTTCGGGATACCTCATGTCTGTTTGCGGTAGTGTCCGGCTTCAGCCGGACCCGCTTCACGCGGATCACGGTCCGACTGAACGCGGACACCACAGCGATCTCCTGCCGCAGACTCGCGGCGAAGCACCAGATCGGTGAACACGAACCCGTCGCGCTCGACGGTGATGCCGGTCTCGACCGGAATTGGCCGGCTGAACATCGGCCCGTCATAGGCGCAGGTGTGAAACTCGCCGCGCTCGGCGCACGGGTCGACCGACGAAGGTAATTCGTCGAGGAGTACGGCGTCGAACTCGCGGCCGGCGAAGCGCGCCTCGAGCAGCTGCGGGTTCACGCAGGTAATTCGCGCCCGCATCCCGCTCGAGACCATGTCGCGGGCGAGCCGCGCCGTCCACGTCGGCTCACGGTCGAACAGCGGAAACAACGGTGTCAATCCCGAGCCGGCGAGCCGCTCCTCGCGGTACCGTCGAATGTCGTCGAGAAACAGATCGCCGAAGGCCGCGTGCGTGAACCCTTCGCGGACCGCGCGCGCCACGGCGCCGGCCATCGCCCGCTCGTAGACATCGTTGGGGCACGGCGATGGAATCGGCACCAGCCACAGCGGCGCGCCGATGGCCGCCGCCTGCGCCTGCAGGACATCGACGCGCACGGCATGCATCGCGGCGCGCTGTGCCGTCTCGTTGATCGTTGTCAGCAATGCGCCGATCTCGACGTCACCCCGCCGCCGGAGCACGTGCACCGTCCACGCGCTGTCCTTGCCGGACGACCATGAGACGATCGTCTTCACCGGAACGCCAGCGGATGGAGAACTGCGGCGAGCTTCATCGTCGCGTCGGCGACGCGTGGTCCCGGCACCACGAATTCCTCGCCCTGCAGCACGAGGATGTTGCGATTCTTCACCGCCGGCACCGACGCCAGCGCGTCCCACGCCTTCAGATCGTCGCGCGGGACCGGGTCGCCGCGTCCGTATCGCAGCTCGACGATTACCTCCGGCGCGCGCGTCAGCACCAGCTCCGAGCTCATCATGACCGACTGTTGTTTGACGTCGGCCAGCACGTTGACGCCGCCCGCCGTTTCGAGCATGTCGTGGAGAAAGCCGACGCCGCCGCTCGCGTCGATGCCGCGCAGCGTGCCCGGTTCACGGCCGAACACCAGCAGCGTCTTCGGCTTCGGGCTCCGTGCGACGCGCGCTCGGATGCGCGCCAGTTGCTGCTCGATGCGATCGGCGAGCGCATTGGCCTGGGCGGCAACGCCGACGCGCGCGCCCAGCGAGCGGATCGTGCCCGTGACGTCCGGCAGTCCGCGGTGGACGTATGGATAGAACGGCACGCCGGCGCGCTCGAGCTGCGTTCTCAGGTCGGTCTGGGTGCCGTAGAGGACGACCAGATCCGGCTTGAGCGCCAGAATCCGTTCGACGTTGGGATCGAGGAGCGCGCCGACGCGCGGCAGCTTCTCGACGTCCGGCGGATATCGATCGTAGCTGCCGACGGCGACGAGGCGATCGCCTGCGCCCATCGCGAACAGCATCTCGGTCGTGGCCGGGATGATCGACACGATGCGCCGCGCCTCCACCGCGGTCGCCGTTTGGAACCGCCACGAAGGCACGAAAGCACGAAGATCGTTCCCTGGTTGGTGAGAGGGCTTCGTGTCTTCGTGTCTTCGTGGCGTCCCATCAGCATCACCGTAGTGTCCGGCTTTAGCCGGACTGACACGGTCCGCCTGAAGGCGGACACTACGTACGGGTACGATCGTTGCGATTGCCAGCGCGAGGACAATCAGCGCGCCGCGCCGGGTCAGCGGAACTTTCTGAACAGCAGCCATAGAAAGAACGGTCCTCCGATGAGCGCCGTCACGGCGCCGACCGGCATGCCGGCCGGGCCGAACGCCGTTCGCGCCAAGAGGTCGCACAGCACCAGGAACGAGCCGCCGAACAACAGCGCCGCCGGCAGGACGAGCCGGTGATCGGCGCCGACGATCAGCCGTACGATGTGTGGCACGATGATGCCGACAAAGGGAACCGGTCCGCCGATCGAAACCGCCGAGCCCGTGAGCAGCGAGGCGCTGACGAGCGCGACCCGTTCCGCCTTTCGCACGTCCACGCCCCGCGACTCGGCCGCCGGTTCACCAAGGCTTACCAGATCCAGGACGCGTGGCAGCGTCGCAATGGCGGCCAGCGCCAGGATCATCGGCACCAGCGGTACGACGATGTCGCGGTAGCTGCCGACGTCGAGCGATCCCATCATCCACCGCATGCTGCGGAACACATCGGTGTAGTCGCCGATCACCTGAACGAGCCGGTTCAACGCGCCGAGGAAGGCGCTCAGCGCCACGCCGCCGAGCAGCAGCACGGTGCTCGACGTGCCGCGGCGCCGCGCCACCGACATCAGGTAGACGACGCCGAGCGCGCCAGCGGAGCCGGCGAAGCTGGCGACCGGCAGCGCCGACATGCCGCCAAATGCCGTGTCGAGGTGAAAGGTGATGACGACCACGGCGCCGAGAGTCGCGCCGCTCGACACCCCGAGCGTGTCGGGCGAGGCGAGTGGATTCCGCAGAAACGCCTGGAACACGACGCCGGCTACCGCGAACGCGCCGCCGACCAGGACCGCCGCGAGCACCCGCGGCAGCCGCGCGACGAAGAAGACCTGCGCATCGACGTTGTCGGCGAAGGCGATCGTCCGGTCGAACGCGCGCGAGAGCGAGATCGCCGTCGTGCCGACGAGTGGCGCCAACGTACAGACGACAATCGCCACTGCGCCGAATCCGGCGACTGTGACGACGAGCCGCCGGCGGACATCAGAGCGCCCGGCCAAGCGGAACCACCATCAGCCGCCCGGTGCGCGAGTGGATCTCCATGTCCGCGTCCACTCCGTAGAGCGCGCGGACGTGGTCACGCGTCAGCACCTCGCGCGGCGGCCCCGCGGCAATCACCCGCCCTGTCTTCAGCAGCACGAGCGTGGTGCAAAGCGATGCCGCGAGGTTGAGATCGTGCGTGGACACCACCATCGTCACGCCGCGATCGCGATTGAGCCGCGCGAGCAGTGACGTGACGTCGAGCTGGAAGCCGAGATCCAGCGACGCCGTCGGCTCGTCGAGCAGCAGGATCTCTGCGGCCTGCGCCAGCGCGCTCGCGATGACCACGCGCTGCTTCTCGCCGCCGCTGAGGGTCGTGAACTGCCGCGACTCGAGCGCCCGCGTACCGGTCACCGCGAGCGCGTCGCGTGCGATCGCGAGATCGTCCGCGCCTTCGAGCTCGAACGCGCCGAGATGCGGATAGCGTCCCATCATCACGATCTCGAGCGCGCTGAAGTCGAATGCGGAGTGGGTTTCCTGCGGCACGACCGCAATCCGTCGCGCCAGTTCGCGCCGCGAGAGCGATCCCATCGGCGCCGTGCCAAGACGCACCGCGCCGCGGGCCGGGGTCAGCGTTCCCGACAGCAACCGGAGCAGCGTCGTCTTGCCGGATCCGTTTGGACCGATCAGTCCGACGATCGCGCCGCGCGCGACAGCCAGCGACACGTCGTCGACCACCGCCGGCCCGCGCGGGTCGTATGCGAACGACACCTCGATCGCCTCGAGCAGGGCGTCAGACACGCTGCGTCTCGCGGTCCGGCGCCGCGACCTGACAGTCCAGCGCCCAGCAGCCCGAGCGTTCGACGATCGCACCGTGGTCGAGCACGAGCGGGCGCGAGAACAGCCGGCAGTTGGTCACGACGGTGTGATATTCGCCGCGCTCGCCGCACGGATCGACTCCCAGTCGCTCGAACTGTTTCAGCATCTCGTGGCGCAGCGGCCGCCCCACCCACGACCGATCGAGGCAGGCCGCGCGCGCAGTCACGATGATCGCTTCGCCGTCCGATCGAGTCCATTCCTCGAACAGCATCGTCGTCGACAGACCGAACAGCGGTTCGACCGCCGTCAGTCCGAGCGGCGCGCACATGGCTTCCGCCCACTCCCGGTGTTGATCGAAGAGGATGTCGCCGAAAATCACGTGCGTGATGCCGTCACCGGCGGCCCCGGTGAGCGCGGCGGTGAAGGCGGCGTTGTAGGTCGCCCAGCTGCAGGTCGAGACGATGCGGCGCAGGCCGAGCCGCGCAGCCTGCGCGTCGAGTACTTCCGGACGCAACCCGTGCGAGCGGCTTCGCGCCGCATCCTCGTCGCACATCGTCAGCATTGCGACCACGTCGTAGTCGGCGTGCGTGCGCTGAAGGGCGGCGCAGCTGTCTTTGCCGCCGCTCCACGAAATCGCGGCCCGCGGCTTCGATCTCATGCGACACCTCCCCGCCGGCTGCCGACGCTTTCGCCCTTGCGCACTGTTTCAGAATCCCACGCGGACGCCGCCGCGGACGGCTCGTCCAAGGGCCTGGTATCCGAGTGGCTCCATGTAATCGGCATTGGCGAGGTTGTCGATCGACAGCAGCAGGACGAACTGCCTGACGATCGCGTACGACAGCCGTGCATCCCACGTCGCGTAGCTGTCATGCTCCACAATCGGTGGAACCAGCGACGAAAAATCGCTGTCGACGTAGCTGCCGATGAAAAGGCCGCTGAGGTCGGCGCCGAATGGTCCGCGGCTCCAGTTCACGCCGGCGAACCCCGAGTGGCGCGGGCGGCGGAACAACGGTTGGCCCGCCCGCAGCACCGGCGACGACGGCGATGTGCTGTCGATGATCTCGGAGTCGAGGAACGTGTAACCGCCGCGGATGTGCAGCCGCGCGATCGGTGCGGCGTCGGCAACGAGCTCGGCGCCGCGCGCCCTGGTATTCCCGATGTTGAAGTAGGCCGCCTCGAATGTCGCCGGGTTGGTCGTCCGCGTGGAGATCAGGTTGTGGTAGCGATTATCGAACCACGTCAGCTCGAGGCGGACGCGATCGGCGGCGAGCCGCTGCTCGATGCCGGCGTCGATGGTGCGCGATTTTTCCGGCAGCAGATCCGGATTGCCGCGGAAGAACGGCGACGGGCTGAACGACTGCAGGATGGTCGGCTCCTTGATGCCCAGTCCGGCTGACGCCCGCAGCCGCGTGTCACCGAACGCCGCCCGAGGACCGTTGGCTTGGTGTGCGACCACGACGCCAGAGACGCGCGGCACACCGGCATTCCCGAAACTCTGGTTGTGCTCGAAGCGGCCGCCGGCAGTCACGACGAAGCGCCGCCAGATCGCCTGGTGCTGCGCCGCGATGCCGACGTTGTCGCGCGACGCCGGTGTCGACGTGTGGGCGAGCCGATCGTCGAGCGTCGCGCGCTCGCCGTCCCAGTCGGCCAGCATCGTCAGCAGCTGGTTGCCGTGATCGGCGTCGTTCGCGAGACGGACGTCCGCCTGGTAGCTGGCATGGTGCCGGTGCAGATTGTTGAAGCTGTCGTATGTGAAGTCGCTGAATGCGAACGGCGCGACGCTGTTTCCGTAGCGCGGCGTGTACGGTGGATCGGCGATGAGGTTCGTCGACTGCTGATGCAGCACGGTAAACCCGTAGCTCGCACGCTGACGCACGCGCGGCGTCAGCTGCTGATCGAGGGTGACGCCGGTCGCCGTGTTGTTCTGGTCGAAGAAGGCGTCCAGATCGGGCCGGCCGAACGCCGTCTGGCCGGGCGTGCCGTTGTGCTGCAGCTGCGTGCGCACCAGGCCGCGCAATGTGGCCGATGTGCCGAGCGCGGCACCGACGCCCGCCGACAGCGTCGTGTCCTTGAACGCGCTGTTCGGCTCGCGATTGTCGGTGTTCATCCCCCACGCGCCAATCGAATAGTCGACGCCTCGCGACGCTCCCGCGACCGACCCGCCGCCGCGGACCGTGTTGTAGGTGCCGGCTTCAATCGTCCCGGTCGCCTGTGGCCTGCCTTCGCCACGTCTGGTGATCAGCTGGACGACGCTCGACATCGCGTCCGATCCGAACAACGCCGACTGCGCGCCGCGGACGACCTCGAGCCGCTCGAGGCCCTCGGTGGTGAGCGCGCTGAAGTTGAACGGGCCGCCGGGTTCGTTGAGCGGAATGCCATCGAGGAGCACTTTGTTGTAGCTGCTCTCGCCGCCGCGCACGAAGAGCGACGTGACGCCGCCGGGCGCGCCGGTGCGGATCACCATCGCGCCGGGGGAGGTCCGCAGCAGATCGGCAACGAGTGGAACACGGCGCTCCTCGAGATCAGCAGTCGTGAACGTGGTCACGCTCACGCCGGCCTGGCTCGCCGGCGCTTCGGTGCGGGTGGCCGTGACGATCACGGTTTCCTGAACCGGGGCGACGCCGAGAGTCAGCCGCAGCGGTTGCGCGTCGCCGCACGAGGCGCTGCCGGGCGCGAACCCGGTCAGCGAGGCTTCGATGCGGCAGGTGTCGGTCGCCACGTCGAATCGAAAACGGCCCGACTCGTCGGCGAACATGCCGGCCACTTCCCGGCCGCTCGCGTCGATCGCGCGCACGTAGGCGCGCGGCACCGCGCGGCCGGACTCGTCGACGATGGTGCCGGAGATGTCGCGCGCGGCGGCGGACGCAGCCGCGCCGAAGAGAAACGAGCAGACGAGCAGGCTGGACGGAAAACGAATGCGCACGTGGGCTCCTTCTGGCGTCGCTCGCGCCGAAGAAAGACGCCCCCGGTGGTCAGGTTTCCTGACTCGCGGATCGCCGCATCACGGACTGTCTTCCCGGGGAAAAGCAACCGCCGTGACCGCAGAGAACGCAGATCAGAGATCAAAAGAATCTCTGCGAACTCTGCGTCCTCTGCGGTTGCTTCTCCCCAGTGACGTCTGCTGCCGTGACACTAGCCGCATACAGTGGCGGGACCGTGTGGGCTTCGCACCCACTTCGCGTGACCGCCGGGGCTTGCGTCGAATTGTCACGTAATCGTAACATTGAGCGTTCGGCACACCAAGGCGTAGCATGAGTAAGAGCTCGACCATCACTGTCCGCGACAAGCCCGTCGAGCGCGTGGC
>DATFXR010000696.1:0-8125 GCA_035315685.1 Vicinamibacterales bacterium | reverse complement strand
CACCGCACCCCAGATCGTGCTGGTGTCGCGCGAGTGTTCCCAGGTCACGCGAATGGCGCCGAAGTCGCGCGGGTCGCGGTCAGGGCTGAAGAAGTGCGTCGTGAGCTGCCCCGCATCGTCGGTGAACAGCGTCGCCTCAGGCGTGAACAACGAGAAGGCGAACCCGGTACTTGACGGCAGACACACGTAGTTCTGCGTCCCGACACCGTGTCCGATGAGGAACAGGTCGCCGTCGACGTGAATTTCGAACGGAACCGGTGGAGGCGTGAGCGAATCACGCTCGGCCGCCGGCGAACTGGCCGCGGTGACTACGGTAAACAGCGCCGCACACGTGATGAGCGAGAACACCCTGACGGTTTGCTTCGAGATCGTATTGCCCTTCTGCATGCACTCTCCTTCGTCCTTCTGACTCTGTGTCGACAGGTCGCACCGCGGACTGCGGCGCACACTGATGTGGGATCGATCGGGCGAAGGTCTTTCGGGCGGGCGTGCCGCAGACGGACTGCCGATAAGGAACGCGTGAGGGCGCCCCTCCGCTCGATGCGCCGCGCTGTCGGCAGCCGGCGGCATCGAGCGGAGGTGAAGCGGCTTGAATCGGTCGACTTACTCGATCGCCGTTCCGGCTTTCTTCAGGACCGGCAAGCAGGCGGCTCGCGCCAGGCTCGGATACGGCGTGCCGTCGCCTTTCACCGAGTGCCAGATCACCCGGTTGAGCAGGTCGCCCGGTGCGTTATCCGGCTCGGAGAAGTCCATCGCCATCGACGCGAGCGCGTACTTTCGCTCGAGTCCGCGCAGCGACCCGGCCGCCGCATTCATCTCGTCGAGCGGAATCGTGTTGGGCAGCGCGTCGAACGGTGCGGTGTTGGGCTCGTTGGAGAAGGACAGGGCCATCGGGTGAGCCGCCCCGTCGAATTGATTCATCGGCGGCAGTCCGAGGATGTCTTCGATGGTGCGGACCAGGTTGGCGTTGGAATACAAGGTGCTGTCGACGGAACCGTGGTGCGTGAAAGGGCTGACGATCAGCGCTTCGCTGCGATGGCCGTCGACGTGGTCGGCGCCGTCCTGTGAATCGTCCTCGGTCGAGAAGATCGCGGTCGTCGGCCAGTAACTGCTGTGCGAGACGGCGTCGACGATTCGGCCGACCGCGCGATCGTTGTCGGCAACCATCGCTCTCGGCGTCGGGAAGCCGGGCGTCGTGCCCTGCGTATGATCGATCGGCAGCAGCATGACGATGAGATCCGGCAGGTTCTGGTTGCGCTCGAACTCGCGGAATTCCTGGAGGAACAGGTCGGCACGCAGCTGTTCAGTGATCCGCAGGTCGTATCCGGGGAAGATCGGCGAGGTGATCGGCTGTGCGCTCTTCACGCTCGACGCGCCGACGATTGCCGGTCCCTGCGTGTGGTTCTTCCAGGCGGTGTAGAAATCCGTCCAGGTCGCGTTCGCCGGCGTCACCACCGTGCGGTTGGTGAACTCACCGTAGATCCGCGCGCTCTTCCCGTGCGCGCGCGCGTTGTCCCAGACGAATCCGCTCGATGCGAACGCCATCGGGTTCGTCCCGGCGAAATCGTTGCGCGCGTTCCCGTACTTGTGCGCGTAGTCGTTGGCGTACGCCTCGTCGCACCACTGATGCCCAAGGCCGCTCTGATCGCCGGCGGTGTAGTAGTTGTCGAGGAGGACGAACTGCTCGGCCAGCGCATGAAGGTTCGGAGTGACGTCCCGCCCGAACAGGGTCAGCGACGAGTCACCGTTGCCCTTTGCGATGTCGCCGAACACCTGATCGTAGGTCCGGTTTTCCTTGATGATGTAGATGACGTGCTTGATTGGCGACTCGTGGCCCTTGCGCGACGACACCGGCAGCGCGGCGGGCTCGCTGCGAGCCGGCGATTCGCCCCCGCCGAGCGTCTCGTTGTTCGCCATCACCTGCTTGGTGTACTTGTTCAACTGCCCCTGGTTCTCCGGTACCGGGATGATCGAGACCTCGCCGGTGCGGTACTGATACCGTCGACCGAGCGCGCCGGCTGGCGCGGGTGCGATCGACCCGAAGCCGTAGCCGTTGCCGACGAGGAGACGATCTTCGGTTTTCGTCAGCGCGACGGCAGTCGGGAACCAGCCGACCGGGATGAAGCCGCGAATCTTGTCGGCGCGTCCGTGGCGGAGCGGCTCCACGACGGCGATCGCGTTGTTCCCGGCGTTCGCCACATACAACGTCTCGCCGTCCTGGCTCACAGCGATCGCGTTCGGCGCGCTGCCCAGCGGCGACGAGTCGGTGAGCCGCACGTCGATGGTGCTGTCGACGGCGTCGCGCGTCGTGTCGATGACCGAGATCGAATCGCTGTTCGCGTTGGCGACGTACAGACGGCTGCCATCAGGACTGAGAGCCATCCCCGAGGGATGGAGGCCGACCTCGATGTCCTTGACGACGCGGTTCGCGCTCGTGTCGAACACCGAGATGGTTCCGTTGTTGGCGATGCCCGTCGCCGGATCGACGACAACCGGGTTCGATCCGTCGGTGGCGTCGCCAGCTTGCGGCAGCCGTCCGCCCCAGTTGCTGACGTACACCTTGCGACCGTCCGCCGAGATCGCCGTGCTGTACGGGAATGCGCCGGTCGGCACCTGAACGACGGCTTTGGTCGCGGTGTCGATGATGCCGAGCTTGTGACCCCGGTTCAGAGCGACGTAGACCTTGTCGCCTCCCGGACTGAGGCTCAGACCCTGGGGCGCAGACGAGGCAATCGCGATGATGTCGCCGGCCGCCCACGTTCCGTTGGTGCGCTTGAAAATCTTGACGTTGTTGTCGGCGCCGCCGCCGACGTACAGCGTGTTGCCGTCTGCAGTGAAGGCGAGCCCGACGAAGCTGTTGCCGATCGGGATGGTCTGCACCACGGTCTGCGTCGCGAGATCGACGAAGTGCAGCGCGCGCGAGGCAAAGTTGCTCGCGGTGGCGACGGCTGCCTGCGTGCCGTCTGGCGTGACGGCGATTCCCAGCGGCCGATCGTTGACGTGGATCTGCGTGCCGGCCGGCGTGATCGTCTGACCGTTCGGCAACAGGACGCTGTTGTCGGGCTGCCTGCCGACCACAGCAGTCACTGCCACTCCAGCGACGGCAGCCGACACAATCAATCCGCCAACCAGTACGAATACTCGAGCTCGGGGTGTCTGTGGTTTCATGCGGCCCAAACTAGACGTCCGGCGTGACACTCGCATCAATTTGGTTTAGCGGCTTCGTCACATTCAGATGGAAGGGCTTCGGGCGGAGGGCCGCAAGTCGTCGCGTGTCAGATCCCGGCAAGCAACGGGAACAGATCGGCTCAGGTGCCGCTGCTCACGTCACACCGAGGACCGTGGCCGCCGTGCGCGCGTAGATGGCCGCGCAGTCGACGATGCGATCGATGTGTACGAATTCTCTGGGACCGTGCGACACCGCAAGCAGGCCCGGGCCGTACGCGTACGCGGGCATTCCCTGCTCGGCGTAGAACCTGATCTCCAGAAGACCTGGACACATCTCGAACGTCGGCGTTCTGCCCGTCACCGCGCTGACGTGTGCGGCCAGCGCGCGGCCGAGCGGGGTCGTTTCCGGCGTGCCCGACGGCCGTCCCTCCTGGAACACGTCGACGTCGAGCGACACGCCGTCACGTCGGGCGTCGTCGAATACCGCGAACAGCGCGCGCCGCTCGGCCTCGAAGTCTTCTTCCGGGTTCATCCGCCGGTCGACCGTGAACACGCACCGGCCCGGTACGACGTTGAAATTCGACCCCGCCTCGACGCGTCCGCCGATCAGCATCAACGACCGGCGAGCCGCGTCGGGTGTCACGCGGAAGCGCGTGCGGCGCCGGCCAACTCGTCGCGCGAGCCGCTGGAGAGCGGCGACCACGCGAATCGCGTCTTCAAAGGCATTGCGACCCTGATGGAGAAGGCCGACGTGCGCTTCGCGACCGAGCACGGTCACCTGCATCGTGAGCGCGCCGCGGTTCGCATTCCAGATCGCACCGCTGGTCGGCTCGGGTGTCAGCATCCCGATCCCGTTCCGGCCCAGACGTTTCGCTGCGGCAAGAAATGCTGAGCCGCGTCGACCGCCGGTCTCTTCGTCGGGGACGAACACGAGTCCGACCCGTCCATCGAGCGGCACGCGCAGCCGCTGGAGCGCGGCCGCGGCGTAGAGCATCGACGCCAGGCCGCTCTTCATGTCCGCGGTGCCGCGGCCGAACATGGTCTTGCCGCGACGAAGCGGCGAGCACTGGCCGGGCATCGTCACCGGTACGACATCGTAGTGGCCAGAGAAGTACACGGTGCGTTTTCCCGATCCCACGCCGCTCACAACGACGGCCGCGCCGGATTCATCCTGCGCGCCCTTCGCGGCGCGGTAGGGAATCCGCTCGCATGCCAATCCAAGCGCGCGCAGGCGCGACTCGATCGCGCGCACGCACGTTCGATACTCGGCGCCGGGCGGATTCTCCGACGCAATCGCCACGAGCTCGCTCGTGAAATCGATCATCTCGCCGCGAAGCTCACGGACGCACGCGTCGATCTGCCGATTGAGATCCTGGTCCGTGCGCCTCGCGCCGCCGCTCATCGCGCGGACCATCGGCTGATCCGCCCGCCCGTTCCCGCGGCCCAGCCGACACGTCCCGATCGCGCCACGCTGAAGGTGTCGAAGCCCGGAGATACTACCGCGGTCCAGGTCCGTCCGTCGTCGTCCGACCAGTCCACCCCGGCAGGACCGATCGCGACGAGCGCCATCCGCGACCTCGAGGCTCCAGCGACGAACGCCACGACCGAGCGAAAACCTGACAGGCCGTGATCCTTGACGAGCGACCAGGTCGTTCCGCCATCGGATGTCCAGGCAACGTTGTCGACGGCGGCGGACTCCTTCCGGTAATCACCGCCGACGACGACGCCGTGCTGCGCGTCGCGGAAGGCAATGGAGAAAATGCCGGCGGATTGAGCCGCGGCCAGGCCGGTCTCCGCAACCGTCCACGTGTGACCGTCGTCTGTCGAGCGCAGCACGCGACCGGCCGTGGTGCCGATCCACATGCGGCCCGCCGCCATGGCGACGTTCGTTCCGCTCGCTGCGAATGCGCCTTCGCCGGACCGCGCCGGCGGCAGCCGATCGGCGGCAACCCGGTCCCATGTCCGGCCGTCGACGGTCGTCAGGATCACGAAGCGGCGGTCGACCGAGTCGCTGAACGCGATGCCGTGGCGGTCGTCGCGAAACGTCATCGCGTCGAGGAACACGTGAGGATCGGCGTTTGCGAACTGCAGGTCCCAGTGCCCGCCGGCGTCGACGGTCTTGTAGATTCTCGAGGCTTCACCGGGGCCGATGCTCAGCACATAGGCTGCCCGATCGCTCGTCGCATCTACATCACGGAAGTCCAGCCGGTCTGCGCCCGGCACGCGGAGTTTCCGCCACGTCCGGCCGCCGTCGACGGTTCGAAGCACCGTACCGTTCGCGCCGCTGGCCCAGGCGACGCGGTCGGAGACGGCGCTGATGCCACGCAGCCGGGCGGCGACGCCGCTCGTCTGCGGCTGCCAGTCGAGTACCGGCGCGCCCGCCGTGCGGGCCAGGCCGGCGAGTGCTGTGGCGGCAACGACGAGAAGGCCTGCAGTCGGGCGCATCGTTGGTCTATAGTGCCACTCAAAACTGCGGTATCGCGTGCCACGAGTCGTTGAGCCTGGAGGTTTTTGATGGCGAAGAGGGCAAGCATCGTCGCACTGGTGGTCCTGATCTCGGTCGTGTCGCTGCCGGCGCAGACCACGAACTGGCGGCCGACGATCGTCGCGCAGCACGGGATGGTCGCCGCCGGTCATCCGCTCGCCGCAGAAGCTGGCCTGCGGATCCTGAAGGCGGGCGGCAACGCCATCGACGCGGCGATCGCGACGTGGGCCGTGCAGGGCGAGGTGGAGCCGGGCATGACCGGCCTCGGCGCCGACATGTTCATCCTCTACTACAACGCGAAGACGCGCGAGGTGACGTTCATCAACGGCACCGGGTTCGCGCCGCACGCAGCCACCATCGATCTGTACAAGAGCAAAGGCGGGATTCCGAACGACGGGCCGCTCACCATTGCCGTACCGGGCGCAGTCGGCGGCGCGACCTATGCCGTGCAGAAGTACGGCACGAAGCCGCTCTCCGACGTCTTCGCTCCGGCGATCGAGATCGCCGAACAGGGATATCCGATTAGCGACGCGCTCGCGCGCGAGCTGAAGAGCAGCCGTGACAAGCTCGCGAAGTTCCCCTCGTCGACGAAGATCTGGTTCAAGGACGGCAAGCCGCTCGAGATGGGCGACATCCTCGTCAACAAGGATCTCGCGCGGACGCTGCGATCGATCGCGTCGCAGGGCGCAGACCCCTTCTACCGCGGTGACATCGCCCGCAACACCGCCGCGTTCATGAAAGCCAATGGCGGGTTGATCACGGAAGCGGATCTGAGCGGCGTGCAGGCGTTCGAGGATCCGCCGGTCCGCACGAACTATCGAGGCGTCGACGTCTACGAATGTCCGCCGAACTCGCAGGGCTTCGTCATGCTCGAAGCGCTCAACATCCTCGAGGGATTCGATCTGAAGGCGATGGGGCACAACAGCGCGCCGTACCTGCACGCGGTGACCGAGGCCCTGAAACTGTCGTTCGCCGATCGCAACAAGTACGTCGCCGATCCGAAGTTCGTGCCGAACATCCCGATGAAGACGCTGCTGTCCAAGGACTACGCGGCAACGCGCCGCGCGCAGATCGATCCGAACCGCGCGATCGTCGGCGAGCCGGCGCCTGGCGATCCGTTCCGCGGCACATCGCAGGCGGAGGCCGATCGCTCGGCTGAAGCCTTCGCGCGACGGGCGCAAGCCGTCGCGCTGCCGGCGCAAGCCTTCGCGCGACCACGGAACGCCTACGCCGCGCCGCAACCGTCCCCGACGACCGTCGCACCGTTCGACCCGGACGAGATCCTCCACCTGACGACGTATCTCGCGGTGGTGGACAAAGACCACAACATGGTGTCGGTGACGTCGAGCCTGTTGAGCGGATTCGGCAGCGGCATGGTCGTCGACGGCGGCGGCTTCTTCCTGAACGATCGGATGAAGTACTTCTACCTCGATCCGGCCGACGTGAACTCGCTGCAGCCGGGCAAGCGCGTGCGGCAGACGATCAACCCGGCGCTCGCGCTCAAGGACGGCAATCCGTATCTGGTGTTCGGCACGCCCGGCGCCGACACGCAGCCGCAGACGCAGCTGCAGTTCTTCCTGAACGTCGTCGAGTTCGGGATGACCGTGCAGCAGGCGCTCGAGCAGCCGTCGGTCATCAGCAACAGCTTCCGCGACTCGTACTACCCGCACAACGTGCTCGGCAAGCTGCTGACGCCGGCGATGCTGCCGCAGACCGTGCGCGACGGCCTCGCGGCCAGAGGACATCAACTCGATCTGCGCGACGTGAAAGGTGTCGGGTCGGTGAAGGGGATCATGATCCATCCGCGCTCCGGCGCGCTGATGGGAGGCGTGAGCCCGACCGGTGACAGTTACGTGATGGCGTGGTGAAACGCGTCTGGGTTCGGGGTTCCGGGGTTCGGGGTTCGAGGTTCTCGTTCTCGGTTCTGGGTCAGAGGACCAACCACAGAACCAACCAGAACATCAGAACCAAAGAACCAGAACCCCGAACCCCGAACCCCGAACTCCGAACTTCACGGAGGGCTTCATGCAGCGTGTCCGTTTCCTCGTCGCGTTGATCGCAATCGCGACGGTCGCGATCGTGGCGGCGCAGCCGCCGGCGCCGCCGACGCCGCGCGATCCGCAGCGTGAGCTGCTGATGAACGTCGCGGACGGCTTCACGCTCGCCGCGGTCGGCGACAACATCATCGCGCGGCCGGTGTCGCAGACGCCGGGGTTCGCGCCGGTCGGCAAGCTGATTCACGATGCAGACGCGGCGTTCGGCAACTTCGAAGGCACGGCGATCGATCTGACCCGGACGCCGGCGGTGCCGCAGGCCGAATTCGGCGGCGTATGGATCATCGGATCGCCGCTGGTGGCGAAGGACCTGAAGTCGATCGGCTTCGACGTGATGTCGCGCGCCAACAATCACGCGACCGACTGGGGCCTCGAGGGCATGCGGCAGACCAGCCGCGCGCTCGACGAGGCCGGCATC
>DATFXR010000695.1:0-5899 GCA_035315685.1 Vicinamibacterales bacterium | reverse complement strand
GTGAACGTCTGCAGGAAGATGTCCTGGTGTTTCAGCAGCGCCTCGCGCAGGCCGGCCGGCCCTTCGATCGTCATGCCGTCGTAGAGGACACCCGCCGAATCCACCGGCACCTCGTTGTCCTTGATCCGCCATTTGCCAGTCGGGTCGAAGTTCTCGAGCGCCAGGCCGATCGGATCGATCACGCGGTGGCACGACGTGCAGGCCGGGTTCTTCCGGTGCTCTTCCATCCGCTCGCGCGTCGACAGCATCTTGCCTTCGGCGGCGGCACCGGTCGCCTCGAGCGCCGGCACGTTCGGCGGCGGCGGTGGCGGCGGCGATCCGAGCAGTACTTCCATGACCCACTTGCCGCGCATCACCGGCGACGTGCGATCGGCCACCGACGTCAGCACCAGCACGCTGCCGTGTCCGAGCAGCCCGCGGCGGTAGTCGGGCACGGTCACGCGTCTGAACTCGTTGCCGGTGACGTTCGCGATCGCGTAATGCCTCGCCGTCCGTTCGTTGACGTAGGTGTAGTCCGCCCTGATCAGATCGAGGACGCTCCGGTCGTCGCGAACGATGCTGTCGAAGAAGAGCTCGGTCTCGCGGACGAACGCCTCGCCGAGCGAGTGGTCGTAGTACGGGTAGAGCAACGCGTCCGGCAGCATGCGGTCGACGTCGCTGAGGCGCAGCCACTGCGCCGCGAAGTGTGTGGACAGCGCGCTGGCGCGCGCATCGCCGAGCATGCGCTTCACCTGTGCGGCGAGTACGCCCGGGGCGTTCAGCTGTCCCTGCTGTGCGACCTTCAACAACTCCGTGTCGGGCGACGAAGCCCACAGAAAGAAGGAGAGCCGTGTCGCCAGCTCGAGATCGCCGATGCGTCCCGGCGCCGGTCCCGCCGACGGCCGCCCTGGTTCACCGCGCGTGGAGCGGGCTGGTCGCGCTGAAGCATGCTCAGGATCGGTGCGTGCGGAGGCGGACTCCAGGCGAAACACGAACTGCGGGCTCGCGAGAATTGCTTCGAGCGCCGACGTGACGCCGGCTTCGAAATCGCGCGTCTGGCGGCCGTCGTCGTAGAACGCCATCAGCCGCTCGCGCTCGCGATCGGTCGGCCGGCGGCGGAACGCGGCGGTGGCGAGCGTGTCCAGAATCTTCACCGCGCAGGGCCGTTCCTCGTCGGGCGACGTCGGACGGCAGACGAAGATCTTCCGGCGGCTCGGCGTGTCCGAGACGCCGGTCACGCGCTGCGGCCCGGCGATGCTCAAGTCCTTCAAGTGCGGCAGCGTCGTCACGCCGTAGGCCACGCCGATCTGCGTGTCAGCGAGCGTGTGATCGATCGGCGCGATGAGATCGTTGACCGGCCCTTCGAATCGCTGGATGAACGCGGCGGTCACCCGCTGTGCGCCGGCTGCGATGTGAATCGGCGGCGTTCGCAGGGTGAGGCCGGTGGTGACCTCCGCCATCTTCGGATCGATGTCGAGGAGCGCCTTGCGCTCGCCGTCGATCGAGACCTCGAGCTGCTCGCCCGAGGCCGGACCTCCGAACAGGAATCCGTCAGCGTTGCCGTGCAAATCCATCCGGAAGACATAGTCGCCGTCGGCCGGGAACGTATGGACGATCGAGATGCCGCCGCGCGTGCCGAGCGGCGCGCCATCGGCCCGCCGAAGCTGCGACTGCGTTTTCGGCACGCGATAGTGCGCTTCGACGGCGGGCGCGTCAGGATCGCCGACCGCCAGCGATGCCACTCGGCTCGCGGCGCGCAGATAGCCCTCGATGAGGGTCGGCGAGAACGACTGCACGTCGGCGACGTTGTCGAAGCTCTGGCTGATCGTGTCCGGCGGGAGCAGCGACTCGGTGTCGACGTCGAGTGCGAGCAGGTCCTTCACCGCGCGTGCGTACTCGACGCGGTTCAGGCGTTGAAACGGACGCCAGCCCGGATTCGGCTTGATCGCGGCCGCGCGATCGATGCGCGTCTCGAGAGATTCGGCGAGCGCGCGCAACGCGGAGTCGTCCGGACGCCGCGCCCCCGGCGGCGGCATCATCCCGAGGTGAAGCTTCCGGATCATGCGCTCGACCGTCGGCGCCTGCTCAACCGCAGTGGCCGCGTCGAAGGACGCGAACGACAACCCGCCGGCCTTGCCACGATCGCTGTGGCAACCGGCGCAGTACTGTTTGACCAGTGCCGTATCCGAGTCAGCCGTCGATGGAGCGGGCGCCTGTGGTCGCGCCGAGACACTCAAACCCAAAAGGCTGAATCCCGCCGCGATCAGCCCGATCTTTTTCATGCGCCGCACATTATAGGTTCTTGACCTTGGTGCGGTTGCCACGTATTGTCGCCGCCACCGCACTCATTTTCGTGTGTACAGCCGGAGGGGAGACAAATGAAGACAGTCAGTCGATTGTTGATCTGCGTACTCGGCGTGCTGGCCGCGTCCAGTGCGCACGCGCAGGTTCCGACAGGATCGATCGTCGGCGTCGCAACCGATGCGAGCAACGCCGTTATGCCTGGCGTGACGGTCTCGCTGTCAGGTGACAGGCTCATCGGCGGCGTGCAGTCGCAGACCACCGACACCAGCGGCGCGTATCGTTTCGATCGCCTGCCGCCCGGCGCGTACTCACTGAAGTTCGAGTTGCAAGGCTTCAAGACCGTCACTCGCGACGAGATTCAAATCAGCGCGGCGTTCGTCGCCACGGTCAACGCCAAGATGGAAGTCGGGAACGTCAGCGAATCGATCACCGTCACTGGCGAGTCGCCGACAGTCGACACGAGATCGAACCTGCAGCAGACGGTGATGACGCAGCAGATTCTCGAGGGCGTGCCGTCGGGCCGTGACCCGTGGTCGGTGGCGAAGATCATTCCGGGCGTCCAGGTGTCAACCTACGACGTCGGCGGCACCCAGTCGTTCCAGCAAAGCAATCTCTCCGCTCACGGCTCGAGCACCAACGACGTCAGCTACAACATCGACGGCGCCACGGTGAACTGGCCGGGCGGCGGCGGCGGCGCGACGATGATCTATTACGACCAGGGCATGTTCGAAGAGGTCAACTACATGACGTCGGCGATCCCGGCGGAAGTCATGGCCGGCGGCGTGTCGATCAACATGGTGACGAAGGACGCCGGCAACAAGTGGCGCGGCAACTTCCGCTACAACTACACGAACGGCTGTCTCGATCCGCAGAACCCGAAGCCGGGCTGCCTCGAGAGCGACAACCTGAGCGGCGCTCCCGGCCTCGCGCTCGGCAACCCGACGCAGTCGGGTTATGACCTCAACGTCGACGGCGGCGGCGCGTTGATGAAGGATCGCCTGTGGGTGAACGGGTCGGTCCGGCGCTGGATCATCAACAAGCTCGTCAACGCGAAGAACCCGGACGGCACGCAGGCGATCGACGACAACACGCTGCGGAACTACTCGGGCAAGGGGGTCTTCTCGGTGAACTCGCAGCAGAAGGTGTCCTTCTCGTACAACTGGGACAACAAGACCCGTGGCCACCGCCGCGATACGCCGCCAGGCCTGGTGCCCGACATCGCGTCGCTCGTCCAGGACAACCCGGGCGCCTCGACGCAGGCGAAGTACACCGGCATCTACAACAAGATGGTCTACGAGTCGTCTTTCAGCATCATGAAGGGAGAGACGGACTACGACTATCAGCCCAACACGCCGTCGACCGCAGTCCGCGTCGTCGATTTGCCGGCCGACAAGGCGTTCAACGCCGCGCAGCGCGCCGAGCAGCAGCCGAACTCGCGCATCCAGTTCGACAACGTGCTCTCGTACAACAAGTCGTCGTGGGGGGGCGATCACCTGTTCAAGGGCGGCGTGCAGTTCGCGCGCCTGTACTTCGACGACAAGTATCAGGTGCTGAACAACATGTACCTGAACTACTCGAACGGCGTGCCGATCAACGTTCAGGAGTGGAACACGCCGACCGAAGCGGTGAACGTCGACCACGTCATCGGCTTGTTCGGCCAGGATTCGTGGAGCGTCGGCCGCAACCTGACGCTGAACCTGGGCGTGCGATTCGATCACAACACGGGCACCTTGCCGGCGCAGTCGACGGCCGGCGGTCCGTTCATCCCGGCCCGCACGCTCGACGAATCGAGCCCGATCAAGCAGAACATCTTCGTGTGGCGCACCGGCGCCTCATACGATCCGTTCGCCGACGGCAAGACCGCCCTCAAGGCGAGCTACAGCCGATACGGCCTGCAGGTCGGCATCGATCGGGTGTTGAACGTCAATCCGTTCCAGTCGGCGTCCCAGACGTGCCCGTGGACCGATCCGAACGGCGACGGCATCGCGCAGTCGAACGAGTTCGGCACCGGCTGCAGCGGCTTCCCGAACACGACGATCCGCTACGGGAGCGCCAACGGTCCGCGCTGGCCGCACTCCGACGAGGTCACCGCCGGCGTCGAGCGCGAAATCGTCAAGGACATGCGCGTCGGCGTGATGTACTACCACCGCACCAACCGCGATCAGGTCGGCACGCGCAATACGGCGGCGCCGGCGAGCGCGTACGCGCCGTTCACGATCAGCGTGCCGAACGGTCCGAACGGGGCGACGACGGCGACCGTCTACAACCTGCTGCCCGCCTTCAACGGCCTGCAGTCCAACATCGTCGACAACGACTCGTACCTCGACACCAACTACAACGGCGTCGAGTTCACGGCCCAGAAGCGGCTCTCGCAGCGGTGGCAGATGACGACCGGCATGACGATCGGCAAGAACACCGGCGGCCTGAACGGCGGCGCGCTCGGCAGCGGCCAGATCCCCACCGGCAACGGATCGGACCTCAACGATCCGAACGCGACGCTGTACACGAACGGCCTCGTCGGCAACGACTCGCTGGTGGCGTTCCGCCTGTCGGGCAGCTACCGCGCGCCGTACGAGATCAACGTCGCCGGCAGCCTCGTGTCGAACAGCGGCTATCCATTCGTGTCGACCTACTCGGTGACGCGGGCGGCCGCGGCCGCGGCGGGTGTTTCGCTGACGCGCGCGAACCAGACGATCTTCCTGAGCCAGCGCGGCGACGAGCGGCTGCCGGCCGTGACGCTCATCGACCTGCGGATCTCGCGCTCGTTCCATTTTGCGAACGGCCGGCGGATCGAGCCGACGTTCGACATCTTCAACGTCGGCAACGCGTCAACGATCACGTCGCTCAACGCCGGCGTCGGCACGACCTACCTCACGCCGACCGCCATCGTGTCGCCGCGGATCATGAAGGTCGGCTTCGTGGTGAGCTTCTAATAGGCCGGGTAGGTCAGGTAGGTCAAGCGGGTCGGGCAGGTCGGACAACTGGTCACTTGAATCGTGTCGGTTAACCCGATCGGGTTAAGCACGCACGGCGCAACACGTGGCCGCCCGACCTGCCAGACCTGCCCGACCCGCTTGACCCGCCCGACTATTGGCGCTGCACCGCCGCCGCTCTCAGAATTCCCTCCACGCTTCGCCCGTTGCCCTCGTGGCAGGCGTACTCGTACATCAGCTGGTTCGACTTCTTCAGCGGGAAGGCGACGGTCCACGGCACCGTCCACGTCGTGGGATCCTCGGCGGTGAAGCGATACTCGATCGTGTCGGCGTCGACGCGCGTGAAGCGCTCGACGAGATGCAGATGCTCCGCTGACCCGCGGAATTCGTTCTTCTGCGACAGATTGATCGTGTCGACGACGAGCGCGCCGTTGTCCCAGCGGCCGCGCGAGTCGCCCATCCAGCGGCGCATCGTGCCGTGCGGACGGCCGTCCATCGGCACGATGCGCGCGTCGTGGATCATCTCGTTGACGATCGCGATCGTGTCGCGCGTCTGCACGAACTGGACGTTGTTGTTGTAGACGCCGGGCAGCATCGGCGGCCCGGCAATCGTCCACTGGAGACAGCGGACGTTCAGCCCCAGATCTTCCGGACCATCCGGCAGCGCATTGCGCGGGCGCGCC
>DATFXR010000694.1:0-8378 GCA_035315685.1 Vicinamibacterales bacterium | reverse complement strand
CATCGAGTGGGTCAGCGCGTTGGACTTCGTCGCGCTCGCGAGCAGCCGCCGCGGCCGCGCCGCCGCCAGCTCGAACGCGTAGCGGAGGATCCGCTCGATGCCGTGACGCGTGAAGACGCCGACCTGCTGCGCCACCTCGTGCGCGGTGCCGCGATGGATGCGTCCGCCGACGCCCGAGTACTCACCCTCGGAGTTCTCGCGGACGCAGATCATGTCGATGTCCGCCGGCGTACGGCTCGCGAGTGGCGATGCGATTCCGTTCAGCAGACGCATCGGCCTGAGGTTGACGTACTGATCGAAGCGTTGCCGGATCTGAAGGATCATCGCGGCGGAGACGCCATCGGGTACACCGGGCGCGCCGATCGCCCCGAGATAGATCGCGTCGTAGCCGGCGAGCTGTTCGAACCCATCGTCGGCCATCATCCGGCCGTTCGCGAGATAGTGCTCGCATCCCCACGGCAGCTCCGTGAACCCGACCGCGACACTGGTGCCGCGAGTCGCCCTCTCGATTGCCGCCATCCCGGCGGGTATCACTTCCTTGCCGATGCCGTCTCCGGCGATTACCGCAATCTTGTGCGTTGTCGTTGTCATCGTTGGTGTCGCTCGGCTGAAGCCTTCGCGCTACGTTTAGTCCGCAGTCCCGTCGCGTCACTGATACAGCTAGCCCCCAGCCCTCAGGACTACATCCCCGGCGGCGTGAAACGACCGTCGATTGCCGTCCATCCGCCGTCGGCGAACAGTATCGTCCCGGTCACGTAGCTCGCCGCGTCGGACGCGAGGAACAGCGTCGGTCCGACCATCTCGTCCGGACGCGCCCATCGCTTCAGCGCACTCTTGTTCGCATACGCAGCGAACCAGTCGGCGTTCGCCTTGATCGGCGCGGTGAGCGGTGTCTCGACCACGCCCGGTCCGACCGCATTCACGCGCACGCCGAACGGACCGAACTCCGCCGCGCCGGTTCGGACCAGCTGCAGAATGCCGGCCTTCGTCATCGCGTACACCGATTGCCCCGGCTCGACCACCTGCGCGCGAATCGACGCGAACACGACGATGCTGCCGGAGCCCTGCCGCGTCATCACGCGTCCGGCGGCCTGCAGCACGTTGAAGCTGCCCTTGAGATTCAGGTCGACGACGCGATCGAACTCGTCCTCTTCGTAGTTCAGGATCGGCTTCCGCACGTTGATGCTCGGCGTGCAGACGACGATGTCGAGGCCGTTGCGGGTGTGCGCGACGCTCTCGAGCTGCGCGTTCACCGCGGCCCCGTCACGGATGTCGAGCGAGCCGGCGCTGGCGTGCGACCCGATCCCGGCGGCGACGCGGCGCGCCGCCTCTTCGTTCGCATCGAGGACCACGACGGTGGCGCCGAGCTGCGCCGCGCCGATCGCGACCGCCTCGCCGATCCCGGATCCGCCGCCGATGATCGCGGCGGTCTTTTCCGAGAGATCAAACAGCTTGCTGAGGCTCATACGCGCGCATCCGTGAGAGAAACACGATCGCGAAGCCAGCTGACGCCGCGCCGATGCCGATCAGTGCCGGCGACGCGCCGGCAAGGCCGCGCCCGCCCGTCAAGAACTGCACGGCCACCATCGTCACGACTCCGGCGGCGATCGCGGCAGCGGCCTCGGCCGTTCCGGCGCGGCGCGAATAGAGCCCGGCGAGAATCGGGACGAACAGCGAGACGCCGAGCAGCGCGTAGAAGATGCCGATGACGCCGATGATCGTCGGCGCCACGATCGCGATGAGCACCGCGATCGCGCCACAGGCGATCGCAGCAGCCCGCGTCACGGTCAGCATGTTGCCGTCGTCGGCCGCCGGATTCAGGAATCGCTTGTACAGATCCTGCGACAGCGATGTCGTCAGCATGAACAGACCGGCGTCGGCGGCGCTGATTTCAGCGGAGAACACCGCAGCCAGTCCCAGGCTGCCGATCACGGGCGGGACGCCGTGCATGAGGATCATCGGCAGCGCGAGCTCGTTGTTCGGCAGGTCCGGGAATCGCGAGCGCGCGATCATGCCCATCAGCACCGGGACGGCCGCGTAGACGAGCAGGCCGACCGCATTCAAGCCGACGCCAAGGCGTACCGCACGGTCGTCTCGCGCGCCGTAGATTTTCTGCAGCAAACCCGGCGACACGATGAACGCCGGGCCGAGCAGCGCAAGATACATCACGCCGGACGCGCCGCCGTGCCACGGGTTCCAGTACGACGGGTTGTCCGCCTGCACGGCGGCGATCGCACCGAAGCCGCCGACGTCATGGAGCGCGAGCGGCAGCGCCAGCGCGAATCCAGCCAGCTTCACGGCGAGCTGCACCATGTTGACCCACGCCGACGTCAGCAGGCCGCCGGCCGTGAAGTAGGCGATCACCACGCCGCCGCCGACGAGACTGCCGAGGTATCGCGGCATGCCGGTGACGACGTCGAGGATCGTCGCGATGGCGATCAGCTGACCGGCAGGAATCGCGAGCGATCCGAGCCACAACAGCACGGAGACGCTCGCGCGCACGTGGCGTCCGTACCGCAGTTCGAGAAAGTCGCCGACCGTCTTGAGGTCGTGCGCCGCCGCCACGCGCCGAATCCGCGGACCGATCCAGAGTGCGAGCACCGCCGACCCGAGCGCCGCCGAGCCGACCCACCACCAGGCGGATAGACCGTCCCGATAACCGAGACCGGTCGCGCCGACCGTCGATCCGCCGCCGATGTTGGCGGCGAGCATGGTCGAGAAGATGAGGCCGGGGCCGAGGCGGCGGCCGGCGACGAAGAAGTCCCGCGTGCCCGCGACGCGCCGGCCGATCCACAACCCGAGACCGACGAGCAGCGCCGAATAACCGAGGAGGAGAACGAGGTGCAGCGACATTCGGGCGCGCTATTGTGGCAGATCGCGTGCGGCCGGGACGCCGGCCGCGCTCGTCGCTGCTCGTATCGCGCGCACGATTGCGTCGGCGACGAGATCGGCCGCGAGCGCGCCGATAGTCGTGACATCGGCAGCGCCGCCCCAGCCGCCAGTCGCGAGCGTGAACACGGTGTCGCCGTCGGCAATCGTATGGACCGGCGCGATCGCGCGCGGATAGCCGGCGTCAGCCATCTCTGCGACGCGGGTCGCTTCAGATGCAGTCAGCCGGGCGTTCGTGGCGACGACCGCGATCGTGGTGTTTTCCGCCGCTGCCGATGAGAGAACGGTCGCCGCGCCGGATCGCAACAGCCGCCGCGCGTCGGCCAGCGATCCGTCGTTGGTCCGCGCGCCGGCGATCACCGCGCCGCGGTGAGGATCGATCACGTCGCCGAGGGGGTTGACCGCGACGATCGCCGCGACCCGCAGTCCGTTGCGCAGCACGGCGCTCGCGCTGCCCAGGCCGCCCTTCATCGCGTGATCACGGCCGAGCAACTTGCCGACGGTTGCGCCGGCGCCCGCGCCGACGCTGCCCTGCGCAACCGGCCGGCGCGTCGCGCTGGCGGCTGCGCGGTATCCGCAATCGGCGCCGGGACGGACCTGCGGCTTGCCGCCGACCCACAGATCGATGAGCACGGCGGCCGGCACGATTGGTACGCGTCCGGTCGCTGTCTTCGATCCGGTGCCGCGCTCATCGAGCCATCGGACGGCACCGCTCGCGGAGTCGAGCCCGAACGCGCTGCCGCCCGACAGCACGATGCCGTCCACTCTGCGGCTGTCGTTCGCGGGACGAAGGAGATCCGTCTCGCGCGTCCCCGGTGCAGCGCCACGCTGCGCGATGCCCGCGACGGCGCCGCCATCGACGAGTAGCACGGTGCACCCGGTCGGACGTTCGCTGAGCGTGTAGTGTCCGACACGGATCCCGGGAATCGACGTGATGGTGTCGTTAGCCGCGTGCTCGTCGCGCGAAGGCTTAAGCCGGGCGTCAGGGAGCGCTTGCGCGACGGTCGCCGCGAGCACCAGAAGCAGCTGAAGTCGCATCACGAATTCTTAATTCTTAATTCCTAATTCTTAATTGCTCCCGGCGCGTCCTCATCTCTTCAGATCGCGCGCGGCCGGAATTCCGGCAGCGCCGGTTGCCTGCGTCGCGGCGCGGACGACCGCGTCAGCCATGGCTTCGGCGGCAAGCGCGCCGATCGTCGTGATGTCGGCGTTGCCATCCCAGCGGCCGGTCGCCAGCGAGAAGATCGTGTCGCCGTCGCCAGTGGTATGCGACGGGCTGATCGCTCGCGCATACCCATCGTCGGCCATCAGCGCCATCCGGGCGACGAGCGCCTTCGTCATCTTCGCGTTGGTCGCGACCAGACCGATGGTCGTGTTCTCGCCGGCGCGCGGCCGCTGCAGCGTCGCGCCCGAGCGGAGGATCTTCCGTGCGTCGGCGAAGGTGCCATCGGGGTTTCTGACCCCGGCGACGACCTTGCCGCTCGACGGATCGATGATGTCGCCGACGGCGTTGACCGCGACGATTGCCGCGACGACGAGTCCGGTGGGCAGCGAGATCGAGGCCGTGCCGAGCCCTGATTTCGTCGATCGATTGGCGCCGCCGAGCTTTCCGACCGTGGCGCCTGCGCCCGCGCCGACGCTGCCTTCCTGGATCGGGCCCGCGCTCGCCGCTGCCGCCGCCTTGTAGCCGCACTCCGCGGTGGGACGCACCTTCGCGTTGCCGCCGACGCCGAGGTCGAACAGGATCGCCGCCGGCACGATCGGAACTTTCGCGGCGCCAGCGGGCCAGCCGATATCGTGCTCCTCGAGCCAGCGCACCGTGCCGGTCGCCGCTTCCAATCCGAACGCGCTTCCGCCGGCGAGCACGATCGCGTTCACCTTGTCGACCATGTTCAGCGGATTGAGCAGATCGGTTTCGCGCGTGCCCGGAGCGCCGCCGCGCTGCGACACGCTGCCGACGGCGTCGCCGTCGACGAGAATCACCGTGCAGCCGGTCGGACGCTCGGCGAGCGTGTGATGGCCGACCTTGAGGCCCTCCACGGCCGTGAGGCCGGACGTGGCGCGCGGCGGCGACTGCGCGGTGAGCGCCGCGGTCCCGGCCGCGATGCACGCGAGCGAAAAGGCGGTGCGTTTCATGGCACTACAATACCGCATCGTGAACGCCCGTCTGATCGATCGCGTGGTCGCGGAAGTCGATCGCGCGGCCGACGAGATCGTGCAGCTCGCTGCGGATCTCGTTCGCATTCCAACCGTGAATCCGCCCGGCGACGAGTACGAGGCGTGCGCGCGCTTCCTGGGCGCGGACCTCGAGCGGCGCGGGTTCGCGGTCGAGTTCATCGCAGCCGAGGGGCGTCCGGAGCACTCGCCGCGCCATCCACGCGTCAACGTGGTCGGCACACGGCGCGGCGGCAGCGGCCGCGTGGTCCATCTCAACGGCCACATCGACGTGGTGCCCGCCGGCGCCGGATGGACCGTCGATCCGTTCGGCGGGCTGATCCGCGACGGGAAGATTTACGGCCGCGGCGTCTGCGACATGAAAGCAGGCATCGCCGCATCCGTATTCGCGGCGGAGGCGATCGCGCGAGCCGGTGTCCCGCTGCAGGGGACGATCGAGATCAGTGGAACAGTGGACGAAGAAAGCGGCGGCTTCGCAGGCGTCGCACATCTCGCGCAGACCGGGCGGATTGCGAAAGGGCGGACCGACTTCGTCGTGATCCCCGAGCCGCTGAACGTCGATCGGATCTGCATCGGCCACCGCGGCGTGTACTGGTTCGAGGTGACCGCGCGCGGCCGGATCGGCCACGGCAGCATGCCGTTTCTCGGAGTCAGCGCCATCGACGGAATGGGCCGGCTGCTGGCGGCGGTCCGGGAACGGCTGATCCCGGCGCTGGTGGCGCGCAGGACCGCTGTGCCGGTGGTCCCGCCCGGCGCCCGCAACGCGACGATCAACGTCAACGGGATCGACGGCGGCCAGCCGATCGATGGCATCCAGACGCCGTGCGTTGCCGATCTCTGCCGCGCCGTGTTCGATCGCCGCTTTCTCATCGAAGAAGGATTCGAGGCGACGCGCGACGAGATCGCGGATCTGGTCGCGTCGGTGTCGAAGGCCGCGCCTGGTGTGCGGTTCGACATCCGCGAGCTGATGGTGGTGCATCCGACGAGGACGCCGGACGACTCGCCGCTGATCGGCGCGCTGGACCGATCGATCCGACATGTGCTCGGCAGGCCGGCGGAACTGATTGCCAGCCCGGGGACCTATGATCACAAGCACGTCGCGCGGATCGCCGGCGTGCCGCACTGCGTCGCCTACGGGCCAGGCGAGCTGGAACTTGCACATCAACCCGACGAGTACTGCCGCATCGCCGACCTGGTCACCGCGACCAAGGTACTGGCGCTGGCGACGCTCGACCTCATGGACGCAGGGAGATAGACTGCAGCAATGCATGCCAGGCTGAACGCTCGGCTGAGGGCTACGCGTTACGCTGTGGTTCTGGCGGCGCTCGCCGCCGCGTGCGCCTCAGAGCCCAAATCGCAGCCGTCAGCGGCGCCGGCGCCGTCGACCTCGCAGCACATTCCGATTGGCCAGATGCCGACGATCGACATGGAGGGGCTGCTGGCCCACACGAAGACGCTGTCATCGGATGCCTACGAGGGGCGCGCGCCCGGCACCACAGGCGAGGAGCTCACCGTCACCTACATAGGCGACGAGTTCAAGAAGGTCGGCCTGAAGCCGGGCAACACCGATGGCACCTATGTCCAGAAGGTGCCGCTCGTCGGCATCACGCCGAAGCCGGCGCCGCTCGTGTTCACCAAAGACGGCCACCATCAGACACTCAAATGGAAAGACGACGTCGTGGCGTGGACGAAGCACGTCGCGCCGTCGGCGAGCATCAGCAATTCGGACGTCGTCTTCGTCGGGTACGGCGTCGTCGCGCCCGAGTTCAACTGGGACGATTACAAGGGGGTGGACGTCAAGGGCAAGACGGTCGTGATGCTGATCAACGATCCGCCGGTGCCGGACGCGACCAATCCTGAAGAGCTCGATCCGAAGACGTTCGGCGGCAAGGCGATGACTTACTACGGACGCTGGACCTACAAGTACGAGATCGGCGCGCAGAAGGGCGCCGCCGCCGTGCTGATCGTCCACGAAACGGGCCCGGCCGGATACGGCTTCAACGTTGTTCAGGGAAAGACCGGCGAACAGTTCGACCTCGTGACGCCGGACAAGAACATGGGCCGCGCCGCCATCGAGGGATGGATCACTCTCGATCAGGCGAAGACGCTGCTGCATGCGGCGGGGCAGGATTTCGACACGCTGAAGAAGCAGGCGGCGACTCGGGACTTTCAGCCGGTTCCGCTCGGCGTGACGGCGTCGATGAAAATCGACAATACGCTGCGGACAATCGATTCCCGCAACGCGCTCGGGAAGCTCGACGGCAGCGATCCGAAGGTGAGCGACCAGTTCGTGGTGTACACGGCGCACTGGGATCACTTCGGCAAGAACGCCGACGGAATCTTTCACGGGGCCGAAGACGATGCGCTCGGGTGCGCGGCGCTCGTCGAGATGGCGCGTGCCTACACGCGGCTGGCGGTCCCGCCGCGGCGGTCGATCCTGTTCCTCGCGGTCACCGCCGAGGAGCAGGGTCTGCTCGGATCCGAGTACTACGCGAAGATGCCGATCTACCCGATGGCGAAGACCGCGGCCAACATCAACATGGACAGCTGGAACGTGCACGGGCGCACCAAGGATCTGACGCTGGTCGGCTTCGGGGCGTCGGACCTGGACGACTACGCGCGCGACGCCGCCGGCGAGCAGGGGCGGCTCGTGCACGGGGACGCCGAGCCGGAAAAGGGTTTCTACTACCGGTCGGATCACTTCAACTTCGCCAAGCAGGGAGTGCCCGCGCTCGATCCCGGCGCCGGCGTGGATTACATTGGCAAACCTCCCGAGTATGCGAAGCAGCAGCGCGACGAGTGGAATGCGAACCGCTATCACACGCCGAAGGACGTGATCCTGCCGGACTGGGATCTCGCCGGCGCACGTGAAGATCTCATGGTGCTGTTTGCCGTCGGCTACCGCGTGGCACAGGCTGACAAGTTGCCCGAGTGGAAACCGGGCAACGAATTCCGCGCCAAGCGCGAGGCGAGCCTCAAGGGCGGCGCACAGTAGGGACTCGGGACCGGTAGCTGGGGACTTGGGGACTCGGTCTATCGAGGGATGTTGAAAGACAGCGAGCTGCCACAAAACCACGACGGTACGAGGGAAAGTATTTGCTTCGTGCCTTCATGTCTTCGTGGCTTCTACAGGTGCTGAGATGGCCACAGAAACGCTGGCGACGATGAGCGGGGAAGAGATGATCGCGCTTTCGAAGAAGCACACGCTCTTCGAGTGGACGGCGCAGTCGAAGGCGGATCCGATTCCGGTCGCGCGAGCGAAAGGGATCTATTTCTGGACGCCGGAAGGCAAGCGCTTCATCGACTTCAACAGC
>DATFXR010000693.1:0-5168 GCA_035315685.1 Vicinamibacterales bacterium | reverse complement strand
CTTGCCGTTGAACTCGAGGTTGTTCTCGAGGTGGAGCTTGCGGACGACGCGCCGCGTGAGATCGCGTCCCTTCAGAATCTTGTACTGCGTCTGGTAATACGGCTCCGGATCCTCGTAGTAGGTGTTCTGGTCGTTCTGCAGGCCCGGCACGGCGGTCGAGCGTTCGTCTTCGATCAGCAGGCGCGCCTGCGCCTGGTACAGCTGCGTCGTGCTGTAGCCCTGAATCGTGAGGGCCGCGGTGACGAGCACGAACGTCGTCACGCAGATGCGCCGGTAGCGGTAGAGCACCGCAAGGCGATCCAGCAGGTGGACGTCCGGATCCGGCGTGTATTGCGGCGGCGCTATCGATGGAGCTGCGGGCGGTGCCGGTGATGCGGCCGCGGCGGCTGCTGGAGGCGTCGCCGTGGTCGAATGTTGTGTGAACTCTGAGGAGTTCGACTCCGCCATCGCCTACTCGATCGGACTCACCGGAGCCGTCGGCACGACTGCGGCGACGCCGCTGGCGGCGGCCTGCGCCAGGATCAGCGCCGCGGCCGGAGGGCCGATCGCGCCGAGGATGGCGGCGAACGAGGGCGCCTTGGACGGAAGCTTCACGACGACCGATACGACGTCACCGGCATTCACGTTCAGAATCCGACTGGCAGCGAGCACCGAGGAGTCGTTTCCCATCACTTCGACGATGTAGCTGCCTGGATCGACGGCGCGAAATTCGAAGAGCCCCGACGCGTCGGTCAGCTCGGTGTCGACGATCCGGCCGAACCGGGCGTCGCGAAGTCGAACCACGGTGTGCGCCAGCCGGCCATTCGCTGAGTCCAGCGCGTTTCCGTGGATCATCGTCAGTGTGTCGATGCGCGCTCCACGGACCGGGCGGGTCGCTGGCGGACGGAGCGTCGAACGCCCGTCTGGGGCTGACGTCGGCGCCGCAGACTGCTGACCGGCTGACAGGGTCACGGTGGCCAGCAGCATCGCAGCTGATTTCAGAATGAGGCGAGACATACCGTCCGTTACGTCCACTTATCGGAGGCTGAAGTCGGAACCCGCACCATGCGACTTATTTATGACTTTGAACGACTATAACCGCCTTTGACAGGCGCGCCCTATCCAAGCATCGACGGCCACACACTGCACGATATACGCGGACGACCGCATGTCATGTGTCCATTTTAGCTGCGATTCGGGCATCTAACGGATGGAATCCGCAGGACTTGCACGCGGATTGCGGTGGCGGATCGCCACCGTCGCCGGCGCCGCGATCGTCGCGCTGATGCCGGTGCCGTCAGCGGTTGTCGACCGCGTGTACTCCGAGGGGTTCTATCCTCCGCTTCAACGGATGCTCACGACGGCCTCGAATTTCACGCCGCTGCCCATCTTCGACGTCCTGATTCTCATCGTCACGATTGGATTTCTCGCGCTCGCGTGGCGCGACATCCGTTCACGCGTCGGGTGGGTGGTGACGCTCATCCGTATCATCGCGCGCGCCGCCGTCCTGGGTTCCGCCGCGTACCTCGCGTTCGCTGTCGCGTGGGGATTCAACTATCGCCGGGTCCCGCTCGTTGAGGCGCTGCCGTTCGAGCCGGGGCGGGTGACGACTGACGCGGCGCAGCGTGCCGCCGCGACGGCCGCCGATCGGATGAACGCGCTGCACGACACGGCGCACGCTGCGGGTTTTCCGTCCGCCGACGCGATTGACGACCAGCTCGTCGACGGGTTCCGGCACGCGGTGCGCGAGCTTCGCCGCGGCGTCTCGATCGTGCCCGCTCGACCGAAGAGAACGCTCCTCGACTGGTACTTCCGCAAAGCGGGCGTCGAGGGCCTCACCGATCCGTACTTCCTCGAGACGTTGATTTCGAGCGACGTCCTGCCGTTCGAGCGGCCGTTCGTCGTCGCGCACGAATGGAGTCATCTCGCCGGCTTCGCCGACGAGGGCGACGCCAACTTCGTCGGCTGGCTGGCGTGCCTGCGGTCCACGGCGCCGGCGCAGTACAGCGGCTGGCTGTTTCTCTACAGCGAGATCGCGCAATCGATCGGTCGTGATGCCACGCTGGCGATTGCGAAGCAGCTCGCCCCGGGACCGCGCGCCGATCTCCAGGCGATTCGCGAACGGCTCGTGCGTCACGTCGACCCGCGTGTGGCTGCCGCAGGATGGCGCGCGTATGACGCCTACCTGAAGGCGAACCGCATCGAAGCGGGAAAGGAGAGCTACGCGCAGGTCGTGCGGCTCGCGCTCGGCGTGCGGCTCCCTTCGGGGGCGCCAGCCTTTCCGGAGCGCCCCTGAGGTGTGTGGGACCGATAGGCCCATGGGGTGGGTTGGGCAGGACCGATCGGTCCCGCCCCACCAAGCTTACGGGCCCATCGGTCCTACACTCTGGCGCCTTCTCGGATGATCCGGTACAGCGCCGCCGAACAGATCGCGTCGGTCATGTGCTCGAGTACCCATTGTCGCGGCTGGAAGGTCGTGCGCTCCGAAAAGACCAGGCGCAGCAGCGGCGCGAGCTCGTCGATCGTCTTCCACAGCCGGCCGGTCTCTGCCGTCAGATAGGGCGCCGACGAACCGGATCGAAACGATCGCCCGCGCCACGACGCCTCGCCCTGCGGATTCCACGCGAGCGTTGGCACGTTCATCGACCATGCCTCGGCAAGCGCAATGCCCTGCGTTTCGAACGTGCTCAGAAAGACGCCGACTGCGGCCTCGTCGAGCAGCGCGCGGAACTCGTCCCGAGTGAAATGTTCGTGCTCGCCGTGGCCGGAGCGCACACGCCGCGGCTGGAGCCCGCAGGCGCGGACGATCTGCTCGACGTGCCCGCAGAACGCTTCGTCGCCGCTCTTCCAGTAGATCGCCGCGGTCTTCGCGCGATCGAGGGCTGGCGTCGGCTTCCAGAACCCGACGTCGACGCCGCACGGACACGCCACGCTTTTCTCCGCCAGCCGCGGCGCGTCGCGATACAAGTCTTTCACCCACTCGCAAGCGACGATCAGCCGATCGATCTCCGGCATCAACAGCACGCCGCCGTCGTCGTCGGGAAACATCGCGTTCACCGGACCGGCGACGAGATAGTCCACGCGGCCGCGGCGCTTGAGCGCTGCCGCCTGCGCCAGCGACGCGTTCTCGGGGGCATAGACGGCGCGGCCCACATCGCTGATGCGTCGTGGATTGAAATTGAAGTCGGCGCGGATCTCGCGCAGGCCTTCCACCACGCTGCGGACGAGTGCGTAATGACCCGGATACGGTGACGAGTACGGCAATGGGACGCCCGGCTTGACGAACGGACGCACCGCACTCCGGGCGCCCTGATACCAGCGGCGCCGGTTGCTCGGAACCGGCGCCGTCAGCACGGTAAGAAACGGCCGCGCCATCCCTCCAGCCCCTCCAGCCCCTCCAGCCCTCAGAAGGGCAGACGCCGCCGGGCGCCAGCGGCGATCCGCCACCCGAAGCTGCGTGCGCGCGCCGGCCAGCGCGGACGGTACGATCGATCCGGCCGCGGCTGTCGACCGGTGCAGCGGACGAACGCCTGGCGCAGGCGCGGGATGTGCCAGATCTCGAGCGGCTCGAAATGCTCGGGGCCGTGCTCGTCGAACCAGCGCCGCAGATCGCGATCCGTCCACGACTCTTCCCGATCGACGCCGAGTTCCGGAAGCGCGAGATCGTGAATCCACACGTCGGGCACCGGCGCGGTTCGCGCCGCCGGCGCCGGTAGCGTGGGCGCGTAGCGCTCGTTGATCTCGCGTGCGGAGCCGCCGTCGAGCCATTCGCGGCAGCGGTACCACGCCTGTCGGCTTTGCGTCCGACGGCCGAGCAACCACTGCAGATGGAGCACCACGACCTCGTCTGCGACGAGGGTCCCGGACGCTCCCGTGACGGGAACGCGCGGCTCGTGCAGCGAGCGGACGTTGGCGCGATTCCAGTCCATGCGACGGTCGTCGACGAACGCGAGCTCCTTCCGCTGCGGGCCGTACTTCGCGTCGAAGACGCGGTAACTGGTGAAGCTGTCCCACAGGTGAATGTACTGACACTGGACCAGCGTGCCCGGCTGCAATGCGCCGCGGCGGTGCGCGATGAACGCCGCCGCCGCGGACGGCGACACCAGTTCGTCGGCATCGGTGGACCAGAGGAGGTTGCACCCGTCATGGTCGCGCGCAGCGTCGAGCAGCTGCCACCGCGCCCGCGTGCAGGTGCGGCTTTCCGTCGACTCGATCAGCACGACCTTCGGAAACGATCGGCAGATGTCGCGCGAGCGGTCGGCGGAGTTCTGGTCGGCGACGATGACGACGTCGGCGAACGCCGACAGCGAGGCGAGCGCCTGCGGCAGCACCCACGCCTCGTCCTTCACCGGCAGAAGCGCGATCACCTTCATCTGTGCCGGCGTCCGGCCACCATCTCGGCGAGCAGCCGCTTTCTCGCCACGCCGCGCGACCATCGCGGGTGATACAGCCCGTCGCGCCAGGCGCGCAGCGCAAATCGCCGCAGCGGCCACTGCGCCGGCGCCGGGACCAGACGATGCAGCGTGAACAGCCAGTAGCCGCTGAAATCGTAGAACAGGCGGCGATCGCGCTCGGTCAGGTACCGCGGCAGCGCCGCCCGGTACCGGGCGAACAGGCGCAGGATGTGCTCGGGCGCCATCGCGTCGTGGCGCCGATCGGCCTCGCCGTGGGCTCGATACCAGACCACCGCCTCCCGGACGATCGCCGACGACCACGACGCGAGCACGTCGAGCAGAAACGGTCGGTCGACGAGCGTCGTGTACTCCTCATGAGCCGGAACGATCGTCTCGACGGCCGCCCGTCGATACACGATCGAGCCGAACATCGGGTTGACGCCGCGCATCAACGCCCGCACGAACGCTTCGGCGTCGCGATACCGCTCGATGCTCGATGCGGGGATGAGACGATCGAGCTCCGACTGCGCCGGGTCGTGCTCGAACGGCTGAATTTCGGCGCCGACGAAACCGCACCCGGGATCGGCCTCGAGGATTCCGACCGCCGCTTCGAGATAGCGCGACCCGAGCCGGTCGTCTTCATGAAATGCGATCGTGTAGCGGCCGCTCCCGGCAGTGATCGCCTGAAACATGTTGCGTATCGCGCCCAGGCGCTCGGGATTGCGCACGTAGCTGACCCGCGCGTCGCCCAGGCGGGCGGCCCACGCCCGGTACTCGTCGGACGCGCCGTCGTCG
>DATFXR010000692.1:0-11497 GCA_035315685.1 Vicinamibacterales bacterium | reverse complement strand
ATCTGCATGCACGCCGAGAACGGCGACGTGATCGACGTGCTGGTGCAGCGGGCGCTGAAGGCGGGACACACTGCGCCGAAGTACCACGCGCTCACGCGTCCGGCGCGCGCGGAGGCGGAAGCGACGCATCGCGCCATCGCGCTGGCGGAGATGGCGGAGGTGCCGATCTACATCGTTCATCTGTCGGCGGCGGAAGCGCTGGAGATGGTGACCGAGGCGCGCGATCGCGGGTTGCCGGCCTACGCGGAGACCTGCCCGCAGTATCTGTTCCTGTCGTACGACAACTACGAGGAGCCGGACTTCAACGGCGCGAAGTACGTGATGAGCCCGCCGCTTCGTGATCACGCCAAGCAGAAGGAACTGTGGCGCGGACTCGCGTTCAACGACCTGCAGTGCATCTCGACGGACCACTGTCCGTTCTGCATGAAAGAGCAGAAGGAGCTCGGCCGCAACGACTTCTCGAAGATCCCCAACGGCGCTCCCGGGATCGAGACGCGCATGAGCCTCGTCTACGATGGCGGCGTCCGGGCCGGGCGCATCTCGCTCAACCGGTTCGTTGAGCTGACGTCGACGTCGCCGGCGAAAATCTTCGGCCTGTTTCCGCGCAAGGGGACGATTGCACCAGGCTCCGACGGCGACATCGTCGTCTTCGATCCGAACCGCACGACGACGCTGTCGGCGCAGACGCTGCACATGAAGGTCGACTACAACCCCTACGAAGGGCGTCAGGTGACCGGCGCGGCCGACACCGTGCTGTCGCGGGGCCGTCTGGTGATCGAGAACGGCAAGCTCGTCGGCCGCGCCGGCAGGGGATCCTTCCTCAAGCGGTCGACGCGCTGAGGATGCGCGGACAAGGGCACAAAGGCCAACAGAGGACGCAAAGGATACGTGATCGTTCGCAGCTCCCGCGTAGTTCTCCCGGACGGCGTCCGCGCCGCAGACATTCACATCGACAAGGGTCGCATCGTCCGCATCGACGACCGCGCTGACGCTCGGCTGAAGCCTTCGCGCGACGAAGACGGAGCCAGGGACGCGCGCGACGACGAGCAGCGGAACGAGGACGGAGGTAGCGCGCACGCGTCCGTCGAGCGTGTGATCGAGGTGGGCAATCTGGTCACCTCCCCGGGCCTCGTCGACACGCACGTCCACGTGAACGAACCCGGCCGGACCGAGTGGGAAGGATTCGACACCGCGACGCGTGCGGCGGCGGCCGGCGGCGTCACCACGATTGTCGACATGCCGCTGAACTGCGTGCCGGCGACGACCACCGTGGCGGCGCTCGACGCGAAGCGCGCAGCCGCGCGTGGACGGGTCCACGTGGACGTCGCGTTCTGGGGCGGAGTCGTTCCCGGCAACGCGACAGAGCTCGATGCGCTGATCGACGCCGGCGTCCGCGGCTTCAAGTGCTTCCTCGCGCCGTCAGGTGTCGACGAATTCCAGCATGTCGTCGAACGCGATCTTCGCGAGGCGCTGCCGACGCTCGCGCGTCGGCGCGTGCCGCTGCTGGTTCACGCGGAGGATCCGACCCACCTGGCCTGCTCGACCGACCCGACCTACCAGGCCTACGTCGCTGCTCGACCGCCGAGTGCCGAGCGCGAGGCAGTCGAGCTGATGATCCGGCTCGCGCGCGAGTTCGGGGCGCACGTGCACATCGTGCACGTGGCCTGCGTCGAGGCGGTCGAGGCGATCGCGCGCGCAAAGACCGACGGAGTGTGCATCACCGCCGAGACCTGCCCGCACTACCTGACCTTCTCGGCGGATGAGATTCGCGATCAGGCGACCGAGTTCAAGTGCGCGCCGCCGATTCGTGAGGCGGCGCAGCGCCACGCGCTGTGGAACGGCCTCAACGCCGGCGTGCTCGACCTCGTCTCGACCGATCATTCGCCGGCGCCGCCGTCGATGAAGTGCGGCCGCACGTTCATGAACGCATGGGGCGGCATCGCGTCACTGGAGATGTCGCTGTCGGCGGTGTTCACCGGCGTGGACAGCCTCAGGCGCGTGCTTCAGAGCGACGGCCCCGTGGATCCGTCGGTGCTGCGGCGGATCGCCCGGTGGATGAGCGCCGCCCCCGCCGATCTCGCGGGTCTCGGTGGGCGCAAGGGCCGCATCGCCGAGGGCTACGATGCGGATCTCGTGATCTGGGATCCCGACGCAGCATGGACCGTCGAGCCGGCGCGCCTGCAGCAGCGTCACAAGCTGACGCCGTATGGCGGCCGCACGCTGCGTGGCGCAGTCCGTGAAGCGTACGTGCGCGGCCAGTGCGTGTGGCGCGACGGCGGCGTCGTGCAACCGTCCGCCGGTGATCTCCTGTGACCACCTCGTTCGTCGACCTCGTCGATCTCGCGTCGGAACGGCTCGGTGCAGCGGTCGTCGTGGCGAACGACGAGTTCTTCGGACCCAAGGAGAGCCTCATCCGGCCAGGTCCCGCGGTGTGGCGCGAAGGCGAGTACACCGAGCGCGGCAAGTGGATGGACGGATGGGAAACGCGCCGGCGGCGAGACACCGGCGACCACGACTGGTGCATCGTGCGGCTGGGCGCGCGCGGAACGGTGCGCGGCGTCGACGTCGACACCTCGTTCTTCCGGGGCAACTTTCCCGAATCGTGCGCGATTGACGGGTGCGACATCGGCGGGCTGCCGCCGATCGACGCGCTCACGCGCGCAGACTGGCGCGAGCTCGTGCCGCGCAGCGCCCTCACCGGCGACTCGCACAACCTCATGGCCGTCGACGCTGCCCGGCCGGCGACGCACCTGCGGCTCCGCATCTTTCCCGACGGCGGCGTCGCGCGCCTGCGCGTGTACGGCGACGTCGTCGCCGACTGGGAACGGCTGCGCGAGCGCGGCGACGTCGATCTCGCGGCCGTCGAGCATGGCGCCATGGTCGTGGCCTGCAGCGACATGTTCTTCGGCTCGCGCCACAATCTGATCATGCCGGGCGACGCGACGCACATGGGTGACGGATGGGAGACGAAGCGGCGTCGCGGGCCCGGGTACGACTGGACCATCGTCCGTCTCGGCGCGGAAGGGACGATCCGGCGTGTCGAGGTCGATACGCGTCACTTCAAGGGCAACGCGCCGGGCGCGTGCAGCATCGACGGATCGCGGGATCAGCAGAACTGGGAGGAGCTGTTGCCACGCACGCCGTTGCAGCCGCACACGCGGCATCTGTTCGAGAAGGAGCTGATCTCGATCGGTTCCGTGACCTACGCGCGGTTGAACATCTTCCCTGACGGCGGCGTCGCGCGGCTGCGTTTGTTTGGCCGACCCCGCTGAACCGAACGCACAGGTCGCGAAGACCGCACCGAGGTTCTTCAATGATCTTCGCGGGTCATCGTTCGGCTGGCGCTGAGCCCGGGGGATGCACTCTGAGCAAAGACCGTTGTTCGCGGTCTTTGCGCTGTTTGTGTTTTACATGCACCTCGATGATCTGAACGCGCTCGATGCAGATGCAGCCGCGCGCGAACTGTTGCGCTGCTGTGGATCGACGCGCTGGGCCGATCGGCTGGCCGCGGCGCGGCCGTTTCGCGATTTTCCGACCCTCGCCGATAGCGCCGACCGGATCTGGTGGCAGCTCGAACGCGCCGACTGGCTCGAGGCGTTCGCGGCGCATCCGCGGATCGGGGCAGGAGGGGCAGGAGGGGCAGGAGGGGCAGAAAGGGCGGGAGGGGCGGGACCTGAGCGTTGGTCGGCGCAGGAGCAATCGGGTGTCGCAGGCGTGAGCCGCGATGTGGCCGAGCGTCTGGCAACTGCGAACAGCGAGTACGCGAGCCGGTTCGGTTACATTTTCATCATCTGTGCGACCGGCAAGTCCGCCGCCGAGATGCTCGACGCGCTCGAGGGCCGGCTTGCCCACTCGCCGGAGCAGGAGCTCGGGTTTGCTGCGGAGGAGCAGCGCAAGATCACGCGCCTGCGTTTGTCGAAACTCCTCGACACCGGCGGCGCGCCGTTGCAGGTCGGCACTTCTCAGCGCGGACCGAACCGATCATGATCACGACGCACGTCCTCGACATCGCGCGCGGCGGTCCTGCGGTCGGCGTGGCGGTGATGCTCGAGCTGGGGCAGGGCAGCGGGTGGACGCCGGTCGGCCGCGGCGAGACCGACCGCAACGGGCGCGTCAGCACGCTCACATCCGGACCGATTGCGCCGGGCGTGTACCGGCTGACGTTCGACGTCGCGGCGTATCAGCGCGGGATGGGGCTCGACGTGAACTTCTTTCCGGAGGTCCGCATCACGTTCAACGTGAGGGACACCGGCGAGCACTATCACATCCCGCTGCTCCTCAGCCCGTTCGGCTACTCGACGTATCGGGGGACGTAACGTGCTCGAGTGGAACCGCTACGGCAAGTCGCGCGTCCGGCTGGTGAAGGTGAGAAGGCCGCTGCCAGGCTCTGGCGCGGATTACCAGCCGCACGAGATCGTTGATTTCACGATCGACGTGCAGCTCGAAGGGGCGTTCGACGCGGTGTACGTCGAGGGCGACAACGCGTCGTGCCACGCCACGGACACGATGAAGAACACCGTCTATGCCTTTGCGCGGCATGATCCGATGGCGCATGTCGAGGCGTTCGCGCTGCGGCTGGCCGACCACTTCGGTGCGAAGCCTGCCGTGAGACGCGTGCGCGTCAGCGCCGTCGAGCATCGATGGGATCGGCTCAGCGTCGCGGGGCGCCCGCACCCGCACGCATTCGTGCAGCCTGGCGGCGAGCAGTGGACCGCGTCCGTCACGCGCGCCGGCGAGCGCAGCGACGTCGTGTCTGGCATCACCAACCTGATCGTGCTGAAAACCACCGATTCCGCCTTCACCGGTTTTCCGCGCGACCGGTACACGACGCTGCCTGAGACCGGCGATCGCATCCTCGCGACGTCGGTGACCGCGTCGTGGCGCTACCGGAGTCCGTCTGCCGATTTCTCCCACCGCGACCGCATCAGGACCGCGCTCGTTGAGACGTTTGCCGCGCACGATAGCCGCTCGGTGCAGCACACTCTGTACACGATGGGGGAAGCCGCGCTCGCAGCCAGCGGCGAGATCGACGAGATCACGCTGGCGCTGCCGAACCGGCATCATCTGCTCGTCGATTTGACGCCGTTCGGCCTCGACAACCCGAACGAGGTCTTCGTCGCGACCGACCAGCCGTTCGGATTGATTGAGGCAACGATTAAGCGGTCGCCCGGCTGAAGTCTTCGCGCTACGATCGTCGGACCACGATTGTCTGGTGTGCGCACGCCGTGCCGTCGCGGCGCAGGGCTTGCGCCGAGCGAAAGGGACACCATGGCCGCAGACCTGTCGACCACGTTCACTGGCGTTCGCTTCAAGAACCCGTTTCTGCTCTCGTCCGCGCCGCCGACCGAGTCCGAGTCGAACATCCTGCGCGCGTTCGAGTCCGGGTGGGGCGGCGTCGTGACAAAGACGATCGGCCTTCACCCGGTGGTGAACGTCGTCGGGCCGAAAACGAAGTTTCTCCGCGCCGATGCCGATTCGCCGCGCCTGTCGATGAAGAAGCGTCCGGGCGCGGCGCTGCACTCGTCGTGGAACTGGGAGCTCATTTCCGACAAGACGCTGGACTGGTGGGTGCCGCGGCTCGGACGCATCAAGAATGCGTTTCCCGATCACGTGCTGGTCGCGTCGATCATGGCGGGCTCCGGCAACGACACCGAGCTGCGCCACTGGCAGGAGCTCGCCACCGCATGCCAGGACGAGGGGTGCGACGCGCTCGAACTGAACCTGTCCTGCCCGCACATGGATCGCCCGGATATGGGATCGAATGTCGGCAAGGACAAGGAGCTCGTGTCGATCGTGGCGAAAGTCGTGAAGGAGATCGCGAAGATTCCGGTGTGGGCGAAGCTCACGCCCTCGACCACCGACATCGTGATGGAAGCGCGCGGCGCGTTTCTCGGCGGCGCCGACGCCATCGTCTCGTCGAACACCTTCACGTCGCTGCCGCTCATCGATCCGGAGACGCTCGACTTCGAGGTGCAGGTGGACGGGCTGGTCTCGACCGGCGGCCTCGGCGGGCCGGCGATTCTGCCGCTGTCGCTCGCCAAGATGTCGCAGCTCACCCAGGCGTTCCCCGACCAGAGCTTCTCGGGCATCGGCGGCATCTCGACCTTCGAGCACGCGCTGAATTACTTCCTGCTCGGCTGCGGGACAGTGCAGGTCTGCACGGCGGCGATGCTCGATCACGCGATCGGCCCGAACGTCATCCGCGGGCTGAACGCCGGCCTTACGGCGTTCCTCGACCGGCACGCGGCCCGGGGCTGGGCCCGCGTCGACGACTTCAGAGGCTTGCGGCGCGATCGCGTCGTCGCACAGTCGAAGATCCGGAGACCTGACGAAAAGGACTATCGCGGAGGATACGACGCCGAGGGCTACGCCGAGCCGGTGGCGACGCCGGAGTCGGCGCGATGACGAACGTCCCTCCGCCGATCGAATGCGAGCAGCTCCACCCCGGACTCGCAGTCAGCGATATCGGCACCGCCGTCGAGTACTACACCAGCACGCTTGGCTTCCGTCTTGCCTTTACGTGGGGTGAGCCGCCGACATTCGCCGGTCTGCTGCTCGATCGTGTCCAGATCTTTCTGTCGCACGGCACGCCGAACCCGGGCGCGTCCGCTGTCTATTTCATGGTCGAAGACGCCGACGAGCTGTTCGCGTTTCACAAGGCAAACGGCGTCGAGGTGGTGCGGCCGCCGACTGACCAGCCGTATCAGATCCGCGATTACATCGTGCGCGATCTGCATGGCTACCATCTGTCGTTCGGCCATCGGCTGTCGCTCGCCGACGGCCCACCGCTGACGATCGAGCGCGTCGACGTGCCGGTGCGTTTGGAGAGGCGGCTCGCCGCGCTGCTCTACGACCTCGCAAAGCACAAGCGGATGACGGTCGACAGCTGTCTCGAAGAAATCCTGCTGCACACCAACGAGCCGCTCGGAGATGGCGTCGCGAGTCCGCATACACGCCGCACGCTGCGCTACATCCAGGAGCTGAAACGAAAGCACGGCATCGACTACGACAGCCACGCCAGCTACCGGTTCGTCGAACCAGAACCAGAACCCTGAACCCTGAACCCTGAACCCTGAACCCTGAACCCCGACGCGGCGTCAGCGCCGGCCGCGGAGAATGCCGACGAACGATCGACTGCGCAACTCCTCCAGCGTGAGACCGCTCTTGTCCACCGCTTCGGCCTCGCTGATCGCGCCGCAGTTCAGCGCGCGCAGGAAATAGTTCAACAGTCCCTGTCCGGTCGCCGCATCGTCGAACACGTCGCCGACGAGCGTCGCCTGCGCTGCTTTGCTGACGAAGTTGCGCAGCCGTTCCGATGCGGCGTCGAGCCCTTCGAGGAAGAACGAAAAGACCGTCGCGAACCGCGACGGCAGCTGGGCCGGGTGCAGGTCCCATCCCTGATAGAAGCCGTTCACGAGCGAGTGACGCACGTGCGCTGCGTGCAGCCGCCAGGCACGATGGACGACGTCGCGCGTGCCGACCGGCATCAGGTTGGTCGCGCCGTCTGACAGCCAGATACCGGTGCCGGCGAGGCTCACCTGCATGACGTGCTTCGCGAAGTCGCACACCGGATGCAGCATGTGCTGATGCGCCGCCGTGATACCGCACGCCGCGGTGTAGTCGTAGGTGCCGAAGTGTGCCGCGACGATGCGGCCGCCTCCGGCGGCGACAATCTTCGGCAGCGCAACGCTGCCATCAGGGCCGAAGATGGACTGCGTCGTCTCGACCATCACCTCGAAGGTGAGCGAGCCGGCGGCCAGCTCGCGCCAGTATTCGAACGCCTCGCAGGCCTGCGTCAGCCCGGCCACCTGTTCCGGTGCGGTGATCTTCGGCAGCGTCACCACGAAGCGCGGCGGCAGGGCGCCGCCACTCCGCTCGAGGAGGCGCGTGAGGAAGAGATCGAGAGTCCTCAGGCTGCGCCGCTTGAATTCCTCCGAGAGCGGCTTGATGCGGAGGCCGATTGACGGCGGCAGCACTCCGCCGCGCAGACCCGCCGCCACCTCGTTCGCGGCGAGCTGCGCGAAGCCGTCTTCCTCGTGATCGGGCCGGTTGCCGAAGCCATCCTCGAAGTCGATCCGGAAATCCTCGACCGGCTCGCGCGTCAGCTTGTCCACGAGGCGGAGATAGACGCGGTCGGCAAGCGCCGCGTCGAGGCCGATCGCGCCGGCGAGCGTCGCCGCATCGGGCGCGTAATCCTGCAGCGACTTCAGCGCAATCGCGCCGAGCTTCTGTGCTGCGTCCGCCTTGAACAGATGCGCGCCGCCGTAGACGACGTGCACCGGCTGGCGCTGCGGCGAATCGCCGGGAAATCGTCGGGCGATCCGCGCGTTCGGCTTGTCGACGACGTCGATGATCGACGACAGCGCGTTGTCGGGGATCGAGGTGTCGGCCATGCGGCAGTATACGGCTTCGCTGAGCGTGCCGATGGCTTCGCTGAGGGTGCTTTCGGCTTCGCTGATCGTGCGGGCCCCTTCGCTGATGGTGCTGGGCCGCTTCGTTGACGGTGTGGCGGCTGCGCCGCGCGCCACGCCGCTTGCGCCGGACTGATCTGAGCTGCCCGACCTATTGAATCCGTCGCCGGTCGGAAACCTCCAGCCGCACGCCGCTGCGGGCGACGCCGACGTCAATCGGCTTGAGCTCGGTCGAGTCGGTCTGGAAATCGAGCTGATACCACGCCGCCATCTTGCGGTGGTCGAGCGCGAGTTGCTCAGCGAGCGCCTTCATCTTGTCCGGCAACGCGTTGGTGGTGTTCATCACGTCGTAGCGGCCGCCGGTGTTCCGGGTGAGGTTGTTGGCGACGACTTCCGGCATGCCGCCGCCCTTGCCGGCCTTCAGCAGCAGCGCATGCGCCGTGATCCCGCGCGCGCCAATCGCCAGCTGCCACTTGTTGAATTCCTTCTCGCGCGCGCCGGCGCTGCTCTCGGTGCCGTCGCTCGTGAAGATCACGAACACCGGCCAGCGATCCTCGGCTTTCTTGAAGAAGCGATCGTCGATCTCCATCAGGCCGTCCATCAACACGGTCCCGGCGCCGTCGCTGAACAGCCCCGCGGCCGCGTCCTTCAGCTTCTTCCGATCGGTCGTCGGCTGGACACGCACGCGCACCTGGCGTCCCGTGGTGACGATCAACACCTCGTCTTCCGGCGGCAGCGCATCGAGAAACGCGACCGCGCCGGCGCGCATGTGCGTGAGCGCGCCTGCTGCGGCATCGCTCGTGTCCAGGAACAGCGCGATGCGCATCGGATCCTTCGCCGGTCCGGCCCGCCTGACGACGCGCGCGACACCGCCTTCAGTGAGCTGGAAGTCGCCGGCCGCCAGGTCGGACACCGGTGCGCCCTGCTGATCGAGTACGTGGACGAACACGTGGCGCGTCTGCAGTTTTTCCGCGGCGCCGAGCGGCAGTGCTGCCGCCGCGACGACGAGGACGAAACCGCATGCCGCCCCGCGAAGACTCGCCGCCATCGAACGCCGCCTTTCCCCGGCAGCCGTGAACGGCTGCGCGACACGGACCTGGTCGCGATTACTATACGACGATGGGCAACGAGCGGCGGCTTCCCGATGGTCGGGTGGAACTGACCGACACCCGTGCCGTGGAGGCCAGCGCGCTGTACAACGAGGACCTCGCGCCGGTGCCGGCCGCGCGCAGGAACTGGTCCACCTACAACTACGCGGCGCTGTGGGTCAGCATGGCGCACTGCATTCCGACTTACATGCTCGCGTCGGGACTGCTCGCGTCCGGGATGAACTGGTCGCAGGCGCTGGTCACGATTCTCCTCGGCAACACAATCGTCCTCATCCCGATCCTCCTGAACTCGCATCCTGGAACGAAATACGGCATCCCGTTCCCGGTGTTTGCACGCGCCGCCTACGGGACGCTCGGATCGAACGTGCCGGCGCTGATGCGGGCGCTCGTCGCCTGCGGCTGGTTCGGCATCCAGGCGTGGATCGGCGGGGAAGCGCTGCACACACTCTTCCGTACGATCGTGCCCGGCTGGCCGACGCTGCTCGGCAGCGGCTTCGCCGGGCACACGACGACGGAATGGCTGTCGTTTCTGCTGTTCTGGGGGATCAACATCTTCATCATCTATCGCGGCATGGATCTGCTGCGCGAAGTCGAGAACTGGGCCGCGCCGTTCGTGCTCGTGATGACGGCGATCCTCCTGTGGTGGGCGATCGGCCGCGCGAACGGGCTCGGCCCGCTGCTCGCGCAGCCGGGGAAGTTCCGCAGCTTCGGCGAATTCTGGCCGGTGTTCGTACCGTCGCTGACCGCGATGATCGGATTCTGGGCGACGCTGTCGCTCAACATGCCCGACTTCACCCGCTTCGGCCGCAGCCAGCGCGAGCAGATGCTCGGACAGGTGGTCGCTCTGCCCACGACGATGTCCGTGTTCGCGGCGATGGGCGTGATGATCACCAGCGCAACCGCCATCATCTACGGCGACGCCATCTGGGATCCGGTGCAGCTCGTCGGCCGCTTCAGCTCGCCCGTCATCGTCGCGATGGCGATGTTCACGGTCGTCGTCGCGACGGTCGCGGTGAACATCGCGGCGAACGTCGTGTCGCCGGCCAACGATTTCGCGAACGCGTTTCCTCGCGTGATCAGCTTCAAGACCGGAGGCCTGATCACCGGGCTGCTCGGCATCGCGATACAGCCGTGGAAGCTCCTCGCCGATCCCTCAGGCTACATCTACACCTGGCTGCTCGGATACTCCGGCGGACTCGGATCGATTGCCGGCGTCCTCGTCGCTGACTACTGGCTGGTGCGCCGCCGCGAACTGCAGCTCGAGGATCTGTATCTGGCGGACGGCGTCTACCGCGGCTGGAACCTGCGTGCGATCGCGGCGACGGCGCTCGGCTGCGCGCTGGCGTGGAGCGGCCTCCTCATTGCGCCGTTGAAGCCGCTCTACGACTACGCGTGGTTCGTCGGATTTTTCGCGGCCGGCGCCGCGCACCTCGCGCTCGCCCGCCCGCGCGCCGTACGGGAGTTGGCGACGTCGTGAGGCGGTGCGGTATTCTTCGCTGCTCATGGCCACGGCTCCCGCACTGACCACGACGACGATGACGCCGGCGGAGCGCGTGAATCAGCGCAATGCCGTCCTCGCCGGCTTTCTCGGCTGGACGCTCGACGCGTTCGACTTCTTCATTCTCACGCTCGTCATCGACGACATCGCCGCGTCGTTCGGCCGGACGCGGCCGGACGTCGCGTTCGCGCTCACCGTCACGCTCGCGATGCGGCCGATCGGCGCCGTCGTCTTCGGCATCATGGCCGATCGGCTCGGCCGCCGGCTGCCGCTGATGCTGAACGTGATTTTCTACGCGGTGATCTCGGTATTGTCCGGGCTCGCCCCGAGTTACCAGACGTTCCTGATCCTGAGGATGCTGTTCGGCATCGGCATGGGCGGCGAATGGGGCGTCGGCGCGTCGCTCGCGCTCGAATCAGCGTCGCCGCGGCTGCGCGGCCTGCTCTCGGGTCTGCTGCAGGAGGGCTACGCGCTCGGCA
>DATFXR010000691.1:0-6963 GCA_035315685.1 Vicinamibacterales bacterium | reverse complement strand
GCCAAGCCGGTGACGCTGCTGATCGGTGAAGCCGGCACCGGCAAGTCGACGCTGCTGCGCGCCGCGCTCGCCTCCGACAAATGCCGGCACGTGAAGGTCGCGCTGATCGACAACCCGACGTTGACGCGCGCGGAATTCTTCGAGACGCTCGCGGCTCGCTTCGAGCTGACGGGCAGCGCCGAGCGATCCAAGGCGTCGCTGCTCGGCGGCCTCGAAGCGGCGATTCGAGCACGGCACGCCCGCAAGGAGACGACGGCGCTCGTCGTGGACGAAGCGCAGGCGATCCCTGACGAGATCCTCGAGGAGATTCGCCTGCTCGCCAACATGGAAACGCAGACGAGCAAGCTGCTGCCGGTGATCCTCGCCGGACAGCCGGAGCTCTCCGATCGCCTGAAGCAGCCGGGTCTGCGGCAGCTGAAGCAGCGGGTCGCGCTGCGGTGCGAGCTGAAACCACTCGACCTGCCCGACACCGCCGCCTACATCGCCTCGCGGATCCGCACCGCGGGCGGTGATCCGGCAAACATCTTCACGCGCGAGGCGGTCACATTGATTCACGAGTACTCGCGTGGTCTGCCGCGCACGATCAGCGTGATGTGCGACAACGCGCTGACCTCGGGCTTCGCGCTCGATCAGCGGCCGGTGGACGGCGACGTGGTGCGCGAAGTCATTCGCGACTTCGATTTGCAGGCCGCCGCGCCTGCGCCGCCGGCGGTGACGCCGCACCTCGCGCTGGTCAGGACGGAGACGTCCTGATCGACGGGATCCGATCTGCTGCGTCAGCCTTTCAGGTGCGGCTTCAGGAATCGCCCCGTGTGCGACGCCTTGCAGCGCGCGATGTCTTCGGGCGTGCCGGTCGCCACCACCTCCCCGCCGGCGTGCCCTCCTTCTGGACCGAGATCGATGACGTAATCCGCGGTCTTGATCACATCGAGATGGTGCTCGATCAGCAGCACCGTGTGCCCTGCGTCGACGAGCCGATTGAGCGATTCGAGCAGCCGCTCGATATCCGCCAGATGGAGACCGGTCGTCGGCTCGTCGAGGATGTAGACGGTGTGCTTCGATCGCTGCAGGGTGGACAGTTCAGCCGCGATCTTGATCCGCTGCGCTTCACCGCCCGAGAGCGTCGTCGCTGACTGGCCGAGCGTCAGATAGCCCAGCCCGAGATCGGCGAGCACCTGAATCTTCCGGCCGATCGCCGGCTCTGCGGCGAAGAACGACACGCCCTCCTCGACCGACATCTTCAGCACGTCGTCGATCGTCTTGCCCCGCAGCGTCACTTCGAGCGTCTCGCTGTTGAAGCGCGCGCCCTTGCACGCCGCGCAGGTCACCTCGACGTCGGGCATGAAGTACAGCTGCGTGGTGATGACCCCCTCGCCCTGGCACTCTTCGCACCGGCCGCCCTTGACGTTGAAGCTGAACCGGCCGGGCTTGTAGTCGCGCTCCGCCGACAACGGCGCCTCTGTGAAAAGATCGCGAATGCCGTCGTAGAAACCGATGTAGGTGGCCGGATTCGATCGGCTGTTGCGCCCGATCGGCAACTGATCGATGTTGACCACCTTGTGGACATGCTCGATGCCGTCGATGCCGTCGTGCGCCCCCGGCAGCGTGCGAGTGTCCACCAGGCGTTTCCACAAAGCCTTGTAGAGGATCTCGCTGACGAGCGTGCTCTTCCCCGAGCCCGACGCCCCGGTAATGGCGACCATCAGGCCGAGCGGCAACGTCACGTTCACCGACTTGAGGTTGTTTTCGCGCCCGCCGCGAATCGTCAACGCCTTGCCGTTTCCTGCTCGCCGCTTTCGCGGCGTCGCGATCGAACGCCGTCCCGCCAGGTACTGACCCGTCAGCGAAGCCTTGCACGCGAGCAGATCGTCGAAGCTTCCCTGCACGACGACCTGCCCGCCGTGGACACCCGGTCCCGGTCCCATCTCGACGATGTGATCCGCGGCACGAATCGTGTCCTCGTCGTGCTCGACCACGACGACCGTGTTGCCGATGTCGCGGAGCCGTTCGAGCGTGCCGATCATCTTCACGTTGTCCTTCGGGTGGAGGCCGATGCTCGGCTCGTCGAGGACGTAGAGCATGCCCATCAGACCCGATCCGATCTGGGTCGACAGGCGGATCCGCTGCGACTCGCCGCCAGACAGCGTCGCGGAACGGCGGTTGAAGCTCAGATAGTCGAGCCCGATGCCGAGGAGCAATTCGAGGCGGCCGCGGATCTCCTTCAGAATCTGGCGGCCGGCATCCGCGCCGCGGCCGGCCGGCTTGAGCGCGCCGAGAAACGCGTGCAGCTCGTCGAAGTGGAGCTGGCCCAGCTCGAAGACGTTCCGGCCGTTGATCGTGAACAACAGTCTGGTCGCGCGAATGCGCGCGCCGTTGCAGTCGGGGCAGGTGCGCTCGACCATCACCTTGTCGAGCCATTCCTCCATCCGCGAGTTCGCTTCGCCACGCTGGCGATAGCGGCGGTAATGGCGTTCGATGCGCCGGGCGATGCCATGAAAGCCGATCTCCCGGCCTTCCTGATCATCCCGCCGCACTTTCGCGTCTGGCGGTGAGGCGATCCGGATTTTCGCGGGACCGATTCCGTTGAGAATCGCCTCGCGCGCGCTCGCCGCGAGATCCTTCCATGGCGTGTCGAGCGAGAACTTCAACGCGGTCGCGAGGCTGTGCATCATCCGACCGTCCCACGTGTCGGGGTTGTACTTGAACGCCTCGCGAACGAAGCAGCCGCCACGGATGCTGCGCTCGGGATCGGGAACGAGCAGCTCTGGATGCGTGAGCTTGTCCACCCCGAGGCCGCCGCAGGTCCGGCACGCGCTCTCCGGATTGTTGAACATGAAGTACTCGGGCGCGATGTCGCCGTAGATGAAGTGATGCGTTGCGCTGGTCGTCTCTGTGAAAAAACGGTCGGCCTCGGCCTTCGTCACGCCCTTCGCGATGTGGATTTGCAGGAGGCCGTCGCCGACGAGCAGAGTCGCCGCGATGCCGGCCTTGATTGCCTTCTCGTGCCTGCGATTGACGATGAAGCGATCGACGATGGCGTCGAACTGAGCCCTGGCGGGCAGACGATCCCCGTCCGCGGGATCTGTCGTCCCGTCTTCCGACGTGTCATGCTCGAGCCGCTCGGAGAGGTCGAACGGTTTCCCGTCGATCAGCATCCGGCGGCAGCCCATCTTGCGGACTCCGGTGAACAGCACCTCGAGGTCCTCGCCGTAGATCGGGAACACCGGCGCACGCAGCTCGATCTCGGCGCCGGCCGGCAGCGAGAGGATCGCCTCGAGAATCTGGCTCGACAATCGGCTGGGCGCCGGCTGGCCCGTGCGCGGACAGTGCGGTTGTCCGATCGTCGCGTAGAGCAGGTTCAGGTAGCTGGCGATGTCGGTCATCGTGCCGACCGTCGATCGCGGGTTGCTCGTCAGCGTCTTCTGCTCGATCGAGATCACCGGCGAGAGACCGAACACGAAATCGACGTCCGGCTTCGCAACCTGCGAGACGAAACGCTTGGCAAAGCTCGAGAGCGACTCCATGTAGCGGCGCTGCCCTTCGGCGTAGATCGTGTCGAACGCCAGGCTCGACTTGCCGGATCCGGAGAGCCCGGTGACAACGGTGAGGCTGTCGCGCGGGATTTCGACGGAGATGTTCTTGAGATTGTGGACACGCGCGCCCTGCACCGCAATGGTCGTGCGCGCGGCCGGTCGCCCCGGTTTGCTCTGCTTCGCCATGGCTGCACGAATATGCGGCGCTCGATCAACCGCGCCGGCCGCCGTCGCCGAGGGAGAAGAACGCAAGCTCCTGCACCTCGAGGTTGCTCTTCTTCGTGAGCCGGACGGGCGACGACACCTTGCCGATCAACCGCTGGTCCGCAAGATATTCGCACGCGGTGGTGACGCCGGTGATGTCCAGGTGGCGCTTGAAATAATCCTCGAGCTCGCGTGACGAGCGCGCCTCTCCGACCTCACGCAGATGATCGAGGATCGGGGCAAACAGCGTCGCGGCGCGCTCGGCAATGTAGCGATCGACCGCGTCCAGCGCTGCCGCGACTGCGGCCCTGGTCTTTTTTGCGTTGAGGAGGTCGCTGTAGATCGTCCTGAAGAGCGCAGGATTGAGCGCCATTGCCTGCGGGATCACCTCACGATCGGCGAGCCGCCGGCGCGAGATCACTTCGAGCTGCGCGATCGGAGTGGCCGCATACAGGATCCAGAGCGCCGTGTAGTCGAAATCGTTTCTGGTGACGAACCATTTGTGCGCTTTGTAGATCGACGGCAGCGCGTGCGTCGCTGCGCGCAGCAGCTGCACCTCGGTGTCGCGGCCGCCGATCTCCTCGAGCCGGCCGCACAGATCTGCGATCGTCTCATCGTGCGTGTACAGCAGCCGCCCCTTCGCGAGCAGCGAATGCACGAACGAGTTGTGGAGCGAGCCCTCGACGGTCTTACGGAATTCTGCGCGCGGGATCAGGATGGCGTGGACGTTCACGCCGTCGGCGTACAGCGGCACGTCCGATTGCTGCACCTGCTTGTCGTCGATGGTCACCAGCAGCAGGTCGATGTCGGACTTCTCCCACACGACATCATGCGACAGGCTGCCGCAGAGGATCGCGGCGAGAATCGAGCGATCGTGCCTGACCTGGTCCACCAGGGCGTCGAGCGCCTCGGTGAAGCGCTGCTGGATGGCGTGCATGTCCGAGTGAGGCGTCACGGGTCCAGACTATACGGCCAGACACGTCAAGTCCGGGAGACCGGAAAGCAACCGCAGAGAACGCTGAGCACCCAGAGAATATCGATCCTGTTCTACATCAATACTCTCTGCGCTCTCTGCGCTCTCTGCGCTCTCTCGGGTTGCTCTCCCGGCAGAGAATGTCGATCCTTTTCTACATCAATAGTCTCCGCGGTCTCTGCGCTCTCTGCGATTGCTTTCCCGGCGCGGGCTGCGTCAATTTCAGCGCGCGATTCCAATGAGCACGGCGCCGCCGCCGTTCACTGGCGCAACGCTCAGGCCGACGCCGTGCCGACGGTTCAGCGTCACCGTCCGTCCGGCCACGGCTCCGAGCGCGGCGCCGAATGCGACGTCGCTCAGGTAGTGCCGCCGCGTCTGGATGCGAGCCGTGCCGACGTAGGCCGCGGCGAGATACGCGGGAATGCCGGCTTTCCAGCCGAAGTGCCGGTGCAGCACGGTCGCCGACGCGAACGAAACGGTCGTGTGTCCCGACGGGAACGAGTAGCCGGAGCCTTCGGGACGTGCGCGTCGCGTCGCCTGCTTGATCCCCATCGTCAGCGCCTCGGCGACGAGCTGCGCCTGGACGAGATCGGCGCCGGCCCGGGCGATGCGGCTGTTGTGGAACGCGCGGCCGAGCCCGTAGGTCGCGAATGCGGCGCCGATCTGGAACGGTGTTCCACCGAGAAACGCGCCAGCCTCGAACGGCTCGTCGAGCGCGACCGACCCGGACAGCACGCGGCTCGTCTCGGAGTCGGCCGGGTGCGTCGCCGGCGCGGCGATGCCGCCCAACGCGAGCAGCTCGAAATTGGTACGCGACGGCAGGTGCTGAAACGCGCGCAGCGTCCCCGTGAGGATCTCGCCGAACGACGGGACGTCGTCAACCGCCGGATCACGGTCCGGCTGAAGCCGGACACTACCGAAATTACCTTCGCGATCCGGCTGGGCGCCGCTCGATGCGGATCCGGTCTGCGCCCGCGCTGGAACTGCGGCGACGATCGACAACGTGACCGCGATCGCCGCCGCGCGAAACCGGGATCGCGAGATCATGACGGCAGCCGTTCGAAGCCGACGAGCTGCCAGAGGCCGCCGCGATTCCGGAAGAACAGGTCCACCGGCTTCTCCCACGCCAGCGTCGGAGCGCCAACGCTGTTCAACCTCACGTGGACGAATGCTCCCTCGTGGGACGGCAGCGCGACCGGCGCCGCAAGCTCCGTCGCGCGGCTCACCGTTTCGCCGAGACGCTCGCTCTGCGCGGTCGTGTTGTCGAAGCCGAACCACTCGGCGCGGTACGCGCGCGGCGCACGCGCGAAATCAGCCTCCACCGCCGCGTTGCGAAACGACAGCGTGCCTTCGGCGTCGAGCACCGGCTCGACGACAGGGTTGATCGCGGTCAGATACGCGCGGCCGATGGCGTCGCGCCGCTCGGCGAGCGCCTTCACCAGAAACTGCTCGGCGGCGGGATCGCGGAAGTCGCCCGCCCGAATCGCGGCCCGGAGATGCTCGCTGGTCAGCGTCATCAGCTTCTGCGCCGCCCAGAACTTGTCGTCAGCGCGCCCGTGGAGAAACGCCTGATTGGGTACCCGCGGCTTCCACAGCTCGGGGTCGAAGGTCGCGTTGTCCTCGGGGAAACGGCCGATCGACGGCGACTCGTGAAACTTCTCCGTATGCCACTTCGGGATCGCGAATCCGAACGACACCATCTGCTTCAGCGTCTGCTGCGGCTCGAGCAGGTATTCCGAACCCTCCCAGTAGTCGGCCGGCCCGATGCCGGCGCTGCCGACCGACGATCCGAAGTCGAGCAGGTGATGGCGGACGAACGACCGGCCGTTCTCGGTGATCAACGTGTCGAGCGAGTTGATCGCTTTGGCGTCCGTGTGATTCAGCCACGCGGCGAACACGCCGTAGCCGCGCAGCTCGCGCCGATCCTGGTGCGGCACGATGTCGTTGGGATCGTCCGGGCGGGTGTCGTAGAACCGGATGCGTCCGATCGGCTTGCCGGGGAGCGCCTTGCTGGCGACGACGCGATAGGCGCCGTCGGCTTCGCGATCGGCGCGCTGCAGCAGCGTGTCGAGATCGTCGAGCCGCATCGCCCGGCGGACGCCGCCCGGCGGCGTGAACTTCGCGCTGTCGCCGATCACGAGCTGCTCGCGGCGCATGTAGGCGATGTGGTTCTCCGGCACGTGATACCCGAGCGCCCACACCAGCTTCGTCACTGCGACCTCGGTCCCGGTCGCCATCCCGCGAAACCCGGGT
>DATFXR010000690.1:0-2914 GCA_035315685.1 Vicinamibacterales bacterium | reverse complement strand
GGACAGCGGCGTCTGGCTGCCGCCGCAACGGACCTTCTCGTCGCTCGTTGCCGGCCGTCCGTTCGAGGCGGAGCGCACCAATCACGCGGAAGTCGACGTGGAGCGCGATCTCGCGTCAGCGACCGTCAGCGTCCGAGCGTTCCGGCAGCACGTGAATGACCAGCTCGCGACGCTGTTCGGGATCAACATGACGGCCACGCCGGGGGGCGTCGGCCATTACTACCTGACGAACGTCGGCGCTGTGGACGCGTCGGGGGTGAGCGCAGGCATTCGCGCGGCGCTCGCGAACCGCCTGCATGGATCGGTGGAATACACCTTGACGCACGCACGGCTCACCGCGCCCGACAGCGACAATCTCGCCTACTTGCTCGTGTTCGCTCCGTCGGCCGTGCGGCCGGGCGCCGAGCAGATCCACGACGTCGCAACCTCGATCGAGACCGACGTTCCTGAGACCGCGACACGCGTCGTCGTGCTCTATCGCGTGAGCAATGCGTTCGCGCACGCGCCTCTGGCCACCGGCTCGCAGGCGCCGTCGATCGACACGCGGTTCGACGTGCAGGTGCGCCAGTCGCTGCCGTTCATGGACTTCAGCACCGCGAAGTGGGAGATGCTCGTCGCGGTCCGCAACTTCTTCCGAGAGACGGCCGCCGATCAATCTGTCTACGATGAGCTTCTCGTCGTGCGACCGCCGAAGCGGATCGTCGGCGGGTTGACGCTGAAGTTCTAGCCGCTCGCGCGCTCGCATTCGATCCACAATATTGAACAGCGAACTCCTGAAATTCGGAGTCTGTGCATTCAAACGGTCGAGCTCATTGCGTAAATCCAAGCGTTTCAGCGCGTTAGATCATGGAAAGTGCTACGCGTACAGGGTATGACGTTTGCTACCTCGACGGCCGTCGAAGTGTGCTCGATGCCTTCGACCAACCGCCGGCCATGATCGATTCTCTCGCTCCGCGCGCCGAGCCCGACGAAGCCCGCTGGCTGGCGTGGGGGCGATCCGTCTTCGCCGTCGGCGTCGTGGTCGTGCTGATCGTGCTCGGTGTGGCGAACGTTGCCATGTACTCGCGGTGGCACGAAGTCGAGGACGGCGTGTTGTGGAGCGCCCGCGCCGAAGGTGTCACCGCGAGCGAGGTCGTCCCCGGCTCCGCTGCGGCGGCCGCCGGTATTCGGCGCGGTGACGTGCTCCTGGCGGTCAACGGCGCCGAAGTGACGATGCCGGCGGACGTCGTCGAGTATCAGCATCAAAGCCGCGCCGGAACGCGCCTCACCTACACGCTGCTCCGGCTCGGGACTCGACAGGCGCTCGAAGTGTCGCTCGCGCCTGCGCCGCGCGGAAGCTCGCTCTACTTCGTCCTGGCGGCAGTCGGCCTCTTCACCCTCCTCGTTGGCGCGTCGGTCCGACTGAGGCGTCCCCGCGATCAGGCGACGCTGCACTTCTTCTGGCTGTGCGTCGCGTTCTTCGGCGTCTTCACATTCTCGTTCAACGGTCCGTTCGATCGCCTCGACTGGATCTTCTACTGGGGCGACGCGATCGCGTTCGCGCTGCTGCCTCCGCTGCTCCTGCATTTCACGATGGTTTTTCCGCAGCGGCCGAGCCAAAACCCCGAACCGCGAACCCCGAACTCGGAACCCCGAACCGCGAACCGCGAACCCCAGTGGCTCGTTCCGGCGATGTACCTCCCGGCGCTGCTGCTCGCCGCAGCCCGGGTGATCGCGATCATGCGTGCATCGGACGGGAGCCTGTCGGGGCCGATGTTTTCCGGGACGCTCGAATGGCTCGATCGCGCCGAGCCGGTGTATCTGTTCGTGTGCGCGGTCTCGGCGCTCGGCGTGCTGGTGCGGGCGTTCCAGGAGATCTCGTCGGTCACCGCGCAGCGTCAGTTGCGGTGGATCGCATGGGGCACGGCTCTTGGCGCCGGTCCCTTTGCCTTCGCGTATGCGTTGCCGTGGGCGCTCGGCATCGATCCGCCGGTCGCGCTGCAGCTCACGGCGGTGCCGCTCGGGCTGGTGCCGCTCACGTTCGCGTCGGCGATCGTGCGGTACCGGCTGCGCGACGTCGAGGTGATCATCAAGCGGGGCCTCACCTACACCGCCTTTGGGGCCGTGAGCATCGCGCTCTATGCGGCAATCCGCAAGGTCACCGGCTTCGTCATCGTGACCGACGCCGACGATCACAACTGGATCATCGCAGCGCTGGCGACGCTCGTGATCGTGCTGCTCGCGCGTCCGGTCAAGGAAGCCGTGCAGAACGCGCTCGACCGCGTGTTCTACCGCGATCGCTACGACTACCGCCGCGCGCTCGTGGCGTTTGCGCGTGATCTGAACAGCGACCTCGACGTCGTCCGTCTGAGCCAGCGGCTGGTCGCGCGAATCGTCGAGACGCTGGTCGTCGACCGCATGGCGCTGATGCTCGCCGACGAGCGCTCGGGTGACTTCGCGTCGATTGGCGACTATGGCTTCCCGCAGGCCGTGCCGCGGCTCCCGCGGACGTCCTCGATGCTGTCTCGCCTCGATGGCGGACATACGGTCGCGCTCGACGACCCCATCGCCGCCGCGAGGTTCGTCGCCGAAGAAGTCGAGTTCTGGCGTGATGCCGGCACGTTTTACTTCGTCCCCTGCCTCTTCGAAGGACGCACCATCGCGGTGCTCGCACTTGGACGCAAGGAGACCGACGAGCCGTTCAACAGCGAAGACATCGGCCTGCTGACCGCGGTCGCCGGCCAGGTCGCGACGGCAATCGAAAACGGGCGTCTCTATCGACAGTTGCGGCTCAAGGCCGAAGAAGTCGGCCGCATGCGCGAGTTCAACGAGAACATTCTCGAATCGCTCGACGACGGCCTGGTCGTGTTCGACGAGGACGAGCGCGTCGTCCGGTGGAACCGCGCGCTCGAGAGCTTCTACGGCATCGAGCGCA
>DATFXR010000689.1:0-10529 GCA_035315685.1 Vicinamibacterales bacterium | reverse complement strand
TTTCAACCGAACGCGCGCTGGTATCTGGAGTTCGGCGGCCGCCTCGATCGCGACGGCGTTGTCGATCGGCTGAACGTCACGCCGCGCGTCGGCACGGCGGTCCTCCTCGACGACTCGGGCGCGTCGGTCGTGCGCGGCGGGTTCGGGCTGTTCTACGAGCGCACCCCGTCCACTGTCGGGGCGTTTCAGCAGTTCGAGAGCGCGCTGGATACACGGTTCGCCGCCGACGGACAGACCGTGATCGGCCAGCCGATTCTGTTCGCGCACACGACGGCGCCGAATCTCGAGACGCCGCGCAGCCGGACGTGGGACATCGCCTTCGATCATCGCATCAACGAACGCTGGTCACTGCACGCCGGCGCGATCGACCGAGCCGGCGAGCACGAGCTCATCGTCGATCCGGTGCGCGCGCGCACGGTCGGTGCCCTTGTGCTCGCGAGCACCGGCCGGTCGCGATACCGCGAAGAGGAGATCGGTTTCCACTTCACGCATGGCCCGGCCATCGATCTGAATGCGTCGTACGTGCACTCGACGGCGCGCGGCGACCTGAACGCGCTGACCAACTACTACGACGCGGTGATGTGGCCGATCGTCGGCGAGAACGCCTACGCGCCGCTGGCCGGCGACGTGCCGCACCGGCTGCTGGCACGTGGCCGCATCATGCCGTCGCCGCGCTGGCTGCTGCTCGGCATCTTCGACTGGCGCAGCGGGATGCCGTGGTCGCCGGTCAACGAGTACCTCGATTTCGTCGGGCCGCGCAACGAGCTGTTCCGCTTTCCGGCGTACGCGCGGACCGAGATCGGCGTCGAGCATCGATTCAAGATCTTCAAGCTGGAACCGTGGATCGGTGTGCGCGCCTACAACGCCTTCAACGCATTTCTGCCGACCGACGTGCAGGCCAATCTGACGTCGCCGGCCTTCGGCAGCTTCTACAACTCGGAATACCGGCAACTTCGCCTGCAGATCCGCTTCGAGCGCTGACGTGATCGCATTGTGGCGCGCGACGCTGATCGCGGCCGTACTGGCGTGTGCGTGCGCCCTCGCGGCCTCGCCGGCGGCGCACGAGATCGACGCGCTCGAGCAGGCAGTCAGTGCCGAACCCGAGAATCTCAAGCTCGCCGCGGACTACCGTCAGCTGGCGATCACCGAGAAGGCGTTCGACCGGTCGATCGCGTTGTTCGAGAAGCTGGCGAAGCGCAAGCCGGGCGGGCCGGCCGTGCAGATCAGCCTCGCGTTCTCGTACGTCGACAAGGTGCCGACGGCGGGCGACATCCGCCGGCTCTACCTCGGGCGCGATGCGATGAACGCGCTCTCGCGGTCGATTGCGCTCCGTCCCACCGTGCTGGCCTACTACGTCCGCGGCGTCATCAACCTGTTCTACAACGCGTTCATCTTCCATCGCGCCGACAAGGGGGTCAGCGATCTCACGACCGCGCTCGCGATGGTCGACGCCAGCACACCGCAGCCGCTCGTGCTGCGCGTGTATGTCGCGCTCGGCGACGGCTACGTGCGGCTCCAGAACGTCGCGAAGGCGCGCACGGTCTGGTCCGACGGCCTCGCGAAGTTTCCTGACGACCGCGGTTTGAAGAGCCGTCTCGACGCGCAAGGCGAGACGCTCGAGGACATCGTCACGACCGCCCTGACCGCAAGCCGGCGGATCGACACGACACTGAACGGCCTGCTGCCATTGACGCCGTGAGGCGTTTCGCGCGTCGTCCATGCGCAGCGAGCTTCAGGCAGAGCAGCCAGTCCACGTAGGTCCGCTTCGCGTCGAAGTAGACCCGCGTGCCGTCGACGACCAGGTGATGCAGACCGTCGGGGTACGGCCAGGCAGGATCGGCTTCCAGCCGGAGCGCGAGACGCTCGTGAAAGTCGGTTGGCGTCAGCGCGACGATTTCCATCACGTGCACCGCGCCACCGTAGGTGTCGGTGCAGTCCTGTGCGGGTCGATACAGCCGGCCGTTGAGCGAGAACGGCCGGCCGGCAGGCCGCGCCGACGCGGTGTCGCGCTTCACCGGATTTGCCGCATGTGGCAACCACGGACCGGCAATCGTGTCCGCGTAGAACACGTTGAGCACGCGGTTGTGGCGCGGCGGCGGCTCCGTCCCGAACAACCACCATCGGCCCTCGAACGCGACGATCGTCGGATCGACGATGCGCCTGCCGCGCAGGATGTGATGCGCCGGCGTCCATTCACCACCATCGCCGAGCGCATACACCACACATCCGTCTTCCTGGCTCATCTCGGGCGCGCAATAGCTGCGCCGGCCGTCACCGAACGTGCACGGATAGGACACGTGTCGATCGCGGACGATCGCGATCGTTTCGTCGCCGGCCGAGGCCGCGTGCGATGGATCGACGCGCGCGATCCGGCCGCGCACGCCACGCGGATGACCGTACTGCTCCACCAGCAGCCACTCGCGATCGCCCTCGCGATAAGGAAACGGATCGGCGATGAAGTGGAGCGGCGGCTGCGGCGGGAGCCAGCGCACGTGGCGCAGCGGAACCAGATCGCGGAGGTCCTCGAGCGGGCGTTCGAGCGTCGCGATGCCGACGTTCCAGATGTCGAAGCGCGCCCACGATGGCACGCGTGCAGGAAATCGCCTAAGCTTCACGATGTGGTCGTCGTGACGGCGGCGTCATCGAATCACGCGGGACCGCTGCGCTACATGCTCGAGTCGCTGCGGCGGCTGGCCGCGCGCGTCGAGTGCTACGACCTCGGTCTGACCGCCGCCCAGGTTCGCGCGTTGCCGCGATGGGCGGGCCTCTTGTACCACAGGTTCGACTATGCGGCCTATCCGCCCCATCTCGACGTCGCCGTGAACGCCGGCGAGTACGCCTGGAAGCCGGTCGTCGTCGCCGACGTCGTCGATCGGCTGCAGGCGGCCGGGGAGGCCGAGGACGTGTTGTGGTCGGACGCGGGATCGTACTTTCACGATCTCGCGGCAATCGCCGGGCGGATCCGCGCGAGCGACGGTCTGTGGGTTCGTCCGTCGAGCGGCACGATGCGCCAGTGGACGCATCCGTCGATGTTCGCCCGGGTCGGGGCGAACCCGGACGAGTATGCGGAGCGGCGCAACGCGGATGCGACGCTGATCGGGTTCGCGACCGCGAGCGCGCCGTTCGCGGAACGCCGGCGGCTGTACGACACGGTGATTGCGCCGTGGAAGGCGTGTGCGCTCGATCGCGACTGCATCGCGCCCTGCGGATCGTCGCGCAGGAATCACCGCCAGGATCAGGCGGTGCTGTCGTACCTGGTGCACAAGGGCGGCTACGCCTTCGCCGCCGACTCGCGTGCCTCGCTCGGCGTGCGCTGCAAGTGCGACCGCTGGTTCTATCGCTACATCGGCTTTCACGTGCCGGCGCCGGTGTACGCGCGGTGTTGCCTCTATTGATTCAGATTTCCACCGCCACGCATCGCGAGCTCTACCACGACTGGCGGAAATCGCTGGAGTTCTGCCGCGCGCTGCCGGATGTCGCGCCGCGCGAGCCGGTCACGTTCCACATGTTCTGGCGGGAGCGCCGCGGCGGATGGTGGCCGCGCGTCCGCCGCTTCGGCCGCAAGCAGGCGCTGCCGGTGAAGGCGTTCCTGGCGACGCAGGATCGGCAGATGTGCTCGCTGACGCTGTGGTCGGATCAGGATCTCTCCGGAAACGAATGGCTGCGGCCGTTGCTGCCGCACGTGACGCTGCGCATTTTCGATCCCTCGGCTGAAGCGCGTGGCACGCCGCTCGACGAACATCCGGACATCTACCGGCAGCGCGATGCGCGCGTGTATCGGGACGGCGATCTGTTTCGCATCATCGTGCTGCACAACTACGGCGGCGTGTACGCCGACATGGACACGGTGCTGCTCCGCAGTCTCGGGGTGTTTCTCGATCAGGAATTCGTCTATCAGTGGGATCACTTCGACGATCGGTACGCGCCCGCGTTGATGCGCCTCCACAGGGGCGGCGCGTTCGCGCGCGCGCTGGTCGACGGCCTGATCTCGATCAAGCCGGGCAAGTACAACTGGGGGCGCGAGAACGTGAAGCGGGCCATCGACCGCGGTCACCCGATCACCGTGTTTCCGTCGCCCTTCTTCAACACCGAATGGCAGGCCGATCCGTCCTTCGCGCCGTTCAAGCGCTCGTCCGCGAGCGACGAGCTCTACGACGGCGCGTTCGCGTGGCACTGGCACAACAAGTGGGATGATCCGATCGAGCCCGGCTGCAAGTTCGAGCGGCTCGAGGCGATCATGGAGGCGAAACTCCGGGCGATCGGACTGCTGCGGGCAGGAGACGCCGCGAGCGTGGCGCGGTGACGGCCGATCAACGGGTTGAACGATCCGTGCGCCGGCAGCTTGGCCGCGTCCTCCGGCTCGTCTGGGCGGAGCGACGGCTGTATCTGCCCGGCTGTGTGTTCATCGCATGCAGCATCGCGACCGGCCTGACCTACCCGCTGGTGATCCGCTGGATCATCGACGACGGCATCCAGGGCGGCCGCGTCGATCGACTCGACCGGCTCGCGCTGATCCTCGTCGCGATCCTGCTCGGCGAGGCGATCTCGACCTTCGCGCGCGACTACTGTTTCAACCTCGGCGCCGAGCGCGTCGCGGCGCGGCTGCGGCGCGACACGATCAAGACGCTGCTCGTCCAGGACATCGAGTTCTTCGATCGCCGCGACGCCGGCGAGCTCACGACGCGGCTGTGGGCCGACGTCCCGCCGCTGCAGTTCGTGCTCGGCGAGGAATTCGCCGACGCGCTGCGCTTCGCGGTGATCGCCATCGCCGGCACCGGCCTGTTGTTCTACACCTCGACGCCGCTGACGTTCCTGACCCTGCTCGCCGTGCCGCCGATCGTCATCGGCGTCTCGGTGCTCGGGCGCCGCGTCCGGGCGCTGTCGGCAGCGATGCAGCAGGCGCATGCCGACGCCGGCGCGCGCGCGGCGGAGATTGTCGGCGGCATTCGCACCGTCCGCGCCTTTTCGCGCGAGGACGCGGAGATCGAACGCTATGACGGCCACATCGCGCGCGCGCTCGCGATCGCCCGCAGGAAGATCGTTGCCGCCTCCGCCCTCGGCAGCGTCTCGTTCGTGGCCGGCGAATGCGCGGCGCTGCTGGCGATCTGGGTCGGCGGCACCCTGATCGTGCGCGGCCGCCTGACGACCGGCGCGCTGATCTCGTTCGTGCTCTACGCGATGCTGGTGGCACGCGGATTCCGCAATGCCACGCGCTTCTCGAGCGAATCGCTGCGGGCGATCGGTGCGACGCAATGGATCTTCGACGTGCTCGCGAGGCCTGCCTCGCAGCGGATTGCCGGCGGCGCGCGGCCCGCGACGCTGCCGGCGTCGGTGACCTTCGAGGGGGTGCGGTTCCGGTATCCGACGCGGCCCGACGTGGATGCGCTGTCGAGCGTCGATCTCCACATCGCGCCGGGCGAAGTTGTCGCCATCGTCGGCCGCTCGGGCGCGGGGAAGTCGACGCTCGTCAGCCTGTTGCTGCGCTTCTACGATCCGGATGCTGGCCGGGTGCTCGTCGGCGGCACCGACATCCGCACGCTCGATCCGGCCTGGGTCCGCGCGCAGATTGCGACCGTGCTGCAGGACCCGACCATGTTCTCGCGCAGCGTATCGGAGAACATCGCGTTCGCACGGCCGGACGCGACCGCTGCGGAAGTGACGGCCGCGGCTGCGACATCGGCTGCGTCGGAGTTCATCGAACGGCTGCCACAGGCGTTCGCGACGACGATTGGTGATCGCGGCGTTCAGCTGTCTGGCGGGCAACGGCAACGGCTGGCAATCGCGCGGGCCGTGCTGCGCCGGCCGAAGATCCTGATCCTCGACGAGGCGACCAGTGCGCTCGACTCCGAGCTCGAGTCGATCGTGCAGGAGTCGCTGCGCGCGCTCGACTACCGGCCGACGACGCTGATCATCGCGCATCGGCTGTCCACGGTCGCGAGCGTCGACCGCGTCGTCGTCCTCGATCGCGGACGGATCGTCGACGCGGGACGGCACGACGATCTGGTTCACGGATCGCCGTTCTACCGTCAGCTCGTGCAGACGCAGATCACGGCGCCATGAGCCGGCTCCCGGACTGGTACCGATCCGAGGCGCCGATCGCCCCCGGCGAGGCGCCGCGTCCGTCGGCGAGCCGGGCGCTTCGCAACTGGCTCCGCACACGGCTCCCTGATCCCGACGTCCGCGACAAGACGATCGTGCTCTACGCGCGTCGGGGATTGCGGAAGAAGTCGGCCTGGGCCGGCATGTTTTCCGAGTTCCACCATGCGCTCGGCGCGCTCGTGTACGGCGAGCGGTGCGCGGCGGCCGGCGTGCGGATCGATTTTCGCAGCGCCCTCTACGTCGATCCGCCGCGCGGTCCGAACTGGTGGACCTACTTCTTCACACGAGCGGAGCTGCCGCTGCGGGACGCATCACCGATCGGTGAGGTGCATCTCACGCAGCGGCTCGCGAAGTACGGCCGCTACGGCGGATTCTGTGATGTGGTCAATGGCGCGACGCCGTACCTCTACCCGATGACCTATGGCGTCGATCGCGCCGATCTGCATCGGCTCGTGCAGAGGCACGTCGAGGTTCGTCCGGAGATCCGCGACGAAGTCGATCGCATCGTCTCCGCCGGGTTCCTGCCGGGCGCGTTCGTCGTCGGTGTCCACTACCGCGGCACCGATTCGACCCACAGCGCGTTCGGTCTGGTCAACGACTACCGGATCGCGCCGGTGCCATACGCGATGTACCTCGAGGAGGTCCGGCGCGCGATTGCGGCCGCGGCCCCGGCCCGCTATCAGGTCCTCGTCGCGACCGACGAGCGTGATTTCGTGGACTTCATGCGCCGCGAAGTCGGCAGCGCGCAGGTCGTCTGCGTCGAGGATGCGCCGCGGACGCACGCGGGCGGCGCCGCCGTCCATTTCGATCGGACGCCTGGTGTGTCGAACTATGAGAAAGGAAAGTCCGGCTTGATCGACTGCCTGCTGCTGGCGCGATCGCACTACCTCGTGAAAGGCCGATCGAATCTGTCCGACGCCTCGCTGGTGTTCAACGAGGCACTGCCGTACTCGCTCTGTCTGAGATAGAGGTCGCCGCGCACGTGCCGGTAGTGCGCCGCAAAGTATTCGAGAATCATAGCGGGGGCGCGCTGATCGAGATAACGATCGCGGACGAGGAGTCGCGGTCGGATGCGATCGGTCTCGAGCGCCGTGAGCAGGTCGGTATAGTCGGTCGCGGACGCAAAGGGACCGGTCAGGAAGAAGTAGTACCAGCCGTGCGGACGAAAGAGCGCGGCGCCCGGCGAGCCGCCGACGTAGCTGTCCGACGGCTTCGTCTGCGTGGTGATGAACGCGATCTCGTCGAGTTGCGGATCGATTGGCGTGAAGCGGCGGGCAGATATCACGAGGGAGAATACGGCGAGCGTCACGATCGCCGCGGCCGTCCCCGAGATCCGAGCGTGGACGGCGTCGAGTGCCGACGCCGCGAACGCTCCGCCGAGCGCGGCCAGCAGTGGCAACAGCAGCGCGTAGTACTGGTCGTAGGCCTTGCCGATGATGAAAATGCCGGCGATGAGTGACAGCGCGGTCAACGTGATCACGGTCCGGCTAAAGCCGGACACTACGGCTGTGTGCGCGATGGCCGCACGACGAGACACCGCCTCTTCGGTCGTGTCCGGCTTTAGCCGGACTGTAGTTGAGGTCGTGTCCGGTTTCAGCCGGACCGTGGTTGCGGTTGTGCCCGGCTTCAGCCGGACCGTCATCGCCGCGATGCCGAGGATATAAATCGCCGGCTGCTGGACGACGTTCGACACCAATCGTGGAAACGGCGAGAACCGATCCGCGTTCAACTCTCCGGCGAAGGTGACCGTGTAATACCAGAGCGGCGCGAGCGCGCCCCGACTGTTGAACCACCAGGCCACAACTGCAACCGGCAGCAGCACCCCCGCCGCGAACAGCCCCGGAAACACGACTCGACGCCGGAGCAGAAACGCGACTCCCAGGCCCGGTGCCGCGAAGATCGCTTTCTGCGTGAAGAGCAGCGCCGCGCCAAACGCTACACCGCCAGCAAGGACCCGCACGGGCCTTCGCCGCGGGTTGTCGGTCCCGTCAATGCCGGCGAGGCACCAGGCGGTCGTGAGCAGACAAAACACGGCCGGCACGTCGGGCCGGAATTCGAGCATCGATTCGAGAAACTGACTGGAGGTCGTCAGAAGCACGACGGCACACGCGCCCGCGACGCGATCGCGCAGCAGGACACCGAGCCGATAGACAATCGCGGCGGACAGCACGGTGACCAACCACATCGCGCCACGCGCGAACATCAGCGCGCGGGCGGCCGCCGATGCGTCGGTGGCGGTCTCGGGGGCCGCGAACAGCGGTGCGGACAACAGGTAAATCAGCGGCGGATGGTGCTCGAAGAAGTCGCGGTAGGGAAGAAGCCCCCGAGCGAACGACCATGCCGCGTGTGCATGCTCGAACTCGTCGAGGTCGAGCGCCCGGTGCGCGACGAACCAGAGGCGCGTCAGAAGCAGTGCGGCGCCGACGGCGAGCGCGGCGCGGACGACACCGCGCGCTGCGTTCGATGACACACCGGGATCGTACTCCAGCGAAGGATAATCAGGCGCGTGTCACGCCACCAGGATCGACCGTCTCGACCCGCCAGGACGCTGGCTGTGATCATCGTCGTCGCCGCCGCATTGCGTTTTGCTCAACTGGGATCGAAGGCACTGTGGCTCGACGAGGCGATGACCGTGCTCATCGCGCTCGGTCGCGGAGCCTCGGACGTACCGGTCGGCAGCGTTCAGCCGATCGCTGCAGTGGCCGACATCTTCACCCTCTCGCCAGCGGCGCGCGTCGCCGATGTCGTGCGCCGACTGAAGGATCCCATCATTCAGCATACGCATCCACCGCTGTTCTACGTGCTGGCCCACGGATGGTTCACGGTGCACTCGCCGTCGCCGGCGTCGCTCGCCTGGTGGAGCCGCGCGCCCGCGGCGTTCTTCGGCATCGCCGCCGTGTTCGTGATCTTTCGTCTCGGCCGTGCGGTGGCGTCCGATCGCGCCGGCCTCATCGCGGCCGCGTCCGCCGCCGTATCGCCACTGATGGTGATGATCTCGCAGGAGGCACGGAACTACACGCTCCCGCTGGTGTGCGTCACGGCTGCGTTCCTGCTCCTCGTGAGGATTCTCGATCGGCTTGCAGAGCCAGAGCCGGCGGGCCCGCTGCTGTGGAGCGCCTGGGCGGCGGCGAACATCGCTGGCTGCTACGCCCACTATTACGTGCTGCTGTCGATCGCAGCCCAGGTGATCACCCTCGCGGCGATGATGCGGAGCCGCGTGCGGTCGGCGCTCCTCCCGCTCATGCTCTCGACTGCGACGATCGCTGCGGCCTTTCTGCCCTGGGCGCCGACGTTTGCGGCGCACGCCCGCAGTCCGGAGCAGGCGTGGATGCGCGAGACCAACCCCGGCGTCTACGTCTATGACACGCTGCGCGCGTGGCAGGCGATGGTGCAGGGCTGGCCGCTCGACACGTCGTCGCCGCAGGTGTGGTGGCTCGCTGCGCGCATGGCGATCGGTGTCGCGCTGCTCGTCGCGTTCATCGCCGGCGCGGCGCTGATCGCGCGAGACCGCGAGCGTCCAGCCACGGCCGCCATGGCGTGGCTGGTCACGATAACCGTCGGCCTCCTCTGGATGGCGTCGGCGCTGCAGCAGAAGAACCTCACCGGCGAGTACCGCTATCACTTCGTCTATTACCCGGCGCTGATCGCGTTGTTTGGCGCCGTGCTCGCGATGCTGCGGCCGTGGGTTTCAGCGATGGTGGTCGCGCTCGGGGTGGCCAACAGCATCCTGCTGGTCGGCGGCCGTGAGTTTCCGAAGCCGACGAGGCCGCGCGAGGTGGCCGCGATCGTCGACGGCGCGACGTCGGGCCCTGCGCTCGTGACGATTGGCGAGGCGAGCTATCACGAGACCGTCGTCGGCTTGACCTTTCTGCGCGAGATTGCGGCGCAGGCCGGCGGGCGATCGGACGCGCAGTTCCTGTTCATCCGGCGCAGCGATCGATATCCGACGTTCGTTCCGGGCGATTCAGACCCCGACGTGTTCTGGTCGCGATTCGCGGCAGCGAATCCGCAGCTGCCGGCGACGCTGTGGGTCTGGAGCGTTGCGTCGCGTCCGCAGGACTATCCGGAGCGTGTCGCGGTGAGTTCACCAGTCGCCACCTCGTGCACGCGCGACGCGCGCGAAGCGAATCGCACGCTTGCCGACGACGATGGGACCCGCGGACCGTTCCGGCTGTATCGGTGCGCGTCGGTTGCGCAGTAGGCGGCGCCCGGCCGGACGAAACCACTGTGGTATCGTGGCGAATCGTATGTCTGTTCCCGGAGGCGCAGCACTGCGCCGACTGCTCGCTTCACCCTCGCCGATCGTGCTCGCCGGCGCCCATGACGGTTTGACCGCTCGTCTCGTTCAGGACGCCGGCTTCGACGGCGTGTGGGCGAGCGGCTTCGAAATCAGCGCGAGCCACGGCGTGCCGGACGCCAGCATTCTCACC
>DATFXR010000688.1:0-6837 GCA_035315685.1 Vicinamibacterales bacterium | reverse complement strand
GTTCCGCCAGCTGCGGTACGCGTTCGCCGGCACCGACACTCCGCTCAACGTCGCCAGCGTACGTGCGACACCGAATCTGTTCTCGGTGCTCGGCGCGAACGCGATGGTCGGGCGCACGTTCCTCGACGAGGAAGGCCGCCCTGGCAACGACCATGTCGCCATCCTGAGCCGCGCGTTCTGGCAGCGCCATTTCGGCGCCTCGCCGACGGTGATCGGCCGCTCCATTCAGCTCGACGCGCAACCGTATACGGTCGTCGGTGTCATGCCCGCGGAATTCGACTTTCCGCCGAGCGGCCACGTCGACGTATGGACGGCACTCAGCTTCGATCCCAACGACGCGCACGGCCGATCGCGCAAAGCGCGGTCGCTCAGCGTCGTCGGTCGCCTGGCGGACGGGGTCGCATTGGAGCAGGCGCAGCGTGAGATGACGCTGATCGCGTCCCGCCTCGCCACGACCTACCCGGACAGCAACACCGGCTGGGGCGCGCGTGTCGTCTCCGTCCAGCGGCAGCTCGTCACGACGGTGAGACCGGCGTTGATGCTGATCAGCGGCGCGGTCGGATTCCTGCTTTTGATCGTGTGTGCGAACGTCGCGAACCTGATCCTCGCCCGCTTGTCGAGCCGCCGCACCGAGCTGGCCGTGCGTGCCGCGCTCGGGGCGGGCCGCTGGCAACTCGTCCGGCAGGTCCTGATCGAGAGCTTCGTACTCGCGGGCAGCGGCGGCGCGCTCGGCCTGTTCATTGCGTGGGCCGGCGTTCGGTTCGTCCGATCGTTGCCCGAGGGCAGCCTGCCCCGCATGCAGGACGTGCGGCTCGACGCCGGCGTCGTGCTCTTCGCGTTCGGCGCGTCGATCGTCGTCGCCATTGTCTCGGGGGTCGTGCCGGCCCTGCAGGCATCGCGGACGGGTCTACGCGACACGACGAACGCGTTCACGGGGACGACCGGCGGCAGCGCCGGCGTCCGTTTACTCGGGGCGCTGGTGGTCCTGGAGGTGGCGCTCGCGCTCGTCCTGCTGGTCGGCGCCGGCCTGATGACGCGCAGCTTTGCCGAGCTGATGCGGGTATCGCCGGGGTTCGAGCCGCGCAATCTGCTGGCAGTTCAGATCTACTTGCCGCAGGCGAAATACAAGACGGCGGTCGATCGGACGCGGTTCTACAAGGAAGCGGTGCATCGCATCAGCGCGCTGCGCGGCGTGCAGTCCGCGGCCGGCGTCAGCGCGCTGCCGATGTATCCCGTCGGCATCGACTTCGCGCTGCCGTTCACGATCGAAGGCAAGGCGCCGCCGGCGAACGGCGAAGAGCCACGCGCCGATATCCGCATGGCCACACCGGGCTACTTCGAGACGATGAAGATCGCGCTGCGCAACGGCCGCACGATCGACGAGCGCGATCTCCCCGGCATGCCCGGCGCAATGGTCATCAACGAGACGATGGCGCGGCGGTACTTCGACGGTCAGAACCCGATCGGCAAGGTGGTCAAGAACCCGCACGGCAGCGGCACGGTGATCGGCATCGTCGGGGACGTGAAGCATTACGGCCTGGACAGCGAGCCGCGCGCGGAGCTGTTCATGCCGGCATGGCAGCAGCCGTTGAACGGGATGGCGCTGGTGGTGCGGACCGCCGCGGATCCGCAACCCTACGTCGAGCAGATTCGCCGTGCGGTGCTGGCGATCGACGCCGAGCAGCCGATTTACGATTCGAGCACGATGATTGACGTGGTCGCGCGATCGGTGTTCCTGCCGCGCATCAGCATGCTGCTGCTCGGCGCCTTTGCCGTGTCGGCGCTGCTCCTCGCCGTCGTCGGCATCTACGGCGTCGTGGCGTACACCGTATCGCAGAGGACCCGCGAACTCGGGCTGAGGATGGCGCTCGGCGCCGACGAAGGCGCCACGCTGCGCCTCGTGATGGGCCGGAGCGTCGCGCTGATCGCGGCCGGCACGCTGTTCGGTCTGCTCGCGTCGGTCGCCGCGGCGCGACTGATTGCCGGACTGCTCTACGCGATCGCGCCGCTCGATCCGATCGTCTTCGTCAGCGTGTCGGCGCTGCTGGCGCTGGCTGGAATCGTCGCGACGCTCATCCCCGCGCGCCGCGCCACGCGCGTGGATCCGATCGTCGCGCTCCGCGTCGAGTAGCGCGCCGCCGAGTGCGTGGGTGTGGGCGCATCGGTCCCACACTCCCGTGCGAGGCTGGTAGAGCTCGCGGATGAGGCCGCAACCGCGTACACTGGAGCCACCCGCTCTCATGATTCTGCCGGTTCTCACGGTCGTGCTCGCGTCGGCTCTGGCTGCGTCGGTTGGACCGCAGCGGGCGCCTCGTCCGCGCGTCGTCGTGCTTGGCGACAGCCTCGCCTCGGGCCGCGGCATCGGCGCAGAGCACGCATTTCCGGCAGTGTTGCAGCGGAAGGCTGACGATGAAGGGCTCGAGTTCGAGATGGTGAATGCCGGCGTGTCCGGGGACACCTCGACCGGAGCCCTGCGGCGCTACGAGCGCCTGCTCGACGATGGCGTTCGCGTTCTCGTGGTCGAACTCGGCGCCAATGACGGCCTGCGCGGCGTGCCGGTCGAGCGGGTCACGGACAATCTGAGTCGGATCATCGAAACCGCCCAGGCGCGCGGCATCACGGTGCTGTTGTGCGGAATGGAGGCACTGCCCGTCCACGGCTGGGACTACAGCGTGAATTTTCACAAGGCCTACAGCGAGATCGCCAGGAAGTACGACGTGCCGCTCGTGCCCTTCATCCTGATGAACATCATCGGCAACCCCGATCTGATGCAGCCCGATCATGCGCATCCCAACGCTGACGGCGCCCGTGCGATCGCCGACAAGATCTGGCCGTATCTCAAGCCGCTCCTCGCATCGCGGTCCGCGATCCATCGCTGATGGCATAATCGCGGCGTGAAGAGACGTTTGCTCGCACCGGCCGTGCTCATCGCGATGAGCACTTTTTCGCTGCGCGCCGCGGAACCGGTTCGCTATCGCTTCTCGTTTCCCGAACCGCAGCACCGCTGGATGCAGGTCGAAGCGGCGTTCAGCGAGCTGCCGTCAGGTACGCTGGAGCTGCGCATCAGCCGCTCCTCGCCAGGGCGCTATTCACTCCACGATTTCGCGAAGAACGTGTACGACGTCCACGTCTCGAGCGGCGGGCGCGAGGTGGCGACGACCAGACCGGATCCGTACGGGTGGAGCGTGCCGGACCACGGCGGCTCTCTGACGGTGAAGTACAAGGTGTTCGGCGATCGGGTCGACGGTACCTACCTCGCAATCGACACGACGCACGCGCACATCAACATGCCGGCGGCGATCATGTGGGCGCGCGGGCTCGACGACCGCCCGCTGTCGATCACGTTCGAGCAGCCGGCAGGGATGCGCTGGCAGGTGGCGACGCAGCTCCATCCCGGTGGGTCGCCGCTCGAATTCACCGCACCGAACCTCCAGTACCTGATGGACAGCCCGTCCGAGTTCGGGCCGGGTGCGATGCGCCAGTTCACCGTCGGCGACCGCAGGTTCCGTTTCGCGATCCATCACACCGGCACCGACGCCGAGCTCGACGCCTACCTGAAAGACGTCGAGAAGATCGTCCGCCAGGAAGGCGCGATCTACGGCGAGTACCCGGTCTACGAGCCGGGGTACTACACATTCCTTGCCGACTATCTGCCGTACGCGAGCGGCGACGGGATGGAGCACCGCAACAGCACGGTGATCACCTCTTCCGCGTCGATCGCGACCGCACGCTCACGGCTGCTCGACACCGTCGCGCACGAGTTCTTCCACTGCTGGAATGTCGAGCGGATCCGTCCGAAAGACCTCGAGCCGTTCGATTTCGACCGCGCCGAGATGTCGGGCGAGCTGTGGCTGGCCGAAGGGTTCACGCAGTACTACGGTCCGCTCGCGCTGCAGCGCGCGGCACTGGTCGATCTCGCCGCCACCGCAAACACGTTCACGGGTCTCGTCGAATCGGTGATGGCGCCGGGGCATCTCGTCCGCAGCGCGGAGGAGATGAGCCGCATGGCGCCGTTCGTCGACGGCGGGCGCGTCATCGATCGGACCAATTTCGCGATCACGCTGATTTCGTACTATCCGTTCGGCGGCGCGATCGCGCTGGCACTGGACCTGACTCTCCGCGATCGCAGCGACAGCCGTCTGTCGCTGGACGACTACATGCAGGCGATGTGGCGGAACTACGGCAAGCCGGGCGGCAGCCGCGAAGGGTACGTCGACCACCCGTATACGATCGCGGACGCCGAAGCGACGCTCGCCGAAGTCAGCGGTGATCGCGCGTTCGCCCGCGATTTCTTCGGCCGCTACATCGAGGGGCGCGACCTCGCCGATTACGGCCGCCTGCTCGCGCGCGCCGGCTTCGCCGTGCGCAAGCGCAATCCCGGACGTGCCTGGCTCGGCGACGTGCACCTCGAGGCGAGCGGCGCGGCGTCACGCCTGACGATGGAGGTCGCACCGATCTGGCCGATCTACGCGGCCGGGATCGATCGGGACGACGAACTGCAGCAGATCGACGGCCAGCGGATCGGCGGGGACCACGATCTCGCAGCAGTCCTCGGGCGCCACAAGCCTGGCGACTCGGTGTCGATCGTCTATGTGGACCGTACCAGGGTTCCCAAGACGGCGAGCATCACGCTTGCCGAAGATCCGCACGTCGACGTCGTGGTCGCGGAGCCGACCGCCGCGCAGCGCGAGTTCCGCAATCGGTGGCTCGGGGCGAAGTAGCAGATGGCCTTACCGTGGCTTCAAATCATCGATGCGGCGATCGGCGTCACCGATCTCGTGCGCAGCCGCAGGATGCGTACGATGGCCGACCAGCAGGGGCCGCAACGGGACCTCGAGGTGGCGGCGCGCACGCCCGGTGCCCTCGAGGCACGGCTTGCCGGCGTGATGGTCGCCGCGCTGAAGGAAGTCTTCGACCGCGATACCAAGCGGCTGGAACTGGAGCGCGAGCAGGCCGCGATCGAGCGCGAACGCGCCGAACGTGCCCTGCGGCTCGAGCTGCGGCGGCAGGCCGGCGACCGCGAGATCGGTCGCCTTCGTCTGCTCGCCGGCGTCGCCAGCGTCTGCTGGCTCGGCACGTTGTTCTTTTCCGCCCGCCTGATGGGTGGTCCGATCGGCGCGCGCGTCGCGCTGGGCGCCGGCTGGGCGCTGCTGCTCGGGGCCGTCGCGGCATCGTTCACGGCGCAGGCGGGGGTTGCGGCGGCGCTCGATTCCGTGTCATCCGACACGCGCCCGCTCTCGTCCGGCGTCAGTGGCGCGCTCGCGGTCTGGCTGATCGTCGCCGGCCTTGCCGGAGTGGGGATCGCCGTCCTTGTCGCGTAGCGTGATCACGGTCTGGGGCTGGGGGCTCGGGCTAGCCGTAACGCTCGGATTGCAGCTAGCCCCTAGCCCCTAGTCCCTAGCCCCTAGCCCCGAACGATACGGTGGTGTCGGGAACAGCACGCCGGGCGCGAGCTTCCAATCCGGATCGAGCGCGCGCTTGACGGCGCGCATCTCCTCGATGCCCGCATCGCCATACAGGTCGCGCAGCAACTGCTGCTTGGTCGGACTGCGGCCGACACCATGCTCCGCGAGCGGCGATCCGCCGAGCGCCCGCACCCTGCGGCCGAATTCCAGAATCGCCTCGCGGCCCGCTTCCATGTCGGCAACCGTGCGCGGGATCACGTTGGGGTGCAGATTGCCGTCCGAGATGTGGCCCCAGACTGCAGCGTCGAGCCGGCGGCGACGAAACTCCTCATCGTAGACGGTCATCAGCTCGCCGACGCGTTCGAACGGCACGATCATGTCGGCCGCGGTCTTGGCGATGCGACCGTCGACGCGCTGCTTCGCGCGTCCGACGCGAGCGTTCACGCCCGCCGGGACCGCCTCGCGGAGTGCGAGCAGCTGCTGCTGGCGCGCGGTGTCGCCCGGCACGGCAATCTCCACGCGATCGAACACGCCGGCCGCGTCGAGCGCCCGGCACAGGCGGACGAGCGCCGTATCGGGCGCGTCGCGATCGCGTGCGCGCCCGATCTCGTCGTAGGCCTGGGCCGCGGTCGTCTGCGGCGCCAGATCCAGCGCGACGAGAAGCCCGATCGCCGCGCTCGCCGGGAGCGGCACGCCGCACGCGCGGTCGGCGCCGTCCTCCCGCAGGATCTCGAGGCTCCGCGCGTCCATGTGCTCGATTGCAGAGACGTCGAGGCCGTGTGGATCCGCGGTCCGCCATGTCGCCTGCGCCGCTTCTCGCAAGGTCGAGACGAGCCGGAGCGCCGCGTCACGATCATCGAACGGAACGAAGGCGAAGCACTGCGCCGGCCGGACGGGCAGCACGCGGAGCGTGACCGCGGTGATGACGCCGAGGGTGCCCTCCGATCCGATGAACAGATCGATCAGGTCCATGTCTGGCGCGGCAAAGTATCCGGCCGACACCTTCGCGACCTGCGGTGGCCGATACGACGGAACCGTGACGGGGACGATGCCGTCCGACAAGGCGAGCGCGAACTGACCGTTGCACGCCCGCGTCCGGCCGCGTTCGATGTCGAGGAGGTCGCCGTTCGCGAGCACGACCGTGATCGCCCGCACCCAGTCGCGCGTGGTGCCGTACTTGAATGTCGCCGCGCCGGCGGCGTTCGTGGACACGATCCCGCCGACGAAGGCCCCCGTGAAGGTCGGCACCGGCGGGTACTGCTTCCCGCTCTGTGCGAGCGCGCGATCGAGATCGACGAGCGTGACCCCCGCTTCGGCGCGAACCCAGTCGTCGCCGATGGCGAGAATCCGATTGAGCCGCGCGGTGCTGATCAACAGTTCGCCGCGCGGCGTGGCACCGCCGGTCAGCGACGACTGCGCGCCGATCGGCAGC
>DATFXR010000687.1:0-7292 GCA_035315685.1 Vicinamibacterales bacterium | reverse complement strand
GCCGCCTGCCTCGGAGACGATGTCCGTGCTGCCGGGTTCGTCGAGCCGCTGCACATAGATCTCCGGCTGACCAGAGGTGTCCGATTCGTACGCCAGCCACCGGCCATCACCCGAGAGACGCGCGGTCCGCTCCTGCGCCGCGGTCTTTAGCAGCGGTGATCCTTTACCGTCGCGTCGAAGCACCCAGACGTCATAGCCCGTCTGGGGATGCCGAACGCCAAAGATGATCGTCCCGTCGGGACTCCATCCATATGGCAGCTGCGATCCGGTATCCCGTTTCAGCACGAGTCGTGACGACGCCCCAGCGTTGGGCGCCTGTGCGTACAACCCTGGCGCGTCGCCAATCCAGTTGAACAGGATTTCGCTTTCGTCGGCGGCCCACACAGGCGTTGTCGCCCCTCCAGTGACGAGCACCCGGGTGCGCCGCTGTAGGTCGTAGATCCAAAGACCATTGCCTGATGTGCCGCCGAGGCCGGCGGCGAGGCGCTTGCCGTCAGGACTGAAGGCAAGGCCGCCGCTGCTGGCGCCCGCCACCGTGACGATGTCGGGGCCGCCAAGCGGCAGTGCCGCGCCTGCACGATCCAGGAGCGCGAGGCGACCCGTCACGCTCGTCAGGGTCGGCGCCGCTCCCCGCGAGACGAAGGCGATCGTGCCGTTCGCTGCGACATCAAACGCCGCATCGAGGTTCGTAGCGACCGCAACGGGAGTACCCCGTACGCCGACATCGCCAAGGCGGTACGGCGCTGCAAACAACGTCGCTCCAGAGACGAACAGCAGATATCCGCTGCGAACGTAGCGCGTAGGGGAGCCGACGACACCTGTCAGCACACTCCACGTACGCGTTTCAACGTCGAGAATCGCCGTACGTGGTTCCCGTCGGCGGACAGAGAACAGCACGCGTCCGTCGGGCAGCCATTGCGGGTGGCTGTGCCCGATGTCTCCGGCGTCGCGGCGTGGCTCGGTCAGCTGGCTGGGCGTGCCGCCAACGGCCGGCAATCGAAACAATCCGGTGCCGACGGTACTGAACAGGATCGTGTCGTCGGGCCCCCAGGCCGGCGCCGACCACGGCACCGGCACGCGGGCGATGGTCAATCGCGTCGAGCCGTCCGCGCGCACTCTGTGCAGCGCGCCGTCGGCGAAGAAGCCGATCCACCGGCCGTCAGGCGAAAAGAAAGGAAGTGTGGCGCCTTCGGTCCCGGCAAGCGGAACCAGCTCGACGCCATCGAGACGGCGCACCATCAGGCGATGGCCTGCGGGAATGGCGAGCAAGCGGCCATCCGGCGACAACGCGACGCCCTGCCCACTGAGTGGCATTTCCGGAGGCAGGGCCACATCCAGGCGTGTCACTGGCGCCTCGACTGCTGGGGCGGCGAAGCGCCAGATCAGACCGACGATGAGTGCGCCCGCCGCGAGAGCCGCCGCACCGACGAAGGCCACGCGCCACCGCCATCGCAAGTCGCGCCGTTTGCCTGAAACGACGTCCTCTGAAGCCTGCAACTCGAACACATGGCCCAACACGAACAGGACCCCGGACATGTCGCTGAGCCGGGCTTTGCGATCTTTCGTGAGGCATGCCTTGACCACGGTGACGATCGCGGAAGGGACCGAGGCGGGAATGGCCGTCCAGTCCGGCTCGGCGTACTGGACTGCGGCGATCGCGGCGCTGATACCGGCATCACCATCGGCGTCCAGCACCGTTGCATCGAACGCGCGCTTCCCGGTCAGCATTTCGTAGAGCACGCAGCCGTACGCCCAGACGTCGCTGCGTTTGTCAGCCTCGAGGCCCCTCGTCTGCTCCGGGCTCATGTAAGCGGCCGTGCCGAGAACGAATCCGACATGCGTCAGATCCGCGGCCATCGTTGCCTGCAACGGCGACGCCGGTGCTCCACCCCACACTGACGGGGACCCCATCACCTTCGCGAGCCCGAAGTCCAGGACCTTGACAGTCCCGTCCTCGCGTACTTTGATGTTGGCCGGCTTCAAGTCCCGGTGCACGATCCCCTGCTCGTGCGCGGCGGCGAGCGCCTGGGCGATCTGCTGCGCGATCGGCAGCGCCTCGTCCAGCGCCAGCGGACCGCCCGCAATCCGCTCCGCCAGCGTCGGCCCGTCGACCAGCTCCATGACCAGCGCCGTCGTCGATCCCGCCCGTTCGAGCCCGTGGATGGCGGCGATGTGTGGGTGGTTCAGCGCCGCCAGCACCTCCGCCTCGCGCTGGAAGCGCGCAAGACGATCGGGGTCCTCGGCCGCAGCTTCCGGCAGCACCTTGATGGCCACCGCGCGTTTGAGGTTTGTGTCGAGCGCGCCGTACACCTCCCCCATGCCGCCGACACCGAGCAGCGATTCGATGCGATAGGGGCCGAGCGTCGTCCCGACCATGACACGCGCATCATCGCCTCCACCGAGCAGTTCGGCAACGACCTGGCTGACGGGATGGTCGATGACCAGCGGGCGCTCCGAGTTGGCCAGCAATGACTCGACCTGCCGCTGCAGGTCAGCGTCGCCGGCGCATGCCGTGCGGATGAACGACGTCCGCGCGGCCGGGTCGAGGAGCAAAGCCGCTTCGAACACCGCTGTCGCAGATTCGAGGTGGGTGGACACGATCGGGCGCATTAACCATAGCGCGGAAACGAGCCGGAGACTACAACCCGGGGCCCGTGACATCGCTTGTTAGAGTTTCCGCCGCCCGAATCCGCATAAGGGTAACAGGAGGGTCGATGATTACCCGAACTGAACGGCCCTTGGTATTGGCGGCCTCACTGGTCTTTCTGCTCCTGCATGCCCGCGCGGCCTCCGCCGAGGTCGTCGGCATCGCGATCGCGTCGCGCGCGACGATCGCAAACGGACAGAGTTTCGGTTCGACCGGCCCGTATGAGCGGCTGGTCGGCCGGATCGATTTCGCGCTGGACCCCGCGGATCCACACAACCGCGGCATCGTCGATCTGGAGCATGCGGCACGCGACAGTGACGGCCGCGTCAGGTTCTCATCAGATCTCTATGTGCTGCAACCACTCGATCAGTCGAAAGGCAATGGGGTCCTGTTGTTCGAGATTGCCAACCGCGGTCGGCGAGGCCTGCTCACGCGCTTCAATCGTGCTTCCGGGGGCCGCGACCCGACAACCGATACCGACTTCGGCGATGGCCTGCTCATGAGGGAGGGCTACACGCTGGTTTGGGTCGGATGGGAGATCGACGTGCCCGCCCCGCTGCTCCGGATCGATGCGCCGCGAGCCTTGTTGCCGCCGGGTTCGGACGATCGGATCAGCGTCCCGATCATGCACAACGAACGGGTCCTGGAGACGTTTCTCATCGATGATCCAGCTGGCCGTCCGCCGGTGATCTACCAACCGCTGGATCATGAGAGCCCTGCGGACACACTCACGGTTCGCGATCGCTACTGGGATGAGGGCGATGTGATTCCGCGCGGTCGCTGGCATTTCGTGCTGGCGCCAAACGCTCCGCCGAAGGTGCGCCTCGATTCGGGATTTGAACCAGGCAGGTACTATCGCGTGAGCTATCGCGCCGCCGGGCCGCTCGTCGCCGGCGTGGGGCTCGCCGCGATTCGTGATGCGGCGGCCGCCTTTCGCTATCGATCCGACCTGCCAATCCACGGGCAACGCGCATACGCAACTGGCGTGTCCCAGGCAGGACGATTTCTCCGCGAGTTCCTGTATGATGGCTTCAACGCCGACGAGCGCGATCGTCGTGTGCTCGACGCGATGTGGAGCCAGGTGGCGGGCGCGGCGCGAGGCTCCTTCAACGATCGATTGGCAACACCCACGCTGGGCGATCTCTTCAGGCCGACGAAGTTTCCGTTCTCCGACGTCGAGCAGGTCGATATCGGTGGAACGCGTGACGGCCTGCAATCCCGCTATCGGCCGGATCAGCGTCCGAAGGTGTTCTACACGAACACTCCCGTCGAATACTGGGGTAGCGGGCGAGCCGCCGCGCTGACACACACGAGCGTCGACGGCAAGCGTGATCTCGAGCTGCCGGACAACGTCAGGATCTACCTGTTGTCAGGAACGCAACATATCGTCGCGCGCTTTCCACCAGTGCGGACTCCGCCGATCGCCGGAACACTGAACTCTGCTGACCGGAGCGGCGGGCAGCAGTTGAACAATCCGACACCGCAAAACAACATCATCCGAGCGCTTCTCCGCGCTTTGCATGAATGGGCTGCGGACGGCATTCCGCCGCCGCCAAGCCAGTACCCGCGGCTCGGCGACAACACGCTGGAAGCGATTGAGAACATCACATTCCCGTTGCTGCAGGGTGTCCCGGATCCACGTCGCATTGCCGGACCGGCACGGGTCATTGCCGGAAAGGTCGTGCCGCTGCCCCATCTCGTACCGCAAGTCGACCGCGACGGAAATGACCTTGGCGGAATCCGCGACCCGGAGGTCGCAGTGCCGCTTGCGACGACGACTGGCTGGAATTTCCGCGATCCGTCAGTTGGGAATCCGCAAGACATCTACCAACTGTTGGGCTCGTATATTCCTTTCGCGCGGACCAAGGCGGCGCGGCAAGCCAACGGCGATCCGCGCTTGTCCATCGAAGAGCGATATCGAGACCTCGACGACTATCTGCAGCAAGTCCGATCTGCCGCGATGGACTTGATCCAACAGCGCTTTATGCTCGCCGAGGACCTCGCCGCCGTAATGGCACGGGCACGCGCACACTGGAGCCTTGCGACCCGCACGAAGGCCGACTAGACATTCGCGTGACGCCGTCGTGTGTTCGCCGTCAATTAGATTTGCCGCTTTACGACAACTATTCTTGCCGGTCAATTAGAGAGGCGAGTGCGACCGACTCGCCGTTACTGAGTGCCAGGCTGGTCGCTGCCTGGGCTGACGAGCGAGCGCGGAGCCGCCGTGCTCTTCGGCGGCGGAGCGCTTGCTCGTCACGCGCGTCGGGTCCGAGTAATCAGCGGGCCTGCCGGTCGGCCGTTCCGTGTCGGCGGCGGCACAACCGGTGGCGTCGGTCGCGTGCGGTCGGTCCGAAAACTCGGCACGTCGAATTCCAGGATCACGGCGTGGTGGACGAGGCGGTCGATCGCGGCCGCGGTCGCCATTTGATCCTTGAAGATCCGCTCCCACTGACTGAAGACGAGATTGCTCGTGATCATCACCGACCGCCGTTCGTAGCGTTCGGCGAGCAGCGTGAACAGGACCTCGGCTTCCTCCGAGCTTTGTTGCACGTAGCCGATGTCGTCGATCAGGATGGCCGCGAACAGATCGAGCTTGCGGAGGGCGCGCGGCAGCTCCAGCGCGCGTTTGGCGGCGAGCAGCTCCTGCACGAGGGCGTACGCCGGTGTAAACAGCACGCGATGGCCGCCCTCGATCAACGCGTGCGCGACGGCGCAAAGGGCATGGCTTTTCCCGACGCCGGGTAATCCGAACGCGAGCACATTCGTGGCGGTTTCGAGGTACGCTCCGGTGGCCAGCTGCCGGAGCTGCTGCACGAGCGCGAGGGGCAAGCGGCCGGTGTCCAACGTGTCGAACGTTTTTCCCGGCGGCACGCGCGCGGCCTGGCGAAAGCGCGCGATCCGCCGTTGACGGCGCTCCTCGGCTTCGAGATCGAGAATGTCGAGGACGAGCGGGAACGTCTCGGCCAGCGAGGCCTGCGCGAAGCGCGGGACCCACTCCCGCGCGGCGGTCGTCAGGCCAAATTCGGTCAGCCGACTCGTGACCCGATCAGTGATCGTGACGACGGTCATTGCACACCGCCGGCAATCAACGCGTCGTAGACGGTGAGGTCGGGCACCGGCAGCACCAATGGCGGGATGCGCGGCGCTGGCGGCGTGACGACCGCTTGAACTGAGGCAAAGTCGAACGGCTGCCGATCACCGAGCAGTCCGTCCAACGTGGTGATGACGCGCGCCTCGCCGGCCGTCGCGGCCAGCTGCACGAGCCGAAGATATTCGACGTCCGCCCGATCGCCATGCGTGACGACCAGCGCGTCGTACGCGCGGCGGAACGTCAGCGTCGGAAACAGCTCCTCCCGATAACGATAGCGCGCGAACGCCCCGGGCTTCCGGACTAGGGCGCCGATGATGTGCCGATAGTCAATCCGGTGATCGCGTCCCCGCAGGCGAGGCATCTGCTCGACGATGTCGCCGCGGTAGCGAACCTCGACGACGCGCGGATATTGGCGGGCCTCGACCGTGTGACCGATCAGCCGTGACGGCACCGAGTACGTGCGGCCACCGAGATGAATCGTGCTCCAGCGACGTACCTGACAGATGAACGTCGTGTAGCTCGGGATCGCCGCGGGCGGGAGCGGACGCAGGTGCGGCCGCTCGTCGGCCAGCCGTCGGGCCGCGGCGTGATTGCGCTTCCGCTCGATCACGTCGTGCACGAAAGTCGCGTACGCCGCCTCGTCGACGAAATCACGCGAACCGCGTAGCAGGAGGGCCTGCTCAACCGCCGTCTTCGTCTGATGATGACTTTGCTCCGCGACGCCGTTTTCGTGCGCCTGCCGCGGCCGAATGCGCGAGGACTCGAGCCCGTAATGCTCGAGCACCGCCCGGAACCGCGCATTCAGGTGCCGACCGCCACTGCGGCGGAGCTCGTGAGTCGCGGCCGACAAATTGTCGTGACGCACGATGCGCGGAGCGGCACCAAGCGTCCACATCGCGCCTTGCAGCCCTGATACGAGCGCTTCGAAGGACTCGCTCGCGGCCACTTCGGTATAGGTCCATCCGCTGAAACTGAGGACCCACTCAAACCACAGGTGCTCAAACGGCTCGCCGGCGATCGTCACCTGCAGATCGGTTGCGTCGGTGAAGTCGATGGCAGCCTCACGACCGGGGACTGCCGTTTGCTCGAAGAACACCTCCTGATCGGGTCCGTGTCGTGCGCGCCACTCACGCACGCGCCGCTGGAGCGTGCGCAACTGGCCCGGCTGAAACTGCCCGGGATATCGCTCGCACAACCACTCAAACAGCGTGAGCGCCTGAAGGCGGCCGTCGGCGTCGCTCGCCAGCCGTGGCGCGATCTCGGTAGCCCAGACGGTCGCAAACGGGTCAGGCCGTGTGCGCCACGGCCGCGGCGTCTTCGTGTGTGAGGGAAACGCGCCTGCCTGCCACGTGCGAGCCGTCCGCTCGCTCATCCCTGCGGCCGCCGCGGCGGCGGCCAACGTCTTGCCGGCCATGCGTTGCTCCCGCAAGCGCCGCACCTGTCTGTCGGTGACCATCCGACCTCCGAGTCGGACAGCCTGACACGGCAACGGCACCCGTCATGGACCGGCAAAAGTAATTGTCGTCGGCCGGCAAATCTAATTGTCGTTAATCA
>DATFXR010000686.1:0-3221 GCA_035315685.1 Vicinamibacterales bacterium | reverse complement strand
CTGCGCCGCAACGTTCGACGAGATGAACGCGAACCCTTTCGGCAGCAGCACGCCGAGCCGGTAACCGCTCAGGCTGCGCACCCAGACGATGTCGTCGCCGTGCATCATGTAGGTGCGCGGATCCTTGTAGGTCTTGTAGATCAGCACGCGACCGACGCCGCCGGCTGGTACCGGAATCGGCAGCCGCGCGTGAATCGCATGCGTGTCGGAGCCTTCCTCCTGATAGGTGAACTCGAGCGGTTTGCCGCTGCGCGGATCGAACACCTCGATGTCCGACCCTTGACTCCCGCCACGCGTCGCGTTGACGAGCTCGGTCGCACCCACCCGCGTTTCCTCCGGCAGGAATCGGATGCGGAATTCCTCGCTGCCGGGCGCGAGGATCGCGTACTCGGTATACGCGTCCTGGGTGAACAGCCGGTCGACCGGCGCCGTCGGCCGCAGCGATCCGTCGGGATTGGTCCCGCCCGGGAATGGATTGTCGGCGCGCCCGCGCTGCGCCACCACCCACGAGGGGATCGCAGCAACTGCGAGCGCACCCAGAATCAGCGTCGCCAGACGCCTGCGTGATGAAGGCATGCGCTGAGTGTAGCCTGCCCGCGGTCCATCGGCGGATTGGACTGATCTGGCCGGCGGCCGGTGACCGACGATCGGTACATGCCGCAGTCCATCATGCAAGTCGATTCCTTCACGTCGACCGCGTTCGCGGGAAACCCGGCGGGCGTTTGTGTTCTCGAGCGGCCGCGCGACGCGGCGTGGATGCAGCTCGTGGCGCGTGAGATGAACATCGCCGACACCGCGTTTCTGCGTGCACGGACCGGGGACGAATTCGACCTGCGCTGGTTCACGCCGACGGTCGAAGTGGATCTGTGCGGTCACGCGACGCTGGCGAGCGCGCACGTGTTGTGGGAGAGCGGACAGCGCGCCAGCACGCTGCGATTCCACACCCGGAGCGGCGTCCTGACGGCGACGCGGCGCGATGGCTGGATCGATCTCGACTTTCCGGCCACGCCTGACCAGCCGGCGAGCCCGCCGGCCGGGCTGTTGGCAGCGCTCGGCGTCACAGCGCGCTACGTCGGCAGGAGCTGCTTCGACTTCCTGGTCGAAGTCGACGACGAGGCGACGGTCGCGGCGATCCGACCGGATTTCCGGCGGCTCGCGACCATTGACGCGCGGGGCGTGATCGTCACCAGCCGGGCCACGACGCCGGGTGTCGATTTCGTTTCGCGCTACTTCGCGCCGGCGTTCGGGATCGACGAGGATCCTGCGACCGGGTCGACGCACTGCTGTCTTGGTCCGTTCTGGAACGCCCGCACCGGGAAGCGCGACTTCGTCGCACATCAACTCTCGGCGCGCCGCGGCGAGCTTCACGTTGCTCTCGACGGCGATCGCGTTCGCCTCTCGGGCCGCGCCGTCACGGTGCTGCGTGGCGAGCTGCTCGCGTGAAGACGGCGGTGTCCGTCTCGACGCGGTTCAGTCCTCCGCCGGCTCGTTCCCGGGCGCCATCTTCACGAGCCGCGGCTCGAACCGCGCCAGCGGCTCGACGAGATCGCTCTGCGCGGACATGACCTCGTCGATGTCCTTGTAGGCCATCGGCACCTCGTCGAGACCCGCCGACAACAGCGTGACGCCGCGCTCGCGGAGAAACGACTTCGCCGTGTCCCAGGTGAAGATCTGCTTCGCCCGGGTGCGACTCATGCGCCGCCCGGCGCCGTGCGCGGCGGAATTGAGCGACGCCGCGACGCCTTTGCCGCGAACCACATACCCCGATGTTCCCATCGAGCCGGGGATGATGCCGAGCACGCCGACGCCCGCCGGCGTCGCGCCCTTCCGGTGAACGATCACCTCCGCCTCCGTGCCGTCCGGAAGCCGGTGGCGCTCGCGCCACGCGAAGTTGTGGTGGTTCTCGATGTCCAGCCTGACGTCGATGCCCAGCGCCCGTGCGACGTGCGCGTGAATCAGCGCGTGATTCGCCGCGGCGTACCTGCCCATCAACTCCATGGCGGCCCAGTACTCCCGACCCGGCTCGCCCGCCAGGTCGAGCCAAGCCAGGTTCGCGAGCTCCTTCGGCAGCTCGGGATGGAGGTCGCGCGCCAGACGACTATAGTGCTGCGCGATCTGCGCGCCGGTGCCGCGGCTCCCCGAGTGACTGAGCAGCGCGACGTACTCGCCGCGCGGCAGACCCACGGCGTCGTCCATCACGTCGAGGCGGCCGAATTCCACGAAGTGGTTGCCGCTGCCGCTCGTCCCGAGCTGTGACCACGCGCGATCCTTCAACCGCGCGGTGAGCGTGGTGACCTTCCAGTCGGCATCCATCACCTCGTGCTGACGCCGCGACTGGAACGTCGCCCCCATCCCGAACTTCGTCTCGCGTTCGAGCGCCCGTCGCAGGCGGGGCTGATCGTCGGTCAGCGCGTGCACGGGCAGATCGAGCACGGTCATCTTCATCCGACACGCGATGTCCACGCCGACCGCATACGGAATGACCGCTTCGCGCGTGGCGAGTACGCCGCCAATCGGCAACCCGTAGCCGACGTGCGCGTCGGGCATCAGCGCACCGGAGACGGCGACCGGCAGCTTGCAGGCGTTCTTCAGCTGATCGACTGCGCTCGGCGCGAAGTCGCTGCCCCAGATTTGATAAGGCGCCAGCTCTCCGGCCTTCATCGGGTTCGACCTGCCTGATCTGCTCGACCCGCCTGACCTCCCCGACCCACCTGACCTGCCTGATCTATCTGGCCTACCAGTTCGGCGAGCGAACGCACGCGGAGGCAGTCGGCGTCGGGATACAGATCGGCGACATCGAAGAGCACCGGCGTGATGCCCGCGTTGCGCGCGCCGACGACGTCGACGTGGTAGAGATCGCCAACGTGAACGGTCTCAGCGGCAGTCGCACCGGACCGAGCCAGTGCGATCTCGAAGTATCGGCGATCGGGCTTTTCCACGCCTTCGCAATGTGAATCGAACACGTAATCGAACGCGTCCAAGAGGTGCAGGCGTTCGAACAGGTGATGCAGCCGGCCGTTCGCGTTGGATACGACGACGAGCCGGACGCCGCGGCCACGCAGCGCGGCAAGGCCGGGACGCACGTCGGCCGGCACCAGCTCCCACAGATTCGCCTGCTGGTGATATTCGTGCAGCTCGGCCAGCGCCGCGTCGGTGGCCTTTGACAATGGCACTGCCGCTTCCGCGAGTACGAGGTTGAAATAGGTCCAGCCGCGCTCGCG
>DATFXR010000685.1:0-7453 GCA_035315685.1 Vicinamibacterales bacterium | reverse complement strand
GGCCGAGCGCCTGTTCACGATTCCTCAGCGCGCCACCGAGATCGAGCAGCGCTGGGTGCAGGCCAACGACGCGCATTTCTCCTCGTTCATCGCCGGCATGCTGGTCAGCGCCGATCAGCGCCGCGTCGGCGAGATCGGCCTGGTCGATCCGATGGCCGGCGAGCCGATGCCGGTGGAAGCGATTGCCGGCAAGATCCTCTCCGAGCACGGCGAGTTGACCGCGGTGGTGACGATTCTCCACGACCGCCGCGAGGCGATCGAGAAAGCCAGACTCTACGAGCAGTTGAAGCAGGCGTCGGACGAGCTCGAACGCAAGATTCAAGCTGCGACCGCCGACATCGCGCAGCAGAACGAACTGCTGCGGCGCCAGGCGATCGAGCTCGAACAGGCATCGGCGTTGAAATCGCAGTTTCTCGCCAACATGTCCCACGAGTTCCGGACGCCGCTCAACGCCATGCTCGGCTACACGTCGATGCTGCTGCAGGGCGTGGCGGGCGAACTCGAGCCGCCGGTCAGGCGACAGCTGGGCCGCATCGAATCGAACGGCCGCCACCTGCTCACGATCATCAACGAGATTCTCGACATCTCGCGCATCGAAGCCGGCCGGATGCCGCTGCAGCTGTCGACCTTCCGGATCCCGGAGCTGCTCGGCGAGGTCAAGTCGGAGCTCGAGCCGATCATCATCCGCTCGAAGCTGGTGGTGACGATTGATCTGCAGAAGGAACTGAAGTCGATCAGCAGCGACCGTCAGAAGGTGAAGCAGATCCTGCTCAACCTGCTGAGCAACGCGCTGAAGTTCACGCACCACGGCAGCGTCACGATTACCGGCCGTCAGTTCCCGAAGGAACGCGCCATCTCCCTGTCGGTCACCGACACCGGAATCGGCATCGCGCCGACCGACCAGGAACGGGTGTTCGAAGATTTCCGGCAGCTCGACAACACGCCGACGCGCGCCTACGGCGGCACCGGGCTTGGCCTGTCGATCTGCCGGCGCCTCGCGCAGATGCTCGACGGAGGGATCACGGTTCAGAGTCAGGTCGGCAAGGGGTCGACCTTCACGTTGACCTTACCAGTCAAGGGACGGAAATGAGCGCCACCGAAGGTAAACCCGATCGCCCCCGCGTGCTGCTCGTGGACGACTATCCAGACGCGCGCGAGATGTACACCGAGTATCTCGAGTTCTCCGGCTACGAGGTGATCGGGGCCGGCAACGGCCTCGAGGCGCTGCAGCGCGCCGTCGATGCGTCGCCGGACATCATTCTGATGGACCTGTCGCTGCCGGTGATGGACGGCTGGGAGGCGACACGCCGGCTCAAGGCTGACAAGCGGACCGCGTCGATCCCGGTCGTGGCGCTCACCGGCCACGCGCTCGCCGGGATTTCGGAAGGCGCCAAGAAGGCCGGCTGCGACGCGTTCGTCACCAAACCGTGCCTGCCCGAAGATCTCGTGCGCGAGATCAAAAAGATTCTCGACGCGCCCTCGGCAACCAGCAAGCGACCGCGCAGGAGCGGCAAATATGCCAAGAGCAGTTAGCGCGCGCAAAGGCGAGCGATCGCGCCCGCCTGCGGCGGTGAAGGCGCGTGCGATGAAGGGCAGCACGAAGAAGGCGGCCGGTCGCGCCGCGAAACCGTCGAAGCCGAATGGATCGGCACGCACGGTCTCGGCCAAGGCGGCCAGGGCCGCGCGCGGGTCGATCGGCGAGCGCCGCGCCTCGGAGAAAACCGTCCAGGCCGGCCGGACGATGCTGGCGCCGGAAACCGCGTCGGGCACGAGCCGGGGCAAGTACGTCTACTGCATCATCGAATCGATCGATCCGCTCCGTTTCGGCCCGATCGGCATCGGCGCCGACCCGTCCGACGTCTATACCGTGCACTACCGCAACCTCGCGGCGGTCGTCTCCGACGCGCCGCTCGAAGTGCTCGACTCGACCCGCGAGAACGTGCTCGCCCACGAACGCGTGAACGAAACCGTGATGCGCGAGCACACCGTGATTCCGATGTCGTTCGGCACGATCTTCAAAACGCGCGAGGACATCGTCGAGCTGTTGCGCTCGGCGGCGGAAGCGTTCGGCGACGTGCTGAACAAGATGCAGAACAAGCTCGAGTTCGGCCTGAAGGTCCTCTGGGATCGCGATCAGGCGGTGCGCAAGGTCGAGCAGGAAGACGAGGATATCGGCCGCCTGAAGAAGGAAATCTCGGGACAGAAGGGTCCGACCTACTTCGCACGCATGCAGTACGGCCGCCTGATCGACTCGGCGCTGCAGGCCCGGTCGGAGCGCTATGTCGCCGACATCCTCGAGCAGCTGCGCGAGGTATCGGTCGCGTCGCGCATCAACAAGCCGATTGGCGACAAGATGATCATGAACGCCGCGTTCCTGATCTCACGCGACCAGGAGTCGGCGTTCGACGCGAAGGTGAAGTCGATCGCCGGCCGCTTCGACAAGCTGACGTTCAAGTACACGGGTCCGTGGCCGCCTTATAACTTTGTCAATATCCGGCTGAAACTTGAAAGGGCTTGAAGCTCGTCATGGCTAAGGGCTGATGGCTCATGGCGATGGTGAATGGTTGAAACCATTGCGCATCGACCATAGCCATCAGCCATAAGCCATCAGCCATTAAGGCCTTTCTGATGTTCATCCTCGATTCACTTCTCATCGGTGGTCTCCGTTTCGTCCTCGACAAGGTCGTCGCCGCTGCGGAGGCGGAGTTGAACGACGACACCGCGCTCCGCGATCGGCTGCTCGAGGCGCAGATGCGCCGCGAGCTCGGCGAGATCACCGACGACGAGTTCGCGGCGATCGAGCGCGACGTGCTCGCGGCGATCCGGCAGATCAAAGAGCGGCAGCAGGGAGCCGTGACGATGTCGAAGGATCGGATCATCGGCGTCGACATTGAAACCTTCGAAAGCGAAGCGGACGGCTAGCGCCGAGCCCCCGGCCCCCAGCCCCGGCCTCGTGTTCTTCGCCGGCAAGGGCGGCGTCGGCAAGACGACGTGCGCCTCCGCTTTTGCCGTTTCGCAGCTGCGGCGAGACCGGCCGCCGCAACGCATTCTCCTGGTGTCAACCGATCCGGCGCATTCGCTGGGCGATGCACTCGCCGTCCGGCTCTCGACGACGCCGCGGACGATCGCCCGCCATCTCGATGCCGTCGAGTTGAACGCGCCGCGCGCCTTCAGGCGATGGCTCACCGCGCATCGCCGGCCCCTCGGCGAGGTCATCGAGCACGGCACCTGGCTCGATCGTGAGGACGTCGAGGCGCTGCTCGATCTGTCGATTCCTGGCGTCGATGAGCTCGTCGGGATTCTGGAGATCGCGCGCTTCGCGCAACTGGAACGCAAACATCGCAAGGGCCGTAAAGGTTCCCGGCGAGATCGCTCGTCGCCGGATTCGCGCGCTTTGCCGCCTGGGCGTCGTTACGATCTGATCGTCGTCGACACCGCGCCGACCGGGCACACCTTGCGCCTGCTGGCTGCGCCGCGGGCGGTCGCCGCCGTTGCCGAGGTGCTCGACGCGCTGCAAGAGCAGCACCGCGTGATTCGCGATCAGTTCGCGCGCGTCGGCCGCCCCGAGGCGTCTGACCGGTTGATTGCGCTCCTCTCGGATCAAGCGCGCGAGACGGCGCAGCGCCTGCACGATCCGGAACGCACCGAGTTCCACTGGGTCACGCTGCCGGAAGAACTGGCGCGCGCCGAAAGCGCTGACGGCATAAGGGCGCTCGAGGCCGGCGGGCTGCGAGTCCGACGCATCGTCGTCAACCGCGTCCTGCCCGACGGAGAACCGTGTCCGCTCTGCGATCGGCGCCGCGCCGCCGAGCGCCGCAGCATCGCGGCAATCCGTCGTGAGCTCGCGCGCGGACGTCGCGTGCCGCTCGTGAGCGCGTCGGTCCGCGAGCCGCGAGGGTTGAGAGCGCTCGCGTCGCTCGGCTCGCACGCCGGCTCGCGCCGGCGCGCGATGGCTGATGGCTCAGGGCTCATGGCTGGGACCATCAACCATCCGGCATATGCCATCAGCCATCAGCCATCAGCCATTGACGCGATCACGAATGCAGAGCTCGTTTTCTTCGGCGGCAAAGGGGGCGTCGGCAAGACGACGGTGGCGGCGGCGGCGGCGTTGTGGCTCGCTGAGTCCGACCCGAGCCGGCGCGTTCTGCTGCTCTCTACCGATCCGGCGCATTCGCTCGGCGACGTGCTTCGGGCGGCCGTAAGCGACACGGCACAGCCGGTTGCGGCCGGCCCGAAGAACCTCTTCGTCCGCGAGCTCGACGCGCCATGCGCGCTCGCGATTCGCCGCACTGCGCTCGAGCCGGCGCTCGACGAGATCGCGACCGCGTTCGGCGCAAGCGCCGCGACGGCGGCGGGCGGCGGCGGGTCGGGGCTGTTGTCCCTCGCGCCGCCGGGCATCGATGAGCTCTTCGGTGTGCTGTCGGTCGTCGACGCGCGCGCCTCGTTCGACGTGATTGTCGTCGACATGGCGCCGACCGGCCACGCCCTCCGTCTGCTGGCGATGCCGGACACGGCGCGTGAGTGGGTGCAGGTGCTGCTACGCGTCCTGCTGAAATACAAGGCGCTCGCGCGGCCGGGACAGTTGGCAGCGGACCTCGTGGAGCTCTCGAGATCGATTCGCGATCTTCAGGCGATGCTCCGCGATCCGGCGCGGACGCGCTTCATCGCCGTCACACGAGCGGCCGCAGTGCCGCGAATGGAAACGGCGCGGCTGCTCGCGCAGCTGCGGCGGCTGCACCTCCGGGTTCCAGCGCTCGTGGTCAACGCGCTGACATTCGATCCAGGCCGCTGCACATGGTGCCGCACGGCCGCCGCCATCGAGCGCCGCGAGATCGACGCGCTGCGACGGCTCTGCGGCCGTCGCTGCGCTATGATTCAGACGCCGTTGGTTGCTCCTCCACCGCGTGGCCTCGAGCAGCTGAATTCGTGGGCAAGGGTGTGGTTGCCGGGATGAATGCGCGAGCCACCTATGTGTACTGCGTCGTCGCTGCGGACAAGCGGCCGCGGCTGACGCGGGTGCCGGCAGGACTGCCCGCGACCGGACCGGTGCGGCTGCTCGACGTGGAGCGCGATCTCTACGTGGTTGTCGCCGACGCTCCGCTGGACGCGTACGGCGAAGCGGCGATCAATCGCGGGCTCGCGGATCTCGATTGGGTCTCGCGCGTAGCGGTCGCGCACGAGGCGGTCGTCGAAGCCTTCAGCGGTGCGACCGCCGTGCTGCCGATGAAGCTGTTCACGATCTTCATGAGCGACGAGCGTGTGCTTGCGCACGTCCGCCGCGATCGGCAGCGGATTGCCGCGATGGTGAAACGCGTCGCGAATCATCAGGAGTGGGGCGTCCGGGTGACCCTCGATCGGACGCTCGCTGGTGATACGGCGCGTGGCGTGCCGAAGAGCCGCGTGCACCGGCCCGCTCCGTCGGGGATCGCGTATCTGGCGGAGAAGAAAGCGCAGCGCGATCAGGCGGCGGAGCTTGCCACCAATGCGCGCCTGACGGTGGCGGCGCTGTACGACCGGCTGTCGGCCCGGGCACGCGATGCCCGTCGCCGGACCGGGAGCGAACCGTCGGTAGAGGGCGGCCCGCTGCTGCTGGACGCGGCGTTTCTCGTGTCTCGCGGGCGCGCGACGGCGTTCCAGACGCTGACCGCGCGCGAGGCGAAATCGCTCGAGCGCCAGGGATACGGCGTGACTGTGACGGGGCCGTGGCCGCCGTACACGTTCGTGCAGGACTGACGAATGGCGCGCCCGACCAGGTTGACCGCCGCCCCTGCCGTCGCCGCCAGGATCCTCGATGCGCCTGACTCGACGCTGCTGGACGTGCTCGACCATCTGCTCAACAAGGGCGTGATGTTGAATGGCGACGTGACGCTCGGCGTCGCTGGTGTCGATCTCATCTACTTGCGGCTGTCGTCGCTCCTCTGCGCGGCCGATCGCGTGCTGCCGCGCACGGCCGCCCGTGCCGGACGCGGTCCGCGGCGCAGACGCCGGCGCGCGCCGAAGACGCGCGCGTGAAGAAGCGGGCCAGACTGCCAGTGGGAACGGCTCGACGTCCGGCGGCGCGCCGCCGATCCCGGGCGGTGGCGGCAGCGCCGGTGACCACCGCGGAGTTGCGGGCGCTGCGCGGCGAGATCGATCGCCGCATGCGAGCCATGACCAGGGCAGCGGTTGGCAAGCAGCGGACGGTCGCGAGGCAGCGTGGCGCGCGGCCGGCGCAGGGCGGGCCGGCGCCGTTGCGCTGGAACCCGCAACCTGAGGACGTGCAGCGATCCGTGGCGCAACTGGTGCTGACGATCGTCGAGTTCCTGCGCCGGTTGATGGAACGACAGGCGATCCGCCGCATGGAGCAGAAGACGCTCACCAGGAAGGAAGCCGACGCGGTCGGCAGCGCGCTGATGACGCTGGAGAAAACGATCCGCGACATCGGCGCCCGGTTCGGCCTCACGCCCGAGGAACTGAACCTCGATCTCGGCCCGCTCGGAAAGCTGATGTAGTGATCGGGATTCGGGATTCGGGGATTCGGGATTCGGGATTTGGGATTTGGGATTTGGGATTTGGGATTTGGCGCCGCCCGCGCGTCGCAACCTTCAGCTAGGCAAATCCCGAACTCCGAACCCCGAACCCCGAATCCCGAATCCCGAATCCCGAATCCCGAATCCCGAATCACGGCCGCGACGCGTGAGCAGCGCGGCGCTGCTGCTGCCGCTGCCGCGCATGAACCCCGTGCCCGCCGAGAATCTCGCCGACGATGATCGAGATGCCGCCGAACAGGGCAAATGGCGGCGCGTCGCTGGTGAGGCCGAACTGCGCGCCGCCGTCGAGCGCGCAGCGCGCGCCGAGCTCGTAGATCGCGCCCGCATCGATGCCGAGGACCGCACTGCCGTTCGGTTCGTTGCGCGACAGCCAGAACGACTCGACGTAAGGATTCCAGTTGTCGGACACCGCGGCGCTCGCCGACACCGACACCAGGTGCTGCGCGAAATGCGGCTGGTCGCTGCCAGCGCCGATCGCGCCGATCCCGTAGTTGACGTCGACGTGCGCATGGCGGCCGAAGTCGCGCCCGGTGAGCAGCGCGAGCGTATAGTCCGGCGAGCCGGATCCGAGGTTCTTGTCGGGGCTCGCCGTCGGGAGGTTAATCGTCGGCAGGATCGACAGCACCGGGACGCCGCCTTCTTCAGCCCACAGGCGCAGTTTGGCGCCGACCTGGACGTTGCCCATTCCTCTGACGCTCACGCCCGAAATCGATTGTGTCAACATGCCGTCCGTGCCGAGCCGGACCTCGAGCCAGTCGGTCAGGCCAAGCCGCGCGGTGAATGGCGTGGCGCCGTCGCGTTCGTTCGCCGACGCGCGTGTGTAGAGCCCGCCGATCTCGATCTGCAGCAGGCCGATGTCGACGATGTGCGTACCGTTGGTGACGTCGGGTCGATCGGGCTCGATCTGCTCGGGCGGCTGATCC
>DATFXR010000684.1:0-4695 GCA_035315685.1 Vicinamibacterales bacterium | reverse complement strand
GGTCGTCGGCGGCGCGAGTCTGTCCGGCGGCCGCGGGTCCGTCGCCGGCGCGGTGCTCGGCGCGCTGATCTTCGGCGTCCTGCGCAATGCGCTGCCGCAGATTCCCGGCGCCACGTTCTACGATCGCCTCATCGTCGGCCTGGTGGTGATCGTCATCGTCGTGATGGATCAGGTGCTGCAGCGGCGGAAGCGAGTCGATACGTAGCGCTCGGCGTCAAACGCGCTTGCAGAACGTCGCGCGAGGGCCTCAGCCGAGCGAGAGGATGACATGAGACAGATCACGATCCTGTGTGCGCTCTTCGCAATCTCGTGCGGCGGCAGCCGCACCACGACGGGGGGCGCCGCCAAGCTGCGTTTCGCGGTGATGCCGAAGTCGCTCGACCTGCCGGTGTTCAGCTACGCGAAGACGGGCGCCGAGCGCGAGGCCGCCGCACGCGGGAACATCGAGGTGATCTGGCGCGCGCCGGAAACAGCCGATCAGCTCAAACAGAAGGAGATTCTCGAGTCGTTCATCACGCAGCAGGTCGACGGCATCGCGATCTCGTGCACCAACGGCGACTTCCTGACCGAGACCATCGATCGCGCCGTCGCGGCTGGTATCCCCGTCGTCACATGGGACGCCGATGCGCCGAAGTCGAAGCGCGCCGCCTTCTACGGCGTCGACGATGTGGCCGCGGGGCGGATCATGGGCGAGCAGACTGCGGCGCTGCTCGGCGACCAGGGCACCGTCGCGATCATCACCAGCATCGGCGCCGTGAACCTGCAGCGCCGGCTCGACGGCGTGAAGCAGTCGCTCGCGAAGCATCCGGGCATCCGGATTGTCGAGGAGTACGACGTCAAGGAAGACGCGGTCCGCAGCGCCGAGATCATCGCCTCGGGCACCAACCGCTATCCGGATCTCGGCGCGTGGATCTCGGTCGGCGGGTGGCCGGTCTTCACGCGCAACGCGCTCGCGAGCGTGCCGGCGACGACGAAAGTCGTGTCGTTCGATACGATTCCGCCCGCGCCCGATCTCCTGAAGGCGGGGAAGGTGCAGGTGTTGCTGGGGCAGAAGTATTTCGGGTGGGGCAGCGAATCGGTCCGCCTGCTCGCCGATATCAAGGCGGGGAGGGCGCCGGCCTCGCCGGTGATCGACTCCGGCGTGGACGTCGTCACCGCCGCAAATGTCGACGACTACGTGACGCGCTGGAAGGCGATGGAGGCGGCCAGGTAGGTCAGGTAGGTCGGGCAGGCCAGGTAGGTCAGGTGGGTCGGAGGCGGCGGTCGGCTGACCGTATAATCCGCGCGATGATGACCCGACGCGCGTTGCTCATCACCGCCGCCGTCGCTCCGTTCGCGCGCCCGGCGCGCGTGCGCGCCGCAACCTACGACCTGATCGTCAAGGGGGGGCGCGTCATTGATCCGGCGCAGCGTGTCGATCGGACAGCCGACGTCGCGATTGCCGGCGGCCGCGTTGCGGCGATCCAGCCGAGCATCAGCGCCGATCAGGCTACAGAGGTCCTCGACGCACGCGGCAAGCTGGTCACGCCGGGACTGATCGACTTGCACGTCCACGTCGGCGCGCCGGAGCTGACGCCAGCAGCGCTGCTGCGCGACGGCGTGACGTCGATGGTCGACGGCGGATCGGCTGGCGCCGACAACATCGACGCGCTGGTGCGCGTCGCCGAAGCCGCGCCCAACCGCGTGCGCATCTTCCTGAACGTCGCGCGGACTGGCGTCACCGCTCCAGGGGAACTGCTCGACATCGACGCCGCTGACGTGGACGCGGCGCGCCGCGCGATCGAGCGGCACCGCGCCTGGATCGCCGGCGTCAAGGTGCGGCTGTCGGAGAGCGTTGCCGGCGAGCACGATCTCGAGGCGCTGCGGCGGGCGCGCCAGGCGGCCGGTCCGCTGCCGGTGATGCTGCACGTCGGGCAGACGCATTCGCCGCTGCCGAAGATTCTCGAGTTGCTGAACCCGGGCGACATCGTCACCCATCCGTATTCGCCGCCGCCGCACAGCATTCTCACCGACGCGGGCCGCGTGATCCCCGAGATTGCGGCCGCGCGCAAGCGCGGCATCCGCTTCGACGTCGGCAACGGCCGCACCGCGCACATTACGTGGGACATGGTCGAGAAAGCGACGCGGGACGGCTTCTGGCCGGACACGATCTCGTCGGACATCACCGGACCCGGTCGCACCTTCCGCGTGTTCGACCTGCCGACCGTTGTCTCGAAGTTTCTGATGCTGGGGATGTCGCTGAACGAGGCGATCGCGTGCGTGACCAGCCACGCCGCGGCGAGCGTTTCGCCGTTCAAGGATCTCGGCACGCTGCGGACGGGCGCCGTCGCAGACGTCGGCGTTCTCGAGCTCCGTCAGGGCGAGTTCGAGTTCGTCGACAACATCGACGGCACGCGAACCGGCCGGCAGAAGCTCTTCACGACAGCGGTCGTGATCAACGGAAAGCGCGTCAGCTGAGGGGCCACGCGGGGCCTGCGAGTGATCGGCGTCAACACTGCCACTGACATGAGACGATGAGCGTATGAAGAACCAGCTGACTCGGTCCCTTTCGATCGCGCTCGCGATGGCCGTGCTCCTCGCCACGGCGCTGACGTCCGGCCAGGTACAGATGTGCATCGCATCCTCCGCGCCAGCCTGCCAGGCCGTGCGCGGCGATCGATCCGAGGGGTGGCTGCCACAGACGCGATCCGAGGTGATGGCGCGCAACGGCATGGTGACCACGGTCCAACCGCTGGCGGCGCAGGCCGGCGTGCGGATCCTGCAGCAAGGCGGCAATGCGATCGACGCGGCGGTCGCCGCCGCCGCGGCGTTGAACGTCGTCTACCCGGCGAACACCGGCATTGGCGGCGATCTATTCGCCCTGATCTACGTCGCCAGGGAGAAGAAGGTCTATCAGCTGAACGCGAGCGGCATCACGCCGAGTGGCCTGACGCTCGATCGCATGACGTCGCTCGGCTACAAGGCGAACCCGGCGAACTTCGGACCGGGATCGGGCATGCCATCGGGCGGCATCCTGACGGTGACCGTACCCGGATCGCTCTGGGGCTGGCAGGAAGTGCTGACGCGGTTCGGCACGAAGACGTTCAAGGAAGTCCTGCAGCCGGCGATCGACTACGCGGATCAGGGATTTCCGATCACCGAAGAGATCGCCAGCGGCTGGCGGATGAAGAACGCGCTGCCGCTCTCGGGCTGCTGCACCGAACCGGACCCCGACTCGGTGAAGACGTTCTACGTCGATGGCAGCCGTCCGACCACCGGCACGATCTTCCGAAATCCCGATCTCGCCAGGTCGCTCCGCCTGATTCAGCAGCAAGGGCGCGACGTGTTCTATCGCGGTGAGATCGCGCAGGCGATCGTCGCGAAATCGAAGGCGCTGGGCGGGCCGATGACGCTCGACGATCTCGCCGGCTACCAGGGCGAGTGGGTGACCCCGGCGTCGACGACCTACCACGATCAGTACGCGGTGTATGGCACACGCGCGCCGTCCCAGGCGTGGGGCATCGTCGAGATGCTGAACGTCCTCGAAGCGTGCGTCCCGACGTGGTACCCGGGACAGACGCTCGCGACGCTGGGGCCGGCCAATCCGCTGTACTGGCACGCGCTCATCGAGACCAAGAAGGCGGTCTACGCCGACGTCTACAGCCGCAACGCTGATCCGAATGTCGTCGCCGTGCCGCTCGAGACGCTGACGTCGAAGGCGCACGCTGCATCGCTGTGCGGAAAAGTCGATCCAAAGCGTGCGTCCAGCACCGGTGCGCGGACGAGCGACGCGCTGGACGCCGGCGACACGATCTATCTGGCCGCCGCCGATCGCTGGGGCAACATGGTGTCGTGGATCAACAGCAACTTCGCCGGCTGGGGATCCGGGATCACGGTGCCCGGTTACGGGTTCATCCTGCACAACCGCGGCGGCCTGTTCACGCTGGATCCGAACAGCCCCAACGTCATCGCATCTGACAAGCGTCCGTACAACACGCTGTCAGCTGTCCTGGTGATACAGGGCGACCATCCGCTGCTGGTGACTGGACAGCACGGCGGCGATCAGCAGGGACAGGGCAACATGCAGGTGCTGGTGAACGTGCTCGACCTGCACGCCAACGTGCAGGCCGCTGGCGACATGGCCCGATTCAGCCACAACCAGGTGAGCAACCGTCTGCAGCTCGAGTCGGCGCTGTTTGGGCTGGTCGGCGCGCAATTATCGGCGATGGGCCACCAGGCCGCTTCGTCCAACGGATCCCCGGTCGGCGGATTCGAAGCAATCATGTTCACGCCTGATCCGCGGTCGGCGCCGGGCTGCGCGCCCGCGGATGCGGCGTGCACCAGGCCAATCGCCGGGTTCTACCGGGCAGGATCGAATTTCAGAGAGGACGGTCAGGCGATCGGCTACTGAGCCTGTCGGAACGCGAAGGCCCTAAATGCGCGTTTTGAATTGATGTCGATCTGGTTGGCCGCAGTGCAGCGAGCGATCTGCGAATCGGCCGTCCACGGATGCGTGAGCGCGTCGAGTCGGGCCGTTGACCGGGGACCGAGCCGGCGGAACCAGTCCTCGACCACCTCGCGCACGACGGGCGCGTTGACGTCCGGCGCGATGCCGCCGAGCGGATCGGCTGACGCCAAACCACCGCTCAGCGTTGGCGCCGCGATTGTCACGGCGAGCAATCGATCCTCGTCGCGAATCGGCCGGCCGTCGGCGCG
>DATFXR010000683.1:0-32204 GCA_035315685.1 Vicinamibacterales bacterium | reverse complement strand
TTCGTGCAAGGCAGCAAGTACGGCCGCTATACGCGGTACTACGCCGTCGTGCGGTCGTGGCTCTGGTTCCTGACGCGCACCACCGACTGCCGCATCTTCCAGGAGATGACCGTCCCCGACATCGTCAAGAAGGTGTTCGGCGATCACTCGACGGCCGACTTCAAGTTCGAGCTGACCGGCAGCTATCGCAAGTGGACCTACTGCGTCCAGTACCGCGAGACCGACTTCAACTTCGTCAGCCGGCTGCTCGAGCACGAGGGGATCTACTTCTACACGCGCCACACCGACGGCCACAACACGGTCGTGCTGACCGATTCGACCAGCAAGCACGCGCCGACGCCGGGCTACGAGAAGGTTTCGTTCATCGCACCCGAGGATCTGGTGCGGCCGGAGATCGAGCACATCGGCAGCTGGGATTTCTCGCGCGACATCCAGCCGGGCGTCTACGTCCACGACGACTACGATCTCGAGCGGCCGAGCGTCGAGCTGCGGACGCGCAAGACGCTGACGCGCACCTACTCGCCGAGCGACTACGAAATCTACGATTATCCGGGGCATTACATTCAGAAGCCCGACGGCGAGCAGTACGCGCACGTCCGCATCGACGAGTTCGGCACGCTGTTCGAAACGTCGGAAGGGACCTCGAACTCGAAAGGCATCGAGGTCGGCGCGCTGTTCACGCTCGAGGATTTCCCGCGCGAGGACCAGAACCGCGAGTACCTGGTCGTCGGTGCGAGCTACGATCTCCAGTTCGGCGATTACGAGGCGCTGCCGCAGAGCGGCGGCGGCACCGAGTACCGCTGCAGCTTCGTCGCGATGCCGAGCAGCCAGCAGTTCCGGCCGCGCCGCGCGACGCCGAAGCCGTTCGTGCAGGGGCCGCAGACCGCCGTCGTCGTCGGTCCGGCAGGGGACGAGATCTACACCGACAAGTACGGGCGCGTGAAGGTGCAGTTCCACTGGGACCGCTACGGGAAGAAGGACGAGAACAGCTCCTGCTGGATCCGCGTGTCGCACCCGTGGGCGGGCAAAAGCTGGGGCGCCGTCGCCACGCCGCGCATCGGCCAGGAAGTGATCGTCGATTTTCTCGAAGGCGATCCGGATCAGCCGATCATCACCGGCCGCGTCTATAACGCCGAGCAATTGCCACCCTTTGGCTTCCCCGCCGGCGCGGTGCTGAGCGGCATGAAGTCGCAGACCCACAAGGGGTCCGGGTCGAACGAGATGTCGATGGACGATACCGCCGGCAAGGAGCGGGTGTACGTCCATGGCCAGTTCAACATGGACACCGTCGTCGAGAACAACCAGACGTCGACGATTCACAACAACCGCACGGACACCGTCGACGTGAACGACACCGAGAGCGTCGGCAGCAACCAGAAGTGCACCGTCGGGGCGAATCAAGACATTAGCGTCGGATCCAATCAAACCGTCAAGGTCGCTGCCAATCGCACCCGGACGGTCGGTGCGAACGAATCGGTGACCGTGGGTAGCAGTCAGAGCATCAGCGTCGGTTCCACCAAGACCGAGACGATCGCGATCGCGAAGGCGCTCTCGATCGGCGCTGGATATCAGGTCTCCGTTGGCGCCGGCATGAATGAATCGATCGGCGCAGCCAAGGCGGAGGAAATTGGCGGCGCGAAGATCGTCTCGGTCGGTGGACTCAGCGCAGAAGTCATTGGATCGATGAAGGCGGTGAAGGCCGGGGGGAGTATCTCCGAGTCGGCCGGCGCGAACATCGGAATGAAGGCGGCAGCAAATGTCGCGATGAACGCCGGCGCGAAATTCACGGCCGATGCCGGAGCGACCATGGGACTGACCGCTGCCGGTGATCTTTCAGCGAGCAGCAAGGCGAAAGTCGTGATCGACGCAGCGAGCGAAATGGTGCTCAAGTGCGGCGGCGCATCAATCACGTTGAAGAGCGGCGGCGAGATCACCATCAAGGGGACCGAAATCACCATCAAAGGTAGCGACATCAAGGTCGACGGCAGCAGCGTCGGCCTCAAGGCGTCAGGCGACGTGGTCGTGAAGGGCAGCTCGATCAAACACAACTGAGGCCACTGTGAACAAGCGCACCGCAGCATTCGCGCCGTCCGATGCGATGGAAACCGGCACGTGGACGCAACTTCTCGCCCGTGAGGTCGAAGCGGTCGACGCTTCTCGGGTCAACGAGCCGGCACCAATGCTTGGCGTGGTGGTCGGGACGATCGTGGGCCTGAGCGGCGACGATGTCCCGCTCGTCAATTATCCGCGCCAGGCCGACAGCGCAGGGATCCGATGCCGAACGATCGTCGAGATTCGGGCCGACCATGTCGGACGATCGGCGTTGTTGATGTTCGAAGGGGGCGACCCTGGCCGTCCAATCATCATCGGTTGCCTGCGCGAACCGGTCGAACAGCCATTGCAAAGGGCGACGGTTGAAGTCGAAGCCGACGGCCGGCGACTCACTGTCTGCGCGAATGATCAGATTGTCCTGCGGTGCGGAAAGGCGAGCATTACGTTGACCAAGGCCGGAAAAGTGATCATGCAGGGAGAATACATCTCGCAGCGATCGGCCGGCGTGATCCGGATCAAGGGCGGTTGCGTCGAGATCAATTAGCCGTGTCGAACCGCCGCCCTTGACCTCGAGGGCCGAGTGGTGCGCTCCTGTCCGAACGCCGCCGACGATTCCATGAACCCGAATCACTGGGACTTCGCCGTAGACCTGTTTACGAACTGCTGTATGTCGATCAGCGCCGCACAACCCCGAGGATCACGGCCCTGTGCCGTGCGTGTCAGGACCTGACATGTGGGCGCTCGACAATCGCACGCCGTACGCGGCTGAGCGCTCGTGGGTTCAGGACAAGGATGGAGTCCAACACTGGATTGTGGTGGTCAAGGCCACATACGACATCCTCGGCGACGGACACCTCGCCCTGGCGGATGAACAGGAACCGCCGAACCGGATGGGGAAGCACCGCGGCGATCCAGCCACGTCGAGCCTGATCTCGGACGCGGACATCATCGGGAGAAAGGTTGCGACCGACGTCATCGTCAATGGAACCGCGTACGCGCCTCATGGCAGACCTGTGCAGTCGATCGAAGTACGGCTGCGAGTCGCGAACGTCGACAAGACTCTGCTGGTCACCGGTGACCGGCGGTGGCGGGTTGGCGCCGGTGGCGCCGGAATGACTGCCGCACAGCCGTTCGATGCGATCCCGCTGATTTATGAGCGCGCGTTCGGTGGCTTCGATCAACAAGACGACGACGCCGGCAAGCATCGCCTATACGCGAACAATCCCGTCGGCACCGGATTCGCGATCCGGCCGGAACATTTGAAGGATCGTCTGGTGCCGAACGTCGAGTATCCGACGGACGTGGTGCGCAGCTGGAAGGACCGGCCGGCGCCCGCCGGTTTCGGGCCGATCGATCGATGGTGGTCACCGCGGCGTGAATACGCTGGCACGTACGATGCGCAGTGGCTCGAGAAACGCTTCCCCCTGTGGGCGGTCGATTTCGACGAGCGGTTCCATCAGTCGGCGCCGTCCGACCAGCAGGTGCCGGGCTTTCTGCGCGGCGGGGAAACGGTGGAGTTGACGAACTTGACACCGAGCAGGAGCGTGCGCTTCGCGCTGCCGCGAGTGCACCTCGGTTTTGCGACGTTTTTCGGGCGGGAGACCCGGCACCACGTCGGCCATCTGGACGCTGTGATCGTCGAGCCGGACATCAATCGAGTCATGTTGGTGTGGCAGTCGATACTTGCCTGTCATCATGACGTCGATGACCTGGATCGGACTCGCATCTTCCAGAAGGCCGAGCTGTCATCGCCAGGGCTCGACTCGCGAGACTCGGCCGTACTGGAAGACATGTGATGTGCCCGTCAGCAGGCTTCAACGGAGTCGACATCATCGGACTCGGTGCGCGGACGCCGGTTGGACTGGTCGCCGATGCGGCAGCGGCAGCCGTGCGTGGCGCCCTCTCTGCCATTGCCCGGCATCCGCGCTTCGTCGACAAGGCCGGCGAGCCGATGATGGTCGCTCGTGATGCGCTGCTGCCGGTCGAGGTCAGCGGCTGCGATCGATACCTCGCGCTGGCGCAGTCGCCGTTCTCGGACGCAGTCCGCCCGTTGGTGGCACGTGGCGCTCACCGAGGGGTGATCCCGACGTTCGTTGGCCTACCCGAAAACCGGCCGGGGCGGCCGGTCGGCCTCGAGCAGGCTCTTGCCGATGGACTGAGAAACGCCGGCCGGCAGCTTGGTCTTTCGCTCGACATCGAAACCGTCGCTCGCGGGCACAGCGCAGGGCTGATCGCGTTCGACGTCGCCGTCGCACGCATCCGCTCCGGAACGGTGGACGTGTGTCTGGTCGGCGGCGTCGATTCCTACATCGACGGGCCGACGTTGGAGTGGCTCGACGCGTCCAAACAGCTGATGTCCGGGGTTAATCGATCGGGGTTCCCGCCTGGTGAAGCCGCCGGTTTCTGTCTGCTCGCATCATCGACGTTCGCGTGTCGAGCATCGCTCGAATCACTGGCGAGCGTTGTCTCGGTATGTACGACATTCGAACCGAACCGGATCAAGACTGACACGATTTGCATTGGCGAGGGACTGTCTGCCGCCATCCGCGGCGTGTGCGCGCCGCTCGATCCAGCGAAGGGCCGAATTGAGCAGACGTGGTGCGACTTGAATGGTGAACGCTATCGAAGCACCGAGTATACCTACGCCGTGCTCCGCACCGAGCGTCTGTTCGTAAAGACCAATGTGTCGCATCCGGCAGATTGCTGGGGCGATGTCGGCGCCGCCTCCGGTCCGCTGTTCGCCTGTCTCGCCGCCGGCAGCTGGTCGAGGGGATACGCGAAAGGCCCGCGCGCGTTGCTGTGGGCGAGCTCGGAGGGCGGTGACCGCGGCGCAGCGCTGTTGCGTTCGCCGGACGTCGACGCGGGGCCGTCGCGATGAGCGTCGCCGTTAATCCGCCGAAGACGCCGGTCACCGAGGGGAGCAGTGACGTGGCGGCCGCGACGTTGCCCAACGTCTGCAAGATGCCAGGACCGCCGGCCCCGTTCGTTCCCACGCCGTTGCCGAACATTGGAAAGTCAGGCGACGGCTTGAAGAAGTGCACGACCAAGGTCCTCATCGAAGGCAGCAAGGTCGCGATCGAAGGCTCGTACTACATGAGTAGTTTGAGCGGCGACATGGCCAGCAAAGGCACCGGCGGCGGCCTGCTCAACGCCTCGACGGAGGGAAAGACCGAGTTCACCGCGCCGGGTTCGATGAACGTCAAGGCCGAGGGCAAGAACATTCAGCTGCTCGGCGACGCGATGACGAACAACGGGAGCAATCCCAGCAACGGTACTGGCACGCTTCCGGGTAACGTGCAGGCGCCCCAGACGCCCGCAGACTTCGCGCTGGCCGTTGGACAGGCAAATGCCGACGCCTTGTGCAAGGCCGCCTGCGAGGCGATCAAGAAGAAGACGAAGAAGAACAAATACCAGAACCTGATGCGCAAGGCGCTCGATCAGAAGAACAACAAGGGCGTCAGGGGCGTCGGAAGAGGAACGTCGAGTCTCGCGAGTAACGGCGTTCTGACCGAAGTCGCTCAGGAAGTCAAGGGCGGGTTGGCCAAGTTCGTCGGCAAGTGGGGAACCCAGGTCGCCAGCGGACCGTTCGTCAAATGGGACGTGCTTCTGACCGTCACGAAGCCGGCGCCGGGACTGGGACAGTTGAAGGACATGACCCAGGTCGAAAAGATCGTCGAAGTGAAGTTTCCAGGTGACTCGCCGACTGATAACCAGTCGAAGATGCTGAAATCGATGAGCAGGGCTGACCGAGACAAGATCGTCGAAATGGACCCGGCGAAATGCTGTGATTGCTCGAAGTTCTAGGCGGAGGACGATCGAATGGATTGGTCGACATTCACTCTTAAGGACGGCAAAAGAACTCTTGGCGCGCCGTGCGTCGAGGTCGTAGCTTTTTCGTATGCCCCGCCGGCGGCGAACGGGAAAGGGTTCGACCATTGTCTTCGCGCCTTCGCGAAACGCTACGGCAAGGCATTGACGTTCTATCGCACCGGCGACATGAAAAAGTTCCGAGATGTCGATAGCCGCACGCTCGAAGCTCCTTACCACTGGTTCAAGGACGCGAAGGTGCTGGCGAAGAAAATGCTTTCGTTCATTGCCCATTCAGGTGATGCGGAACGGAGCGTTGCGCCGCCAGGACTCGATCTCACGCTGTGGGGCTTCGATGATCCGCCTCGCTTCGTCTTCAGGATGGCGCTGCCGGTGGCAGCGGCCGATTCGCCCGACGATCTCGTCGCGTTCGTGCAGGACGCGCTGGCCGAATTCCCGATCGAAAACGGTCATTGCGGATACTCGTTCCTCTGGCACGAGGCGACCGACGATGACGAGGTGTGCGCCTGGGCGGGCCCGCTCATGCTCCGCCATCCGGGTCTTGGCTACGGCAGCTCGATGACGCTGTCCAACGCCGCGAGCAAGGGCGTAGTGGCCGTGAGCTGGCTGACGTTTCTGGGCGAAAAGACTGCCGCCGACCTCGGCGGAGCGAAGGCCTTGAAGGCCGCCGCCCCCGCGGAAGTCGCGATTCTCCCGCTGGACCATGGCGGCCTCCTGCTGCGGGCGGGGAAGTCTCCGCAGCTTGGCGACGTCAACAGACACGATATGTTGCCCGTCTGTCGAGCCGTCGGTCGACTCGTCTCTCCACGCCGCGCGCCGGACGAGGCGCTGGATGATCTGATGATTCTTGGGATGTCCGAAGAGGCTGCGCATGGATGGCTTCGTCGCTTCTTCGTCTGAGCGATATACAGGACCGGTCGAACTGTCGATCAGCGTTGCCGCGTCCGACTCGGAGGCAGCCGGACTGGTAGAGAGTCGGACGCGAGCATTCCTGAAAGCGCTCGACGCCGGGTTCTTTTTTCCTGGAGCGCAGCGCAATTCAGACGTCAACGTGGCGATCAGCGACACCGGCGTCCTCGCGGTGCGACTGGAGGTCGTCGATCTTGCAAAAACGGCCTTCGATGTGCTCGGTGGCCTGCTCTTGGATTGCGTCTACCGCGACGTCTTCTCGTTCAGGTCGGCGCGTGCCATTCTTCGCGATGAAGTCAGAGATCTCCTGCGCGAGACGCATCGCCGTCCGGCGGCTGTCGCGCGACCGCCGTTCGCCGTCGAGTTGCCGACCGACGCCGACCTCGGCAACAACACCCTTCTCGTCGAAATCGAGTTCTCGGACGCCGTCGCACCCGGCATTGGCGACCAACTGCTCGAACAGCTTGAGCTCCTCGAAGTGCTCTGGCTCGCCTATCCCGCCGAAGAGGGCGAACCGGTCGAGTCATTGGGTGCGCAGCGTCATTTCAACGATCCACGGACCATCCACCACCATGAGTGGGCGTGGGAGGCCGACCCGGTTTCGTGGAACCTGCTCGTGAACCTCTGTTGTGCGTGGAGTCGCACGATGCCGGTCGTGCGGCTGCATGTCGAATGACGCACCCCGAGACTCGCATGGTGATTGACGCGATCGTTGCGCGGCATTTCGAAGAGGCGGCGATGCTGTGGTGGTTTCGCGATGCCGCCGTGCACGACACGCAGCGCGACATTGACAGTCTCGGCGTTCTCGATGGACGGCTCGCGGCCCAGCTGGATGGACTCCGGATCGCGCAAGATGCCGGCTGGAACGAGAGTCAGCTGGACGTCAATCTCGCGGATCCTGGCGAGGCGTTCGTCCGGACGGTATTGGCGCTCGAGACGCGGCAGTTCGATTCGCTGAACCGGATTTTGAACGCCGCCGAGGCTGAGGCGCCTGTCGCTCGCGCGGTCGTATCGGCGTTCGGCTGGACTTCCGCGGAGGTGCTGCGAGGCATCGTCAAAGATCTGCTCTCGTCGCCCGAACCGTTCCGTCGCGCAGTCGGTATCGCGGCGTGTGCCGCCCATCGTGTGGACCCCGGTGGTGCCCTGCGTCAGGCCATCGGCGACGCTGACGAGTTGCTCGCGTGCCGCGCGCTCCGGGCAGCGGGCGAGCTCGGCATCACCGACATCGGATTCGACGCCGGTCAGCTTCGGGAAAGCAGCGGCCGGCGCTTCTGGTCGGCCTGGGCATCGGTGCTGACCGGTGATCGCGGCCGCGCGTTGGATGCGTTGGCGGACCTCGGACTTTCGGCTGACCATCGTCGGCGTGCGATGCAGCTGGTGCTGCGAACGATCACGCCGGATGCCGCACGCGACTGGCTGCGAGGCTTGCGCGAGCTCGAAAACTCCACTCGTGACTTGCTTGTCGGTGTTGGTATCGTCGGGGATCCTTCTTACGTCCCATGGCTAATCAGCCGTATGGAGGTTTTCGAAGAGGCACGCCTCGCCGGTCATGCACTCGGCATGATTACGGGCGTCGATTTCGCTGATGCCCGGCTGAGACGGGACCGGCCAGCTGATTTTGTCTCCGGTCCTAGCGACGATCCCGACGCCGACGATGTTGCCGTCGATCCCGACCAGGAACTGGACTGGCCTCATCCTGACCTTGTCCGGAAGTGGTGGGATGCGAATGGCGGAAAATTCGTGCCGGGGCAACGTTTCCTCGCCGGTGTCGCTGTGCAGCCCGACCATTGCACACACCTGTTGCGCACGGGCCGTCAGGGTTTTCGTGTTGCCGCAGCATTCGAACTCGCGTTGATGACGCCCGACGCCAGCCTGTTCAACACCAGCGCGCCAGCGTGGCGGCAGCAGCGCCTCCTTCGAGGGTAAGCGGCCGGCAGCATGGGCCCATCGCTCGATCCGTATGACGTGTACGCATACAGGGGCGTGACCGTTCCGTACAGCGCGCCGCCGCACCTAGCCGTATGTTCGTATTGGTCCGGCGGACCGACGCCGTGTATCGACCGTTTCTCGCTCGTCGAATTGGGCAGCGGCGACGGAGGCAACCTGCTGCCGCTCGCCTTCTACCACCCGAAATGCAGGTTCGTCGGCATCGACTGTTCACGCTCGGCACTCGATCGAGCCCATGCCGCGGCCAACGTGCTCGGGCTCGAAAACATCAGCTTGGTCCTTTCCGACATCAGAGACGTTTCGTCGTCCGAATTCGGCCGGTTCGATTACGTCGTTGCCCATGGACTCTACTCCTGGGTGCCGGATGACGCGCGCTCAGCGATCCTCAGGTTCTGCCGGGACGTCCTTGCTCCCGACGGACTCGCCTACGTCTCGTACAATGCGCAACCGGGCTGGTCGACGCGGCAAGTGGTGCGCGATACGCTGAGGCGTTCAAGATGTGTGCGTGACGCCGACGTCCCGGAGAAGGCGGCGAAGGCGATCGCAGTGGCAGCACGTCTTCTGGAAGACCTGTCGGCATCGCGATTTGCTTCGACGATGGTTCTCGCCGATGAACTCGTCCGCGTTCGAGATGGTCGACCATACTACGTGTTTCACGAATATCTGACTGAGACGAACGACGGCTTCTGGCTGCGGGATTTTGTCGACCGTGCATGTGACAGCGGTCTCGCCTACCTCGTCGATGCGCACTTCTGCCGTTGGGAAGGCTACGTGCCGCCTGAACTCAGAAAACCGGTCGCAGAGCGCCGTCTGGATCCGCTCGATGAGGAAGAGACGCTGGACCTGATGGGGCATCGTTACTTCCGCGCCTCGATTCTCGCGCGTTCAGACGCCCGGAGAACTCCGGTGTTACGTCACGAATTCATAGCGCAACGGTACATCGCGTCCTCGTTACGTCCGCAGCAGGACCCGCTGGATCTCGATGAAGGCACGGCCGCACAATTCGTCGGCGCAGGCAGCTTGGAGATCACACTGGACTCTTCGATCGTCAAAGCTGCCGCCGTTCTGCTTGGCCGCCAGTGGCCGCGTGGCATCAGGTTGGACGAACTGTACGAGCAGTGCGTCTCGCTACTCGGCCGGTACGATCGGCGGGTATCGACAGACTGCCGCACTGAGCTTCTCGAAGGCATCAAGATTCTGTTCGAGGTCGGGCAGGTCGATTTGCGTTATCAAGAACCGATGTACAGCGGCGAAGTCGTGGAGTCTCCAACAGCGCACGCCCTGGCCCGATGGGAAGCCGCAGGCCGTGACGCGTTGACCACACCTCATCATCATTCCGTCGCATTCGATGCCGACACGATGTCGCTTGTCCGATCGATGGATGGATCTCGATCGCGGGCTGAGCTTCGAGAGATGTTTGGCGCGGAGTTCGTCGAAGAGACTCTGCCGATCCTGGGACGGTTCGGGCTCCTTACCCATCCCCACTCACCGTGAGCCGGCAACCGCGGAACTGCACACTTCGCCGTTCTCTTAGTACGAGGCTTCTTCCGGTTCGAATTGCCTCTGACCGCTCTGGTGTTGAACGTCGGCGACGCTGCGTAACGGCCAACGTGACCGATCCGTATAGAATCAGGGCAACCGCTCATGGTTCGGAACGTCGCCACGATGCCGCTGACCGAGCGCCTCCGAGAGGTGCTCACCCGGGCGAAGAAGAACCTCGGCCCGGAGGTCGGCGCGGCGATCGATGCGCTGCTGTCGCCGACCAACCTCGCCATCCTCGCCGGCACGCTGACGCTGTGGGTCGGCTCGCACCTGTTCGGCGTCGGCGAAGTCGTCGACGTCCTCCTGCTCGTGGCCGGTGCCTTCGTCATCGGCTGGTCGATCGGCGACGTCATGAAAGATCTCTACACGTTCACCGAACGCACGGTGAACGCCCACTCGGAAGCAGACCTCGACGCCGCCGCGAAGGCGTTGAGTCACGCCATCGTGCTGGCCGGCATCACCGTCGTCATGGCGCTGCTGCTGCGCCGCACCGCCAAACAGGTGGAAACGGCGCGCGGCCCGAGTGTGATCGCGGCGATGCGGCCGCGCGAGCCCGGCCTGGTCGAGGTCGGCCCCGACCCTCACGCGGGACAGATCTGGAGCCGGCCTGGCATCACGATGGATCCGACGCTTCCACCTGGCGCAGGAACCACGTCTCCGTTCGGTGAAGTGCGGCTCTCGCCCCATGGAACGGCCGACGAACAGGCGCTCGCCCGCTTCCACGAAATGGTGCACCGCTTCCTGACGCCACGATTCGGCATCCTGCGTACGTTCCGCGTCCGCCTCGCGATGTCGGGCTACTTGCGCTCCGCCCTGCTGCAATATCTCGAGGAAGCGATGGCCGAGACCTACGCGCAGCTCAGGGTGTTCGGCTTCAGCGGTCTCCTGACCGGCGTGCGGTTCCCGGTCGTCAACGGCTACGTGACCATCTCGGAGCTCGCCACAGAAGGCGTCGCGATCGGTACAATCACAGCCGGCAACCATCTCTTCACGGTGCGCTTCCTTCCAGCCGCTCCCGACCGTCGCGTCGTCGACAAGACCTACGAGATCGCGCACTGATGGCGATCGACCAGGCGCTGCGCGACGAGCTGATCGAGCAGGCGCGCCGGGTCGCCGAAGAGCGCGGATGGACCTGGCGGGAGCCGGTGGACGTCACCGAAGGGGCACATGACGGCGAGCCGGTGTGGATCGTACGGACCAACGTCCTGATGCGCGGCGTCAACGTGCGCGTCGTCGTGCGACGGTCGGATCGCGCAGTCGTGCACGCGGGATATTTGCCGCGTTGATCACCGCCGGCTGAAGCCGGACACTACCGCTGTCCCGATTGGTCGGGGCAGAAGCGGGATTGCCCTGACAATCTAAAGACCAACCGGAAGACGCTCGATAAGGTGCTGAACGAGTAGCAGCGGGCCGCTGTGTGTGGCCGCAGAGGAGCAGACGCGTGCAGCCATATGTGTACGGACCGAAATTCATGTGGAACCTGACCGCCTCGGTCGGGAAGGGCGGCGCGAACACCAATTCCGCGGACGTGTCGTTCATCCAGTGGTACTACACGCTGGCCGCGAGCTTTCACCTCACCGAACAGGCGAACAAGGACGTCTACCGCAACGTCCGAATCACGGGGCAATGCAACGGAACGGACCGCGATCCGCTGGTCGCCGCGATCATCCAGCAGCAGCGCTCGATGGGCCACCCGACCGTCGACGGCAAGGTGAGCGTGGTGAGCGGCAGCGGCAAGCTCGGTGACAAGGCGTTCTTCCTGCTGCGGCTCGAGGCGCGCTTCGCGATCATGTACCCGAACGCGTGGCCACGGCTCGATCTGATTCCCAACTGCCCGTCGCCGGTGAAGGAGGCGATGCTCGCGGCGGTGCCTCAGTTGTCGGAATTGGGACACTGACGCACGCGGAACGTCACAGAATTGCCCCGGCGCCGTCATTCCCGAGGTCACCGGCGGCCGGCTTGCGCGCGGAGGATCATGGCGACACCGACCTGTCCTGAGCGCCTGCGCGGCGCGTTTTTCGACACGCCGATGTACGTCCAGCTGCAGCCTGGCGAGCGTCTCTACAAGTTCGTCAGCCTGCCGATCGTCCGCGCGCGGATTCTCGAGAGCCCGTGGTGGATCCGTCAGAGCGTCTTCGACGACCTCCTGACGCGCGCACGGCGCCTGCAGAAGCCGGTCGCCGAGCTCGCGCGATCGCAGATGGCGATCGCGCAGCAGTGGAACCCCGGGATGGACACGCTCTATGTAATCGTCCTCGCCGCGCAAGCCGACGGGTGGGAAGGCCGCGCGCGCTGGCAGCCGGTGTCGATCGACGACGCGACGGTGCTGTTCACCGGCGGCGGACGGCAACTGGCCGTCCCCGGCCTCACGTGGCAGCAGATCGGAATGCAATACTCCGGATGGCCTCCCGTCTGATCGCATCGATTCGCCGAGCCTGAGGCGATCGACGACAGTGAGATGCTGGTGCTACCAACGAGCCACGTCGGTCGATGACCTGACGTCTATCCGCAGGTCACATGATCACGGTCCGGCTGAAGCCGGACACTACCGGCACCAGAGTGCGGTGGGGAACGAGAACCAGAACCCTGAACCCTGAACCCTGAAACCCTGAACGCTGAACCCCGCCGCCGCTCAGACCAACTCCGGCGTCTGCTGACGCGCGACCTCGAGCAGCCGCTCCTTGAATGGATCGCTCATCGCCTTGACGTCCTCCACGCTGACGACTTCCTCGAACGCGTCCATGCCGGTCAGCTCCGCGCTTTCGATCACCACGGCGTCCGACGGACGGATCGTCTTCACCGGGATGCCGATGCGCGTGACCGGGAGCTCACCGAACTCCGCCGACTTCGACGTCGTGATCGGAAAATGCAGCGCGTTGAAGATCTGCATCAACGGCTGATCCTGCGTGGTCAGCAGGTGCAGCACGAGATAGCTCCGCACGAATCGCTGCAGCTCCCCGGCATCGCGGCCTCTGCTCGCCAGCACCTCCTGGAGTTTGGTGGGCGGGAAGTCGGTGTAGGTCAACACCCACGTCAACGGACAACGCACCTTGATCTTCCGGTTGCCCGGCTGCGCGACGTGGACGTAGTCGAGCGGCGTGATCTCGAGGCCGACGCGCGGAAAGTCGAGCGGCGGATTCAACTCGCGCTGCAGGTGAAATGGCTTGGCCGGCGCCACCGTTTCGTAGAGCGCCTGCAGATCCTTGAACGCCTTGTCCGCCCTGCGGGTCGTTTCCTTCTGACCGCCCTGCACGTACTCGCCGAGGACGGCCTGCGGGCGCATCAGCGGCGTCAGCGTCTTCAGGTATTCGGTCATCTGCACCCGCGCGACGTCCGTAATCGCCCGCGTCAGTTTCCTGAGTGCGAGGAGCGATTGAATGTTGTCGCGATCACTCATTTCTGGCGGCTCCGTCTCTGCCTCGCATCAGCCGGGCGGCGCGGACGCGGTGGCAGGCCGGGCTCAGCCTATCGACGGGTGCCGGTGATGTCAACGAACAACCCGTTGGAGCGAAACGAGATCCGCGAGAGCGCCATGCCGGCAAGGCAGGCAGTCCGTGCGGGTCGGCCCGCCGGCGCGTTGAGGATCGTGACGGCCATAAACGGCCGGCGACAGGAGGGGCGTCGTGTGGCGGCCACGTGGCCGCGCCGACGCCTCGGCAAACGGGGACCCGATGGTAAGATTCGACAACCTTTCACCCATGGCCGCGCAGCCGACCACCATCAGCCGTTACGAGATCAAGAGCCGGATCGGTCGCGGCGGCATGGGTGACTTGTATCTGGCGTCCGATCCGAACACGAACCGACTCGTCGCCATCAAGCTGCTGAACGCGACTCTCGACTCGACGGAGTTGCGCGAGCGATTCGCCCGCGAGGCGCGCGCGCTCGCCGCGCTGAACCACCCCAACATCGTCGGCATCTATGACACCGGCGAGTACGAGGACTCGCCGTTCATCGTGATGGAGTACGTGCGCGGAGAGACGCTCGCCGAGCTGATCAAGCGGCGCGCCTCGCTCTCGGTGTCGCAGAAGCTCAAGCTGACGGAGGAGCTGTGCGCGGGCCTCGCCCAGGCGCACGAAGCGGGCATCATCCATCGCGACATCAAGCCCGCGAACCTGATGGTGGACCAGCAGAACCACCTGAAGATTCTCGATTTCGGCATCGCCCGCGTCGCCGAGGGCAACCGCACCCGCGTCGGCCTGCCGCTGACGGCGCTGAACATGCAGATCGGCACGCCCGGCTACATGTCGCCGGAGCAGATCGAGGGCGGTGACGTCGATCATCGCAGCGACATCTTCGCAGTCGGCGCGGTCTGCTACGAGCTGCTTGCCTACGACGAAGCGTTCTCCGGTGCGAACACCGGGCAGATCGAGAGCCGCGTGCTGCGCGGGACACCGCGTCCGCTGGCGACGCTCGTCCCCGGACTCGATCCGGAGATCGACGAAATCATCTTGCGGGCGCTGAAGACCGATCCGAACAAGCGGTATCAGGACGCGGCGACGTTCCAGCGCGCGCTGGAGCGTTACCGGCTGCGGCTGGAACCGGACGCCGCCGAGGCCGCGCCGCGGCCGACGCCGCCCCCGCCCTCCGGGTCGCGCGGCAACACGCGCGAAGCACGCGCGGAAGCTGCGTATCAGCGGGCGCTCGCCAGCTATCAGAGCGGATCGCGCGACGCGGCGCGGCGATTTGTGGTCGAAGCGATTGCCGAGGACTCGTCGCACGTGGGGGCACGCGCGCTGCTGAGCCGCCTGGAGAAGCGGCCCGCCGAGACGCCGGTTGCGCCGACGCGTCCCGTCTCGCAGCCCGTGAGGAGCACGATCTCCGACTCGGCGCCCACGATGATCTCGACGAAGGCGCGCGGGTCCACGCTGGGGCCGGCGTCGACGGCGGTTTCGGGGGCACCGTTCACGCCGGGTTCGATGGCGGGACCCGACTCCACGATGCTGTCCGGATCGACGATGGCGCCCGGGGGCACGTTTGCGTCGGGAGGGACGCTCGCGTCTGGCAGCACGGTCGCGTCCGGCGATACACGCGCGTCGGAGCAAACGCGGACATCCGGACCGCCCGCCACCTCGAATCGCCGGCCGACATCCGCGTCGGCGCCGACGATTGTCGTGCCACCGCCGAAGGCGCCATCTGCGTCGTTGCGGACGCGCGCGCAATCGTGGTTCAGCGGCTCCAGTGGTCACGCGGATCGCGCGCGCGGTCAGCAGAGCGCGACGCGCGACGGCGGCTCGCGACAGGCACAGCAGCCGATCTGGATTCGCTATGGCAAAGCGGCGCCGATCGTCGTCATCGCGCTCCTCGTGCTCCTGATCGGCGGCGCTGCGCTGCTCCTGATATCGTGGCTGGCGCCGTCGGGTCAGATGTTGACGGTCACGAAGCCCAGCGGCGGCACGCTGTCAGGACCGGGGATCCGATGCGGCACGCTCGGCGGCGACTGCTCCGTGCGCCGCCCGAGCGGCGACACCGTCGAGCTGACGGCGCAGGCCGACGCCGGATTCGCGTTTCGCGGCTACACCGGCGACTGCGCGCCAGGCGGCCTGATGGTGATGAACGCCGCGAAGACGTGTGGCGCCACGTTCGAGGCGGTGCCCACGGACACGCCGGACAAGGTTGGACCCACGCAAACGTTGACGATTTTGCCGATTCCGACTGGCGGCACGCTCGAGGGCCTCGACATTCTCTGTGGCACCAAGGGTTCGGTGTGCTCGGCGAATCATCCGAACGGCGTGCCGGTCGAACTGCACCCGACGGCCGATCCCGGCTACACGTTCATGGGATTCACGGGCGACTGCGTGCCGCTCGGCCACACGCAGATGTCGGGGCCGCGCACCTGCGGCGCAACGTTCTCGCCGACCGATTCGCTCAAAACGGGCACGCCGGTACGACCGTCACCGCCGGTCACCCGCGGATCGACGCAGACGCCGTCGACGCCGAATCCGCCGCAGACGCCAACCGGTCCGCCGGTCGGACGCGGGCCGGGACCGGGAACAGGAACGGGGCGTCCAGCCGACACTCCGTCCACCACGCCATCGTTACCACCGGTTCCCCCGCCTCAACAAGGTCAGGCGCCTCAAACGCCGCCCGGCGAAGTGAAAGCACCGATCAGCGACGAGGATTACGCGAAGAACGCCGTGAAGGACGCCCTGAAGGAGTATTGCGCGGGCTACGAGGCGCTCGATCCCGATGCCGTCTTGCGGGTGTATCCGAAAGCCGATCCGAGCAGCCTCCGGAATCAGCTGAACAAGCGGATGTACAAGTCGGTGCAGTGCACCTTCGCCGAGCCGAAGTTCGACGCGCTGGACGCGGCCGCGGGCACCGCGAAAGTCAAGGTCGACCGCAAGCTCGTGTTCGAACGCACGTCGCTCGGCGACAAGCCGGAAGTCGGCGAGTACATCGCGACCATCACCTTCTCGCGCGCGAGCCAGCGCGGAAAGTGGCTGATCGAGACGGCGACCTACGTCACGAAACCGAAAGAGAAGTAGCGGCGACTCGTGAACGTACTTGGCATCTGGGACGGCCACGACTCAGGCGCCGCGCTTCTGCAGGACGGCCGGCTTCGCTTCGCGGTCAACGAAGAGCGGCTGACGCGGCGCAAGCTCGAAATTCGATTTCCGTCGCAGTCGATCGCCGCGTGCCTCGCGTATGCCGGCCTCGCTCCGGAGGCAATCGACGTCGTCGCGGTTTCGACGTCCGATCCCGCCAAGACGTTCGCGCGATGGTGGCCATGGAGCAAGGAGCAGTACTACGCGGTTCGACGGCGGCAGACGCCGCCGGGGCCGCTTTCGTCGCTGACGCGCCGGGCGAAATACACGGTCACCGAGTGGAAGTCGCGGCCGGTCCTGGAAGCGTGGAGCCGCGCGGCCCTTCGCCGTCCGCTCGCGCGACACGGACTCCTGCGGGCGGAACTCCGTCTCGTCGATCATCACGCGGCACATGCGGCCGCGGCCGCATGCGCAGCCGGCTTCGGCCCGTGCGCGGTGATCACGATCGATGGTGTCGGGGACGGCCTGTCCTCGACGATCTCGACGTTCGGCAGCGGCCATCTCGAGCGCGTGGCCTCGTCACCGGCGCGCGCGTCGCTCGGCATCTTCTTCGAGCACGTCACCAACCTGCTCAACATGCGCGAGCTCGAAGACGAAGGCAAGGTGATGGCGCTGGCCGACTACGCCGCGCCGATCGCCGACGAGGACAACCCGCTGCTGTCATGCGTCCGCGTGCGCGACGGCGTCATCGAAGTCGTGCCGTCCGGGTTGGCGCTGCGCGATACGCTGGCGCGCGTCCAGTGGCGGTTTCCGAACGAGCAGTTCGCCTACCTTGCCCAGCGCGTCGTCGAACACACGTGCATGGCGCTGGCGCGCGACGCGGTGCGGCTGACCGGTCTGCGGCGGATCGCGCTGGCGGGCGGCGTGGTGTCGAACGTCCGCGCGACCCGGCGGGTGCGGACGATGCCGGAGGTGGACGAGGTCTATGTGTTTCCACACATGGGCGACGGCGGCCTCGCGGTCGGCGCGGCCGCGCTCGCCGCGATGAACGGCGGATCGCCGGTCGATTTGAATCTCGGCGACCTCGACCTCGGTCCGGGCTATACGACCACTGAGATCGCCGCGGCGCTTCGGCGCGCGGGGCTCGACGCGCAGCCAGAGGATCAGCTGCCGGCACGGGTCGCGCAGGCGCTCGAGGATGGGCGCGTGGTGATGTGGTTCGACGGGCGGATGGAGTACGGGCCGCGCGCGCTCGGCAGGCGCAGCGTCCTGGCGCGTCCTGACCGGGCCGATGTGCGGGACCGCCTCAACCTCGCGCTGAAGCGTCGGGTCTGGTATCAGCCCTTCTGTCCAAGCATGCTCGAGAGCGACGCGTCACGGCTGCTCAGTGACTGGACGGGCGATCGCAACCGAGCGATGACGATGGCCTACGAGGTCGCGCCCTGTTTCCGCGGCCGACTCGCCGGTGTGATCAGCACCAACGGGACCTGCCGTCCGCAGGTGCTGGACGACGCGGCGCCGGGCCCGTTCGCCGAAGTCCTGCGCGAAGCGCGCGCGCGCTGGGGCATCGGCGTGATCCTGAACACCAGCTTCAACATCCACGGGGAGCCGATGGTCTGCTCGCCTGACGACGCGGTGACCGTGTTCCTGCGCGCGGGCGCAGACGCGCTGGCGATCGGTCCCTTCTACGTCGAGCGTCCCGCCGATCGCGTTGCGGCTGCTCGCACGCCCGGACCTCACGCGCGTTGATCGCAGGTCAGGATCATCGCGCATCGCCGCGTGCCTGGGCAGCTGCCGGCGCAGCGTGCGGACTCGCGGTGGTGGTCCTGGTCCTGTGGCTGCTGATGACGCCGGCGGCGACGCTGCGCGGACAGTTGCGCGTGTTCCAGTTCTGGTCGCTCGAGAGCTGCGTGTTCCTCGGGCTGGCTGTCACCGGCGCCGTCCTCGGCGACCTGGTGCGGACGATCGAGCGTCGCGACCTCGCCGCCGCCTCCGCGCTCGCGCTGGTGGCGGTCTGCCTGACGCTGACGCTGCCCCTTCGGACGAACCGGATTTTCTACGACGAGCAGATCTATCAGAACGTCGCGCAGAACCTCGCCGACTCGAAGCGCGCGCAGTTGTGCAACGACGGCGCGGTGAGAAACGGCCGCCTGGAGTGCGCGGCGGCCGAGTACAACAAGCAACCCTACGCGTGGCCGCACGTCTTGAGCCTCGCCTACCGCGCGTTCGGCGTCCGTCCGGCGATCCCCTTTGTGTTGAACGCCGCCGCGGCCGGGATGACCGTCGCCCTTCTCTACTTGCTGGTCCTCGTCCTGTTCGCGGATCGGGTCGCCGCCTTCTGTGCCGCGCTGTTCCTCGCGCTGATTCCCGAGCAGCTCGTCTGGTCAGCCAGCGCAGCAGCCGAACCGTCCGCGTCGCTGGCGTCCGTCGCGGCGCTGCTCGCAGCGGCCTGCTTCGTCGAGTCGCGCTCGGACACAGCACTGGCGGGCGTGGCGATCGCCACGGCGTACGCCGTACAGTTCCGGCCCGAATCGTTGCTCATCGTCCCGGTGGTGGTGCTGCTCCTCTGGCAGCGCGCGCGTGACGAGATCGTGACGCCGCGCATGCTCTGGGCGGCCCTTTTATTCCTCGTTCTGACTGCGGTGCACGTCGGTCACGTCGTCGCCGTGAGAAACGAGGGGTGGGGCACGACGCAGGAGCGGATGGCGCTCGCGTTTGGGGTTCAGAATCTGCACGTCAACGGATGGTTCTACCTGCGAGATCCCCGCTTCCCGCTGGCGCTGACGGTGCTCGCGATCGCTGGATGCGTCGCTCCGCGCGTGCGCGCAGGCAGGGCCACCGTCGCCGCGTACTTCCTGGTGTTCTTCGTGGTCACGCTGTTTTTTTATGCAGGCAGCTACGACTACGGCGCCGACGTGCGCTATTCGGTGATCGTCAATCCGCCGATCGCGATCCTGGCCGGGCTTGGCGCCGCGTGGCTGATGCGCGCCGTCGATCGGCATCCGCTCCGGATCGCTGCGTGCGCCGGACTGGCGGCAGCGGCGGCCGGCCAGTACCTCGTCATGTCGTTTCCGGTGGTGCTGGCGAGGACCGACAGCGCCTGGGCGGCTCGGGCCGACGTCGACTTCGCGAAATCGTTTGTCGCCAGGCTTCCTAAGGATGCGTACGTACTGACCCACAACCCCGGCATGTTCCAGGTGTGGGGCGTGAACGCGGGCCAGATGTCGCTGGCGATGGACCCACGGTTCCTTGATGATCTTGCCGGCCGGTACAGTGGAGGCGTCTATCTACACTGGAATTACTGGTGCAATACGCAGGATCGCGTGCATCAGGATCTGTGCACCAGGGTCCGCGCGCTTCGGCCGATTGACCTCGCAGGGGACATCCGTGCGGATGATCAGCATTTTGCGTTTTATCGCATGGATGTTGCGCACCCTTATCACGCCAACCCTTGACGTCGCACGGAATCGATGCGATAACCGTGGCTCGAGTGCCGACACCGCGACCTGCAGCCATCGTCCAGGCTGCGCTAGCCCCCAACTGGATTTACTCAGTCGGCAGTGGAGGGCGATGAGAACCAGACGCGCATCGTACGGGTGGGCGCTTGTACTAATGCTGAGCTGCAATGCATCAGCATGGGCTCAAACGACGACTCCGACACCGACGCCCCCCGGCCAACCGCCACCCCCGATTCAAGGCACCACGACAACCGTCGAAACCACGACCATCGCCAGTACTCTCAGCCAGACCGTCGGGCCAGTCGGGACGGCGCACGTCGGTGATGCGCTTGCTCTGGCCGCGCAACTCGGTATGGCGACGACGCCGTACGGAGCGGCCTCCGGCGGGTTTCTGATCAAACTGGATCCCAGCACTGGCCTCGAAGTGCGCGCCGCGACGACCTTCGGCCCCGCGTTCGCCGAACGGGCCCTGACCTCGGGCGAAGGCAAGCTCAGTGTGGGCGCGAGCTTTCAGGCGTCGACCTACGACCGGTTGGCGGACACCGCCATCGACAACAACCTGCAGGTTCGCACCTCCACTGCTGCGTCGCCTGCGGCGTCGCGGTCTGGGGCGGCGAACCTTTCCCTGAAATCGACCACCACGGTCATGTTCGCCAGGATGGGCGTGACCGACAGTTTCGACATCGGCGCGAATGTTCCGCTCGTCGCGGTGAAGTTCTCGGGCACGGCGTCGTTGAAGAGCGGCGTCGGCGACATTCTCTTCGCGCAGGGTGCCGCCAATTCGTCAGGACTCGGTGACATCCAGGGCATTGCGAAATACCGGTTCAAGTCGTTCGGCACCGGTCTGCCGGATCCTGGTGGCCTCGCCGTCATGGCCACGGTGACGGTACCAACGGGCGACAAGGATCAACTTCGCGGGCTGGGCATCACGCGAACGCTCCTGACGCTGATAGCGTCCAGCGGGCAGGCGCGGTTTCGTCCACATGCCAACGTCGGCTTCGGTTACTGGAGCAAGGGCGTCAGTGTCGTGTCGGATACGTCGGGCAGCCCGACCGTGGAGGCGCGGCACGAGTATCAATACGCCGGCGGGTTCGAATTCGAGGCTGCGCCGAAACTGACGCTGCTCCTCGATCTGCTCGGCGGCGGTGTCCTCAAGGGAGGCAAGGTCGCGTTCACGTCGGTGCCCGACATCAGTGGCGCGACGACGAACGCCCTCGCCGCGCTGTCCGAGGGCACCAACCGAATCGATCTCGCGCCGGGCCTGAAAGCGAACCTCAAGGGAAAGTTGCTGCTATCGCTCAACGCGCTGATCGCACTGCACGACACCGGGTTGCACGCGCGCGTGACGCCGGTCGCCGGCATCGATCTGACGTTTTAGGAGCCGCGGACCAAGCATGTCTCTGCGCAAACTGCTCCCGGTCGCCTTGCTGCTCGCCGCGGTGTCGATCCGCTGCGCGGGGTCGCCCGCCGCACCAATCGGCACAGTGAGCGTCACGCAGACGACGACCACCACGACGACATCGGTCATCCCCGGCGTGGATCCCGGCACCGTGAATGTGCTGCCAGGCCTCAATGGTCTCGCCGGTGCCACCGTGATGACGTTTGCCTTCGGCACGCAGCCGTCCGGAGGGGTTCCGCCGTACACGGTCCAATGGAATTTCGGCGACGGCCAGTCCGGCAGCGGCACTGTCGCACCGCACACCTATCAGGCACCCGGCATCTTCATCGCCGCGGCGACCGTGAACGACAGCGGCGGGCGCTCCGCGCAAGCCTTCGCGACCGTGACTATCCACAGCGTCACCGGCACGTGGAGAGTGGAGTTCCAGAGCGGAGATCCGAAGCCGGTGCGCGAGAAGATCGACTTGCTTCAGGATGGCGGCGCCATCAGCGCGTCGACCAACGATGGGGACAACCTCTTCGGCCTCGGGTCCGGCTCGGGCACCGTCGCGAACCCACGCGCGCTCACCGTCAGGCTGACGTTCCCCCAGGCGATGCCACCACCTGCGACGTCGCCGGTGCCCTTTGCCGGCGCGTTGATCGGACAGGTCGACAGCGCCGTGACGACGTGGACCGGGACTGCGACGGGTTATCCGGGTTGCCCGTGCGATTTCACGGCAACTCGCACTGCAGTACCCGGAGTGCTCAGCACGCCCGCGATCCGCTGATCACGGCCCGGCTGAAGCCGGACACTACCGGCCGATCGCGGTCCGGCTAAAGCCGAACACCGGTGATCCCACAATCCGGCTGACGCCGGACACTACCGACGACGGCGATTATCGCGAAGAGTGACAGCGGCAGTGTCCGGCTTCAGTCGGATCGTGATCAGAACGATCCGGATTGAGCCGACGTCGACTGAACGGGCGGGGCGTCGACGAAGGCGAGCGGGTTGTCGAAGCCGAAGCCGAAGAGCCGCGGGTTCTCCCCGATTACTGCAGCCGAGACGATCGACAGCACGTACTTGTAGGTCTCCGGCGGAATCTTTTCGTTGTAGCGGGCCAGCAGCTTCCAGAAATTCCGGTCGCGCGGGTTTTCCGGCAGCGTCTTGATCATGTTGATCACTCGCTGCTCGCCCCAGTTGTACGACGCCATCACCAGCAGCCCCGAGGCCTGCGCATCGGTCGAGTAGATGTTCTTGATGTAACGTGCGGCGGCGTCGGTGGCCTTCTCCCAGTGGTGCCGATCGTCACCCGGATCCGGACGCGGATACGCCACCAGCGGGCCGACCGTCAGGCCGTACTGCTTCGCGGTGTCGGGAATGAACTGCCACATGCCCTTCGCGTAACCCCACCGCGTCGGTGGTCCGCTGGCCACCTCGTTGAAGTCGCTCTCCTGCAGCGCCAGATAGAAGAATTGCGGCGGCAGGTTCTGCTTCTGAAAGGCGTCGACGATCCGGCGCGTGTAGCCCAGCGACTGCGCCCGGGCGACCCCCTTTCCGAATCGATCGGTGCTCTGCCAGCGACGGATGTAGCTGAGGACTTCGGCGAGATACTCCGGCGGCGCCGCCATCTCGCACTCGCCGAGCATCCGCGTGACGCGCAGGACCAGCTGCTCCTGCGGGCTGAGACTGTGGTCGTACGGCTTCAGGCCGGCGATGAACCGTTCGTAGTTGGTCTCCATCTGGCGGCGCCGCTCGTAGTAGCGCTTCACCTGATCCTGGTTTGGTGCATTCGCCGCTGAGGAGAACTGCTGCTCGAGGTTCGCGATTTCGACGTCGAGCGACTTGATCGAGTAGAAGAGATCTTCCGCGATCAGCTTCTGCTTCGCGATCTGTCGGTGATTGTAGACCGCGTAGCCGCTCGCGGCCACCGCCAGCACGCCGACGACGGCGACGATCCAGGTGTACTTGCGCCGCTGCTTCCGCTGTACCTTCTGGAAGGCTTTGCGGATCATCATCGTCCGCGCGCCCACCGCTTCGCTGTCGTCGATCGCGTTGAAGTAGCGCTCGACGTACATCATCGTTTCGCCGCCGGATGCCGGCGCGGGCGGCCGCGCGCTCACCGGCACCGCCGGCGCCTCGATTTCGAAGCTGACGCTCGGCCCGTCGGCGCCGAGCGTGATCGTGAGCGCCCGATCCACGGCCACGCGGTCAATCCGTTTGCCGTTCACGAACACGCCGTTGCCGCTCTGCCGATCGCGGACGATCCAGTGGCCGTCCTCGATCGACACCTCGACGTGCTTCCGGCTCACGCGTCCGTCGTCGATCCGGACGTCGCAATCGAGCTCGCGGCCGATGACGAACGGACGCACCAGACGGAACATCCGTCCATCCGAGGTGCGAACCGAGAGCCGCGGAGTGACCACCGTGTCAGTTCTTCGTTGCTGGTGGACCGGCGGGCGCCTTGAACGACTGGATCATGTGCATCAGCACCTGCTCGTGCTTCGGCGCCGCGGCGTTCTGCACCACCCCCTCGAGGCGGAAGAGGTTGCGCTCGACGCCGATCAGGTAGCGCAGCGCGCGTTCGGCGCCCTTCGCGCCGACACGCGAGTACTTGATGAGCGCTCCCTTGCCGCCTTTGCAGTCGAACACCTCGGAGGTGAAGCCCTTCGCGTTCGGCAGCTGCTCCTTGAGCGTGTCGATCTCGATCTGCGCGTTCGTGACGATCTCGTTCTGACCGAGCGGCTCGGTGAGTGGCACGAGATCGACCGTCAGCGCCGCCGTACGATCGTTGCGCGAGATGATTGCCAGCGAAGAACCGCCGGCCGGTAACAGTCCCCAGTCCTTGGCGGGCTGCTCGATCTCGAACCGTCCGCCGGTGTCCCTGTAGATCGTGTACTTGATGTCACCGCTGCCGAAGATCCCGAGCACCTTCTGCGCCAGCGCGGCACGCTCGCCGGCAAGCACGCCGAAGACGCCGAGCAGCGCCAGCGCCCACAGCCGTTGCGAAGCATATTGTCCCGTCATTGCTTCAGTTTCTCCACCCACTGTTGGGCCTCGGCCTTTTTCTCGTTCGTCGACGGCAGCAGATCCGCGGCTTCCTGATATGCGGCAAGCGCCTTGGCCACGTCGTTGCGCTTTCTGAGGACGTCCGCGCGCTCCAGTGCCTGCAGGCCCAGCTTCGTCCGACGGTCGGCAATGGCCGCGAGCCGTTCTTGCGCGGCTGCCGAAGTCGGATCGAGCCGCAACGCCTGCTCGTACCACTTGATGGCGTTCACCAGATTGTTGGCGCTTTCGTTCGCCTGACCGTTGCTGATCGCGGTATCAACCGCTCGCTTCTGTTTCGCGGCGGTGTCTGCGATCAGCGCGTCGACGTTCATGTAGCCCTTGTGATCCCGATCGACGGCCTGGAACAGAGTAAGCGCGCGTGCGAATTCCTCCTTATCGAGGCTCGCGATTCCGTTGCGCATGTTCGTCTGGATGCGCTGCACGCGCGCGGTGTAGTCAGTGGGAGACTCGTTGGGCCGCCGCGTGATCCCTTGCACCTCGACCACGTCGGGAGGGGGCGGCGGCTTCGGTGCCGGCTTCTCGCGCGGCGGAGGTGCCGCCGCGAGGTCCTGAATCTGCTTCTGCCTGGCCTGGAGATCGACGTTGGTCGGGTCGAGCTCGAGTGCGGCCTCGATGTCGTACCTGGCCGCCTCGTAGTCCTTGTCCTGGATCGCGTACTGCGCGGCCTCGAGATAACCGGCAACGATGTCTTGTGTAACAGGCGTGGACGGCGGCGGCGGCGGCGGCGTCGGATCGACGGGCACCGGCGTCACGGGTGCGGCGTCCGCGACCATCGTGACCGGCGCCGGCCGCGTCAAACGCCGCACCGCGACGTAGGTGACGAAGCAGAGCACCAGGGTCCCGACGGCGATGGCCGACCAGAAAACCGTCGGCTTCCGCACCGCGGCGGCCGCTGCCGAGCTCGTCATCGAAGACGAGCCAGCTTTGCCGCGCGTCGTGGAAGACGATGAGCGTTCCACCGCGGGACTTTCCGCGGTGTGGACGACGGTGTGGTTCTGCGCCGGCAGAACGCCACTCAGGTCCGACGTGCCGAGATCGTCTTCCAGCGTCAGCTCGAAGGCGCCGATCGTCACAGGCACGCCGAGCTCCAGCGGCGTCTTCCCGCTGATCCGCTGTTTGTTGATCCACACGCCGTTGCGGCTGTTCAGATCGGCGATGTAGAACGTCGAGCCTTCCCTCACGACCTCCGCATGGAAGCGCGTCACGGCCTTGTCGTCGAGGACGACGTCGTTGCGCGCGTCGCGGCCGATCTTGATGGTCTGAGAGCCGACGTGAAGTTCGCGCTCAACGTCATCGCCTCGAAATACGACGAGCTTGGCCACGGCCTACCTCTTCCGCCTTGACGATTGTCTGGCCGCGACTGGCGCGGATGTTCGCGTCCAGCGGGCGGCGACCCCTGCGATGGCGGCATCGATGCCCGCCTTGATCTTCGATCCCCATGTCGGTGGGTCGAGCGACACGGTGTCGTCGGTGACGTCCGTCGCGACCGGCGTCGCGAGCTCCATCGTGTCGTCGGTCGACGGCGCTGCGGGCGCGGCCTCTGCCGCCTGACGCTGACGCGAGCTGCCGGCGATCGTCGGCGCAGCCGCGCTCTCGGCCGACGACACCAAGTCGGCCACGAGGGGCAGCGCGGCTCTGTCCAACGCTTCGACGGGGTACAGATGTGCCATCAGCTGCAGATCCGCGATCAGCTCCTCACAGGACTGATAGCGCGTCTCACGCTTCTTCGACAGCGCCTTCATCACGACAGCGGCAAGCTCCGGCGGCACGTCTCCGTCGATCGGCTGCGGGTCTTCGCTCTGAATCTGATGAAACAGCGTCGGCAGCGCGGTCGCCGCAAACGGCTTCCGGCCGGTCAGCATGTAATAGAAGACGCCGCCCGCGGAGAAAATGTCCGAGCGGCCATCGATTTCCTCGCCGCGGGCCTGCTCCGGCGACATGTAGTCGGGGGTGCCGACGACGAAGCCGGAGGCGGTCATGTTGGACGTGGCGAGCCGCGCGACGCCGAAGTCGAGGATCTTCAACAGACCGTCGGAGCGGACGAAGACGTTCCCCGGCTTGATGTCACGGTGGTAGACCGACGCGTGATGCGCGGCGCTCAGGCCGGCACACAGCTGCATCATCAGATGGATCTTCCGTCCGAGCCGCGCGCTCTCCGGCTGCTTCAGAAAACTCTTCAGCACCATGCCGCGCAGAAGCTCCATCACGATATAGAAGCGCTCGTTCTCTTCGCCGACGTCGAAAATCGTGATGACGTTCGGGTGCGACAGGCCGGCGGCCGCCTGCGCTTCGCGGAGAAACCGCGTCTTGATTTCGGGGTCGTCCTCGAGATCCGCGGTCAGGACTTTCAGCGCGACGTCGCGGCGCATCACCTCGTCGCGCGCTTGATACACGACGCCCATGGCGCCGCGGCCGAGGCGCGCGGTCAGCTCGTAGCGGCCGCCAATGCGTTGCGGGCCCTTCCGTGCGATCACATCGTCAGTGGCCATTGCCCGTCCAGTCCCCGTAGCCCCCGACGATGAGCACCGTGATGTTGTCGCGGCTTCCGCGCTCGAGCGCCGTCGTGACGAGCTTCTGCGCGAGCTCCTCGAGATTGCCGCCCGACGACATCAGCTCGTGCAGCGTGTCGTGCGGCACCGCGCCGTGGAGGCCGTCGCTGCAGAGCAGCAGCGTATCGGACGCCGACAGCTCGCGTTCCAGCAGATGTACTAACGTATCCGGCCGGGCGCCCAGAACATTGGTCAGGACGTGGCGCACGGCGGGTGCGTTGCCGCCCGCGTCCTTGCCGCCCAGGACCGTCGCCGCCCACGAGTCGTCCTCCGTCAGCTGATGGAGCCCATCCGCGTCGCGGAGGTAGAGGCGGCTGTCGCCAACGTGCGCAGCCACCAGGTGACCGTTGGCGATGAGCGCGCAGACGACCGTCGTCGCCATGGCCAGGTAGTCGTCGTGGTTTTCGGCCAGCCGGTTGATGCGCCGGTTGGCCAGGCTGACCGCAGTTTTCAGGCGATTGGCGTCGAACGACAAGGCCGATTCGATGCCGAACGGCCAGGAGAAGTCGCTCGTGTCGTGCGACCGCCGTATAAAATTCTCGATCGATTCGACCGCTACCCCAGCCGCAACTTCCCCTGCGCCGTGGCCGCCCATACCGTCCGCCACCACGAAGAGCCGCAGATCTTCGGCCGCGACGAATCGATCCTCGTTCATCCGCCGGACGGGACCGGCCTCACTCAACCCGAACGCCTTCACAGGAATGCCGTTCGGAGTCTACCGCGCCAGAGCTTCAGCAAGCTACTACTTAAGTGGTAATTTCCGCTCGTGGCGCCAGCCGCCGGACCGCGCGGCGAATCTGGCGGTTTCAGGCCAGTTTGCTCGCCAGCTGGGCCCTCGACGTGACGCCCACCTTGTCGAAAATGCTCGACAAATGCTTCTTGATGGTCGCCGGGGCGATGCCCAGGGCCGCCGCGATGTGACTGTTGCGGTGGCCCCGCAGAACGAGCTCCGCCACCTGCGTCTCGCGTCGCGAAAGGCGATAGCGATCCCGGAACGCCGAGATGTCGGTACCGATTTCGCGGACGCTGACGGCAACGTCGTCGCGGCGTCCGCTCAGCTCGAACAGCCGCACGATGAATGGCTCGTTGTCCTGGCCGGTCAGTGACATCACCGTGCCGGCCTGCTGAGAGCGCTTGTCCCGCGCCAGCGACGCGAAGGTGGCCGCCGCCGCGGAGGCGGATTCACGGAACTCGGCGAGATGGTCGTGAAGCATCACGAGCAGCTCGATCCGGTACTTGTTGCGCAGCCGCTGTACGAGCCGCGTTGCGGGCGGATTGGTGTAGATGAGACGCTCGCCGCGGAAGATGAAGATCGCGAGCGAGAGCTGATCGAGCACCGAGCGCAGACTTGCCGCCGAGAGGACACTGCTCCGATCAGCCACGGCATCGCTGCGGGCCCGCGGCCGTCATGACGCGAATCGAAGCAGCACGAGCGCAAAGACGAGCAGGAGAAACAGGACACCGGCGAGCACTATCAAGCGCTGCTGGCTGTCTGCCGCCGACCGCGGTGATGCAGGCCGCTCGGGCGGCGGCGGCGCGGGCGCTCCCGCATGGCGGCCGGGCAATTCGGTGCCATCCGAAATCATGGTCGCGCCGCCGACGTCAGGCCGGGCCCTCGCCGCAGCCTCAGCCTGCATCTGCGCGATCTCGGGGAGAAGGATCACGCGGGTCGCGTCCTCGTCTGGCACCGCGCGCGCCTGTTGTCGGGCGGCGGCGGCTTCGGCCTCGCGGCGTCGCTGGTCCTCCATCGCCTGCAACTGTGCGCGGAGATCGCTCAGCGCGGCAGCGACGGTCGGGTGCGCGGCGGGATCGAGACCTTCGAGCAGCTGGATGGCCGCCTGATGCTTGCCGATCGCAAAGCGGCTGCGGGCGTTGCGGATGGCCGCGTCGATTCGCGCGGCCTCGCGCAGCCGTGCGAGCGTTTCGTTCGCTGTGGTCTCGAGCGCCAGCGCCTCGGTGTCGTTGGGCACGGCCGCGAGGGCCTGCTCGATGTCCGCGAGCGCGGAGGTGACGTCGGCCACCGGCGGGTTCGGCAAGCGCAGCTTCGTCCGGGCAGCGGCCAGCAGTTCGTCGGCCTTGCGACGCGCACGATCCGCGTCGCCGGTCGCCGCCGTCAGGGACGGGCCCGGAACCGGCGGCTGCGGCGGCGGCGCCGGCGCAGGCAGGCGCGTGTCGCGCCCGGCGGCCTCTCGTGCGGCGCGGACAGCCTCCTGGAGATCGCCGGCGAAAATCGTCTCAGCGCCTGGATCTTCTGCCACTTCGCGTTCGCGCGCCGCAAACTTCGCACGTGCCTCGGCCTCGCGCGCGGCGGCTTCTTCTTCCCGCACGCGGGCTTCGCGCGCGGCCCGCTCGCGTACGGCCGCCTCCTCGCGTTCACGGGCTTCGCGCGCGGCCTTCTCGCGGGCGGCGGCCTCTTCACGCTCGCGGACTTCACGGGCGGCACGTTCGCGTACGGCCGCCTCCTCGCGTTCACGGGCTTCGCGCGCGGCCTTCTCGCGGGCGGCGGCTTCTTCACGCTCGCGGGCTTCACGGGCGGCACGTTCGCGCGCAGCAGCCTCCTCGCGCTCGCGGGCCGCGGCGGCCTCGCGGGCGGCCGCTTCGCGCTGCGCGATCGCATGATTCACACGCTGGCGTGCGCCGACGACCGCTTCATCGGTCGCGCTGAGCGCCGTCGCGCTGTTCAACAGATCGCGTGCGGCGTCGATGTCGCCGCTGGACAGCCGGTCGTCGAGCTGTGTGACGACCGCGTCGATTTCCGCGCGCACCCGCGCCGCTGCCTGCTCGCGCACGACTTCGTCACGCAGCGGCGCGATGTCCGCCGCCGCCGCGTCCACCTCTTCTGCGCTCGCCAGCATCTGCAGGGCATCGTCGTAGCGCCTCTCCTGCAGCGCCGTGCGAGCGTGGTTGACGAGCGCGGCGACGCGCTGCTGGCGTTCGATGCGCTCCTGTTCTGCGCGGCGCTTCTCTTCGATGACCTGCAGCGCGCTGCGCAGTTGTCCCAGCGCCCTGACGATGTCGGGCTGGTCCGGCGGATCGAATTCCTCGAGGAGTTTGATCGCCGAGAGGTGCTTGCCATTGGCAAACCGGCGGCCGGCATTGTCGATCGCCGCGCGCACCCGGGCGGCTTCGCGGCGCGCCGCGACGGCCGCGTCGATGGCGCTCTTCACGCTTGCTGCTTCGAGGCTCGACGGATCCAGCTCGAGAGCGCGGTTCACATCGGCAAGCGCCGCCGACAGCTCGGCAGCCTTGTCGGCGCCGGTTTCGAGGTGGGCCGATGCACGTCGCACCAGTGCTTCGACTTCCTGCCGCAATCGCTCAGCGGCTTCCGCCGCCGCCTGACGCTCGTGCGCGAGCCGGAGCGCCTCAGCGACCTGTGCGATCTGTGGATGGTCGGGAACCAGTTCAGTGGCGCGCTGCACCATCTCGCCAGCCGCAACGAGATCGCCGGCGTCGATCCGTCCGGCGGCGGCGTCGAGGTTCCGCTCGCACTCGCGTCTGCGCGCTTCGGCAGCCGCGCGCGCTGCCGCCGCCGCCTGCGCGGCGTTCAGCCGCTGACGCGCGGCCGCCAGGCGCGCATCGTTCGACGCCAGCGCTGCTGCGGCGGTCAGCGACGCCTCAGCCTGCGGCAGATCCCCCTCGCCAAGCCGAAGGTCGAATTCGCCAAGTGCGCGGTCGACCTCCGCGCGCGTGCGGGCCGCTGCCTCTGCCTGCCGTATCCGCTCGGCGAGGTCGGCGATTTGCGGCGCGGCCGGATCGTGACTGCGAATCTGCGACAGGATGCGCGCGCCCTCGTCCAGCCGATCTGCGCCGATCGCCGCGGCAGCCTGCGTGGCGAGCGCCGCGATCTGACGTCGCTGTTCGACCAGCTCCGCTTCGATTCGCTGCTGTTCTTCGATCTGATTCAACGCGGTGCGCAGCTCGTCGAGCGCCGGCCGCACGAGCGGGTGCGAATTCAGCTGCAACGCCTCGAGCGCGGCGAGCGCCGCGCGATGCTCGCCCGCGGCGAACTGGCGTCGTGCGGCGCCGACCGCGGCGCGAATGCGTGCCTCCTCCTGCCGCTCTTTGCTCGCCTGCTCGGTCTGTGCGCTCAGCGCCAGTGCGTCCCGGTCGTTCGGGTCGAGCGCCAGCGCCTGCTTGACCTCGCGCAGCGCCGATATCAAGTTGCCGCTCGCGAACGCGGCGCGGCCCCGTTCCACGGCAGCGCGCACCTCGGCTTGCCGCTCGTCCATGGCGGCCTGGACGCGATCGAGCTCGGCGAGCGCACGTGCGTTCGACCCGTCGAGCAGCAGGACCCGTTTGCAGGCGTCGATCGCGCCATCGTAGTCGCCGCCGTCGAATGCCCGCTCCGCCGCTGCGAGCAGGTCTTCGATCTGCTCGGCGCGAATCGTGGCCGGATCGGTCGTCCGCGGCGCCGGTCGCGGCGTCGCGCGCGGCGCGGAGCGGGTGACCCGCTGCGAATCGAGCCGGATGTTCGAAATCGCCTTCCCGACCGCAGCAATCGTCTGGAAGCGCTTGCCGGGATCCTTTTCGATCGCGCGGTCGATCAGGTCGACCAGTCGCGGGTCCAGGCCGGGGCAGTACTCGGTGATCGGCGTCGGCGCGCCGTGCAGGATCTTGTGCAGCGCCTCGGTCGCGTAGGTGCCGGTGAACGCCGGCTGGTGCGACAACAACTCGTACATCACGACGCCGACCGCGAAGACATCCGTGCGCGCATCGACCGGGTTGCCCTTGGCCTGCTCCGGGGACATGTAGTTGAGTGTGCCCATGATCGCGCCCGGGATGGTCATGTTCGCCGAGCTCAACTTCGCAATCCCGAAGTCGAGAATCTTGACCGTTCCTTCGGAGCTCAGGATCAGATTCGCCGGCTTGATGTCGCGGTGAACGATGCCGGCCTCGTGTGCGTGGGCGAGGCCCGCGCAGACCTCCTCCATCAGCTGCAGCTTGCGGTCGACCGGGAGTGGCGGCTTGAGCCCGACCAGCTCGATGAAGG
>DATFXR010000682.1:0-7565 GCA_035315685.1 Vicinamibacterales bacterium | reverse complement strand
GACCTGCGGCGCACTCGGGCCGTAGCGCTTCACGCCGTCGAGCCCCTCCTTCCCGAGATCGCCGACCAGCATCATCGGACCGTACATGATCGCGATCATCTTCGGATTGTCCGGCATTGCCTCGGCGTGGAGCGCCATCGGGAGGCCGACGTCGATCGTGTCGCCGCTCTTCCACTCGCGATCGATCGTGAGGTACGCAGCCTGCCGCCCGTCCCGCCCTCCGTGCCCATCCCGCCCCTCCTGCCCGCCGCGCCCTTCCTGCCAGCCCCGCCCGTTCACGCGCACGCTTGCGCCGCGCGCCCACGCCGGCTGCCGCACCTTCACCGCAAACCGCGTCGGCTGCGTCAGCGTCAGCGAGAGGTGCGTACCTTCTTCCTCGGGAAACCTGGTTCGCTGTCGCACCAGGATGCTTCGCTCCTTCCACGTCAGCTCGGATGGAATGAAGAGGTTGACGTAGAGAGATGAGCCGTCGTGGAAGTAGATCGTGTCGCCGTACTTCGCGTGGTTCTCCATGCCGGTACCGACGCAGCACCAGAATGAGTCGTCCTGAGTCGAGAACGACTTCCAGGCGCCCGGCCGCAGCGGGCAGTAATACAGGACCATCCCTGTCGCCGGATCCTGGGACGGCAGGATGTGGTTGAAGAGCGCGCGCTCGTAGTAGTCCATCGCGCCGGCATCGCCCGACCATGCGAAGACGTGGCGCGTCAGCTTCAGCATGTTGTAGGTATTGCACGTCTCGGGCCCCGACGTCCCGAGGTGTTTCGAGAACTCCTCCTCGGGGAAGAACGCCTCGCCGTCGCTGTTGCCGCCCATCACGTAGGAGCGGTGATGCACGACCCGGTCCCAGAAGAACGTCGTGATGTCGCGCATGCGCGTGTCGCCGGTGAGCTCGTACTCGCGTGCCGCGCCGATGATCTTCGGGAACTGCGTGTTGGCGTGCAACCCGTTGAGCGGATCGTCGCGCCTCGCGAGCGGATCGAAGATTGCCTTGTGGTCGAAGGCGTGGGCGACGCGCAGATACTCGGCATTGCCGGTGATCGCGTAGATGTTCGCGAGCACCTCGTTCATCCCGCCGAACTCGGTGCCAAGCGCCGCCTGCTGCTGCGCCTCGGTGAGCCGATCGACGCGGAATCGCACCCAGTCGGCCATCTTCGTGACGACGGTCAGCGCCTGCGCGTTCCCGGTGAGCTCGTGTGCGTCGACGAGCCCGGCCATGATCTTGTGAATCGTGTAGTACGGCGCCCACACCTTCTGCCGCGCATCGACCCGGTCGAAAAAGTCTTCGGGAAACGCCGACAGATAACCCGGATGGAAGCGGCGCGCCAGCGCGTCCTGAATCGTCGCGAACTCGCGCACGAGCGCGTCGGCGCGCGTCTTGAACCGCGCGTCGCCCGTCGATGCGTAGATCAGTGAGAGCGCCGAGAGGTAGTGGCCGGCAGTGTGGCCGCGCAGTTCGACGTCCGGCGCTTCCCACCCGCCGAGCGGCGCGGCCGAGGACGGCAGGCCGGCGTTCACGCGGAAGTTGTGCAGCAGCCGATCGACGTCGATCGCGAGCAGATACTGCTGGTCGAGCTCCATCGCGCGCTTGAACGGGCCGTCGAGCAGCCGCACGTTCTGCAACGCGAAAGCTGTGACCTTCGGCGTCACCTTGTCCGGGATCGACGGGCCGACCGAGGTGGCCATGACGATCGAAACGGCGAGCGCAAAAGCCTTGCTCATGGCGACGCAGTGTACTCCCTCCAGTGGACCGCCACGGCGAAAAGCAACCGCAGAGACCGCAGAGAGCGCCGAGTTTTTCCTTATGAAAGAAATCTCCGCGGCCTCTGCGATCTCTGCGGTTGCTTTCCCTCTCACTCCGGATCGGCGGTGGACGCCTTCTGATCCTTTTTCGTCCACTCCGGCGGCATCACCCCCAGCAGGTGCCGCACGAAGTAGTCGAACCGCTTGTGCTCGCCGTACGCGCCGCCCGCGCCATGGCCGGCGCCGGGGATGAACAGCAGATCGAAGTCCTTGTCGTGCTTGATCAGCTGATTCACCACTTGCAGCGTCGACGAGGGATCGACGTTGGTGTCCATCTCGCCGACGACCAGCAGAACGTGTCCTTGCAGTCGATAGGCGTTGTCGACGTTCGACGACGCGGAGTACTGCGGACCGAGCGGCCATCCCATCCACTGCTCGTTCCACCAGATCTTGTCCATCCGGTTGTCGTGACAGCCGGCGGCGGACACCGCGACCTTGTAGAACTCCGGATGGAAGAGGAGCCCGCCGAGCGAATTCTGCCCGCCTGCCGAGGTGCCATAGATGCCGACGCGGCTGATGTCGTACCAGCGGTACTTCGCCGCGGCCGCCTGGTGCCAGGCGATGCGATCGGGGAACCCCGCGTCGCCCAGATTCCTCCAGGCAACGTCCTGAAACGCCTTCGATCGGTTCGAGGTGCCCATGCCGTCAATCTGCACGACGACGAACCCCAGTTCCGCCTGCGCCATCATCTGGTTGAATGCGGCGAACGACTTCGGGACGAACGACCCCTGCGGTCCGGCATAGATGTTCTCGATGACCGGATACTTCTTCGCCGGGTCGAAGTTCGTCGGCTTGACGATCACGCCCCAGATGTCCGTCCTGCCGTCGCGGCCGGCCGCCGTGAACCCTTCCGGCGCGTGCCAGCCGGCCTGGAGGAGCGCGCTGATGTCGCCGTGCGCCAGTTCGGTGATCAGGGCCCCGTCGGACAGCCGTCGCAGCTCGAGCACCGGCGCGGTGTCGATTCGCGAGTACAGATCGACGATGTACCGCTGATCGTCCGAGACGACAATCTGGTGATTTGCGTCGCCGTCAGCGCCGAGCCGCGTCAATCCGGATCCGTCGAAGTTGATGCGATAGCAGTAGAGAAAATACGGATCCTTGCCGGGATCCATGCCGCTCGCGCTGAACCAGACCTGACGTCTCGCTTCGTCGACGTGCAGCACCGCGCGCACCGGCCAGTCGCCGCTGGTGATGCGGTGCTTCACTGCGCCGGTCGCGCCGTCGATGAGATACAGGTGATTCCAGCCGTCGCGCTCCGACATCCAGATCACTTCCTTGCCGTCCGCCACGTCGAAGCGGTACTTCTTCCCGGAGTCGCTCTGGCTGCCGTTGGCGGTCCGGTAATTGAAGAAGGTGCGCGGCTCTTCGGAGATGATCGTTCGCGCTTTTCCGGAGGCCGCGTCGACTTCGATGACGCGGTAGATCTGATGTCCGCGCTGGTTGTATTCGAACGTGATCGCGCGGCTGTCTTTCCGCCACGCGAGACGCGACATCGCGTACGCGTTCGGAAACAGCGCGTTGTCGATCGCGATCTGGCGGCCGCCCGTGACGTCGAAGATCACCGGCTGCTCGACGTCGAGGACGTCACCCGGCTTGGCGTAGCGGATCGACGAGTGCTTCGGCTGAAGCTGGTCCTCAGGCGACGATTCGACGTAGTGGACTTCGCGGCGGTATCCGGGCCTGACACGATACGCGGCCAGCCGGGACGAATCGGGCGACCAGACGATCGACGACAGCTCGTACGCGTTGCCCTCCGAACCATCCGCGCTGAGTGTTTTCGCCTGTGTCGAGCCGGCGTCCCGGACCGCGACGTTGCAGTTGACGATCAGCGCTTCACGCTTCCTGTCGGGCGACAGCCGGGCCGTCCGATCGTCGCTCCGCCGCCGCGGCTCGGCCTTCCGGCAGGCGTACTCGCCGAGGTCGCAGCGCCACGTCGTGCCCTCGACCGCGACGTCGATCGTCGTTTCGTCGTCGGAGAAGGCGATTGAAGTGAACGGCAGCCTGGTGGCGGTGTAGCTGGCGCCGGTCGCTTTCGACAGCCCGGCGGCGAGCTTCTCGTGATCGAAGGCGGGGTGCTTTTGTCGCAGCGCAACGTCGAACATGACGAACTCGACGTTTCCGCGGTTCATGATTCGGTACCAGAAGCGTGTCGTGGATCCGATCCAGCCAACCGGCCCCGGCACGTTCGCGACGAGCGCTTCGTACCTGGCACGCAACGCCTTCGCGCGCTCGTAGTCGGCGGACGTTCCCTGACCGAACGCAGGCGGCGTCGCCGCCAGCAGTGCCGCGAGCGCCGCCGCCGCAGTCGCATTCTCTCTGGTACTCATCGTCACTCCGGCAGCCCAGGGAGGGCTGCGCCACATCGCTACTTCGTCACGCCGAACACAAAGATCGTCTTCGACAGGCAGACGATCGCTGGGAAGGTTTCACCGAGCCGTATAGTATTACGCCACTGCGCCATGAAACGGCTGGCCGGAAAAGTAGCGTTCGTCACCGGCGGCGCCCGCGGCATCGGCCGCGCGGTCGTCGAGAAGTTCGTCGCCGAAGGCGCGCTGGTCGCCTTTGCCGACCTCGACGAGGCCGAGGGCGGTGCGACCGAGTCGGTGTGGCGAGCGACCGGTGCGCCGGTCCGCTTCGTCCGTGCGGACGTGACCGTCGAAAACGACGTGCGGCGGGCGCTCTACGGCGTCGTGCAGGAGTATGGTGCGCTCGATGTTCTGGTAAATAACGCCGGCATCAATGCCTACTTCGACGCCGACGCGATGAGCGAGGCCGAATGGGATCAGGTGTTCGCGGTCGACCTCAAAGGCGCCTGGTTGTGCGCGAAGCATGCGCTGCCACCGATGAAGACGGCGGGGCAGGGGTCGATCGTCAACATCGCGTCGATTCACGCGACGCTCACCATCGCCGGCATGTTTCCGTACGCGGCCGCGAAATCGGGGCTGCTCGGACTGACCCGCAGCCTGGCGCTCGACTACGGACCGATCGGTATTCGCGTCAACGCGGTGTCTCCGGGGTACACACGGACGCGGCTGGTCGACGAGTGGATGTCGCGCCAGCCGGATCCGGCACAGACCGAACGCGCCACGCTCGCGCATCTCCCGCTTCGCCGCATGGCAACCCCCGCCGAGGTCGCGAACGTCGTCGCATTCCTGGCATCCGATGAAGCGTCGGCGATCACCGGCGCCAACGTGGCCGTAGACGGCGGTCTCGGCGCGATGTTCGCGGCGTGACGCGGCCGCTGTCAGCCGAGCGCCTGACACGGGTGCCGGCAGTCGAGTTCCGGCAGATCGGCAAGTCCTTCGGCGCCGTCACCGCGCTGCGCGACGTGACGTTCGCGATCGAGCGCGGCGAGTCGCACGCGATCGTCGGCGAGAACGGCGCGGGCAAATCGACGCTCCTGAAGATCCTCGTCGGCGCCCTGCGGCCGGATCACGGCGAGCTGCGCCTCGGTGGCGAGGCCGTGATGCTGACGAACGCGCGCGACGCGCTGGCGCGGGGCCTCGGCCTCGTGCACCAGGAGATGCTCGCGTTTCCGAATCTCTCGGCGGCCGCGAACATCTTCGCCGGCCGCGAGATCACGGGTCGATTCGGCTGGCTGCGCTCCGGTGAGATGCGCGAGCGCGCGCGGGCGCTGCTGGAACGGCTCGACCTGCCGATCTCGCCCGACGCGCCGGTCGCGTCGCTGCCGATCGCGTACCGGCAGCTGCTGCAGGTGGCGCGTGCGCTCGTCTGCGACTGCGGAACGCTGGCGCTGGACGAGCCGACCGCGTCGCTCACCGCCGCCGAAACGGATCGGTTGTTCGCGCTGCTCGACGGCCTCAAGCGCCGCGGCGCGACGCTGATCTACGTCTCGCACCGGCTGCCCGAGGTGTTCCGCCTGTGCGATCGCATCACGGTGCTTCGCGACGGGCGCTCGGCCGGCACGTTTCACCGAGATGAAGTCGCCGTCGACGACATCGTGCAGGCCATGGTCGGCCGGGCGATCCCGCCACGCGCGCGCGCAAAGGATGTCTCGTCCGAACGTGAGCCGCTCCTGCGCGCGGATCGCCTGACGCGCCGTCGATGCGTCGAGGAGGTGACGCTGTCGATCGCGGCGGGAGAGATCGTCGGGCTCTTCGGGCTCGTCGGATCGGGTCGAACGGAACTGCTGGAGACCATCGTCGGCCTTCATCCGGCAGATGCCGGCTCGCTCGAAGTCCGCGGCGCCGCGCGGCACTTCCGATCGCCACGGGAGGCGGCGCAGGCTGGCGTCGTGCTCGTGCCGGAGGATCGCCAGCGGCAGGGCCTCTGCTTCAACCTGAATCTGCGACACAATCTCGCGCTGCCCGCGGCTGAGGCGTCGCGCACGCATCTCGTCCGCGGATCGGAACGCGATGCAGCCGCGAAGGTCCTGAATCGCTGGCGGATCAAGGCGTCGTCGGCCGACGCGGCGCCCGGCGCGCTCAGCGGCGGCAACCAGCAGAAGGTGGTTGCGGCGAAGTGGCTCGCGATGGCGCCGCGCGTCCTGCTGCTCGATGAGCCGACGAAGGGCGTCGACGTCGGCGCGAAGTACGAGATCCACGGCATGATTCGCGAGATGGCCGCACGCGGCGCCGCGTGCCTGATCGCGTCGAGCGACCTGCCCGAACTCCTCGCGCTCGTCGATCGCATCGTCGTCATGCGTGAAGGCCGGTTGCGCGGAGAGATCGCCGCGTCCGACACGACCGCGTTCACCGAGGAGATGGTGATGCGACTTGCGAGCACTGCGGCCGCGCGGGACCGGGAACTGGGGACTGGGGACTAGGGATTGGGCGGATTGGGGACTGGGGCATCTTCGCGCAACGTCCAGCTCCCGGTTCCCAGCTCCCGGTCCCCTCGGTGATCACGAGGAGCGACGCGTGACGCGGTGGTGGGAGGGGCGCGAGGCCAGCACGATCGCGATTCTTGCGATCGAGATTGCGTTTTTTGTCTGGTATCTGTCGCCGCCACCGGGCCGGACGCACCCGTTTCTCAACGCGGCAAACACAGTGCTGATCTTGAAATACTCGTCAATCTACGGCATTGCCGCGATTGGCGCCGCGATCGTGATCATCGCCGGCGGGATCGATCTCTCGCCGGGTGCGGTCATCGCGCTGGCGGGCGTCGTCACCGGCGGGTTGTTCGTCGGTGCCGGGTGGACGCTTGCCTCGAGTGCGCTCGCCGGATTTCTGACCGGCGCGGCCTGCGGACTCCTGACTGCTGCGCTGGTCGTCCCGATCGGTCTGCCGCCGTTCATCGCTACCCTCGGCGTCATGGGCATCGCGCGCGGCGCCGGCTTCATCATCACCGAGGGACGCTACTTCGACGTGTCCAGCCGCCTTCCTGCCGACTGGCGGCCGCTCGGCGTGCCGATTGACTGGACGTCGCCGCTGCTGATGATCGTGCTCGCCGCCGTGTTTCAGATACTGATGACGCGCTTTCAGTGGGGACGCGCGGTGTTCGCGGTCGGCGGCAACGAGACCGCGGCGCGGTATTCTGGCGTCCGCGTCGGACTCGTCAAGGCGTCCGTCTACCTGGCGGCCGCGATGTTGGCCGCGGTGTCCGGCATCGCGCTGACGATCGTGCAGGGACAGGGCAAAGCTGATCTCGCGATGGGTTACGAACTGGACATCATCGCGTCGGCGGTCGTCGGCGGCGCGAGTCTGTCCGGCGGCCGCGGGTCCGTCGCCGGCGCGGTGCTCGGCGCGCTGATCTTCGGCGTCCTGCGCAATGCGCTGCCGCAGATTCCCGGCGCCACGTTCTAC
>DATFXR010000681.1:0-3114 GCA_035315685.1 Vicinamibacterales bacterium | reverse complement strand
CCTTCCATGATCTGCACGTGATAGATGTCGAACAGAATCCTGACGCGCGGTGAATTGACCCGGCGACAGACGTCGGCGCCCCACTCGAGCCGGTCGAAGATGGCGTCGGCCCGGCCGAACTCCGGATCGAGGTACTTGCTGTTGACCACCTCGATGCAGATGGTGACGTTCTTCTCTTCCGCGTGCGCCTTCACGCGCTGCAGCAGCGCCGTGCAGCGGTCCTTGCCTTCGTCATAGCCGATGCCGTGCCGCTCGCCGCCGACAGTGATGAAATTCGGCCACCCGTTCGCCGCGCACAGATCGATCTCTTCGTGCATCGACTTCTCGATCGCGTCGTGCAGTTCGGGACGGATCAGGCCGTCGCGGATCGTGACGCCCATCGCCGGGGCCATCGTGCACGCCAGGCCGTACTTCTTCAGCGTCGGCCAGTCCTGCGGGCCGACCAGATCGAATCCGGAGGCGCCGAGACGGGCCGCCTCGCGGCACATGTCGTCGAACGAGAGCTTCGTGTCGCGGCCGAAGTTCACGCGCATCGCCGCCTGCTTCACGCGGCCCTTGCGCCGTACCGGTGTGGCCGCCGGGGTCTGCGCCTCCACGGCGGCTGCAACGCCTGCCGCGGTCACCGTCGCGAGAAAGTCTCTGCGCCGCATATCGTCAGTGCTGATGCTGGAGGTAGTGCTGCCGAAGGAGGTCCTTGCCGTAGTCGTTGCCGTTCGGTGTCCGCACCACGGTGTGCACGTGCTCCGGATTCGGCAGGTCCGGGTTCTTCGACAGGTGCTTGAGGTTGGCCGGCTGCTGGTGATCGAATTCGATCAGGATCACCGGACTGTGGATGCGGTAGTAGAAGACGCTCCCCGGCTCGGTGCCGCCAATCCAGGCAAACCACGTGCGATCGAGGAGCGACCGCACCTCGTCCATCTTCACGCGCGCGTGCCCATCGTCCAGGTTGTCCACGTAGAGCGCAATCAGATCGAGCAGCCGCTTCTGCAGCGCGCTGGTCAGCTCGCCGGCGCGCACGCCGGCGTAATCGAGCACGACGTTGTCGTGCCACGCCTCGGTGAGGTTCTCGTTGCCGGTCTTGGAGAACTTCAGGATCGCCTTCTTGCGCGCTGCCTCGTCGAGCGCGTTGACCATCGCCAGGCCGTCGCGCTGCTCGACCTGCAGCACCGACGTGCCCTTGTACTTGCCCGAATGCGCGATCGCCGGTTCCGAGCCCGCGAAGAACGGCGTCATCACCACCTGATCGCCGAGAACGAAGTAGTTGATGACCGCGTGATGACCGTCCAGCTGCCAGCCCCACGGCTCGGTCGCCGACGGCGTGCCCATGACGGTGATGAAGTACTGGAACTCGCCGTACTCGTCGAAGTTGTTGTCGTTCAGCTCACCGAGGGTTTCGTTCAGACGCATGATGTCGCGGGTCTGCTTCAATCCCTTTGCGCTGAGCGACGCCTGCAACAGCGCGAACGCGAGCTCGCGCTGCGAAGCGTTCATCTCGAGAAAGCTGACGCCGGCGCGCACGTAGAAGCTCTGGTTCATCCACTTGCGCCACTCGACGTCGTCCACCTTGAACGTCGTTTTCTTGCGCTGCTCCGCCGTCAGGCCGGCCAGAAACGTTTCGGTCGCGCTGCGCACCGGCGCCGTCGACACGCCGGTGGAGCGGATGCTGAACAGACCGGTCTCGATCGTTCCGTTGGTGGTGATGCCCTTGAACGGCTCGGCGAGGCCGGGCCCTTCGGCGGCGAGCGACAAGCGAAGGAGCTCGTCGGGACCGCGCTTTCGCGGGGCCGCGGTCTGCGACTGCAGCGTCGACTGGCACACCAGGCCAGCGGCCAACAGGACGATCAGCAGCGCCAGCAGCTTCGGACGCGACATCACATCCTCCTCGTTGACATCAGCGCTTCACCGGCTTGCCGAAGACGTCGATCGCGGCGACATCGATCCAGCCTCCCGGACCGTGTCCGCTCCCGGGCATGAGATCCACGAACCCGATCTCGTCGACCTTGCTCAGATCCGGTTTCTCGACGATGGTGCCTTTGGTGACGACGGCGGCGATGTCCAGCCGCAGCCAGCGAACCTCGGCGAGCAGGAAGTCGCTCTGCAGCCAGTCGAGCGTCGATCCGTCGGCGTGATCGCCGACCAGCCACGTTCCGTCGGCGAGCTTCACGATCGGCCTGACCTGATGGAAGCCGGACACCTTCGTCACCCAGCGGATGCGTCCGAGCCCCGTCAGATCGGCGAAGTTGCTCCGGTCGCGAAGCGCCACAGCGCACGGCGTCGTGCAGACGCCCGTCCACAGATGAATCGGGTTGTTGTCGTCCGCGGCGCTGCCCGTCAGCAGCACGTCTTTGCCGTACAGCTTCAGCTCGAGGTTCGGATTCGACAGTGCCTCCGCCGGATTGACCGGATGCTCGCCGCCGGCGGCCGTCTGCTTCCATTCTTCGCGAAAGAAGAGCGGAGGCCGCGTGACCCGCGGCGCGGCCGCTCCGCGCCCGCGCGCGGGTTCCTGCGCCGCCGCAGACGGCGAGAGTCCCGATGCGAGCAGGCCGGTGAGAATCAGCGCTGCGTGTGATCGCATGCTCGCTCCTTTCAGCTGCGTTACTGCCGCAGCGCGTAGACGAACAGCGCACTGCCCGCCGCAATCGCGACATACTGCCGTCCGCCGACCGCATAGGACATCGGGCCGGCCGAGACCTGGCCGCCGACGCTTCCCTTCCAGAGCTGCGCGCCGCTGCGCGCGTCGAGCGCGAAGAAGTAGCCCTCACGGCCGCCGGCGAACACGAGATCTGACGCGGTCGTCAATATGCCGCTGTCGGTGACGTCGCTCATCTTGAACTGCCACTTCAGCTCGCCGGTCTTCGCATCGAAGGCCTGAATCGCGCCCCAGCCTTCCTGCGGTGTGCGCGTGTTCACGTTGCCAGGTCCGGTGCGCAGCGCCGGCACCGTCATCGTCGGGAAGCGGCCGACGTACTGATTGCCTTCCTTGTACTCGACGGGACCCTTCGTGTAGGTCGAGTAGGTGTCCATCCAGCTCGGAATGTAGAAGTAGCCGACGCGCGGACTGAACGACGGCGAGTACCAGTTGGTCGCACCCTGATTGTTCGGATAGACCAGTGT
>DATFXR010000680.1:0-3343 GCA_035315685.1 Vicinamibacterales bacterium | reverse complement strand
CGTCGGCCGCCACACCGAAGTGATCAACGTCGGCGGCAACAAGGTGTTTCCGATGGAGGTCGAGAACACGCTGCTCGCGATGGAAGGCGTCGACGATGTCGCGGTGCACGGCGAACCGAACCCGGTCACCGGCCAGGTGGTCGTGGCCTCCGTGACGCTGTCGAACGACGAAGACCTCGCGTCGTTCAAGACGCGGATGCGCATCTTCCTCCGCGGCAAACTGGCCGCCTACAAGATTCCGTCGAAGGTACAGCTCGTCGCCACGCTGCACTCGACCCGCTTCAAGAAGATCCGGCGCGCGACGCCGGCAGCGGTTGCGGGAGCCACGCCGTGAACTCCGGCGTTCGCGGGCTGATCAAGTCCGCCATCGACGGCGTCTGCCTGGTGCTGGTGCTGCCGGCGGCGGCACTGTGTGCGATTGAGGAGAAGCTCGCGCCCCGTGCCGAGATGGTGTTCACCTTCTGGGCACAGACGTTCGCAGTCGTGCCGGGCCTTCCCGGCGTGTTCGTCCGGCGTGCGTTCTATCGCCTGACGCTCGAGCACTGCGACCGCAGTTTCTGGATCGGGTTCGGCGCGATGTTCTCGCACCGGCAGGCAACCATCGGGCAGGACGCCTACGTGGGCCCGTACGCGATCGTCGGATCGTGCCGGCTCGGGCGGGGCTGCCTGATTGGCAGCCGGACCAGCATCCTGAGCGGAGGCTCGCTGCACACGTTCGATGCCAACGGCCAGTGGGCGGCGACCGACCTGACGCGGCTGCAGCGGGTGGACATCGGCAACTACGCGTGGATTGGCGAATCGTCGGTGATCATCGCCGACGTCGGACGCTCTGCGATGGTCGCCGCCGGCTCGGTCGTCTCCAGCGCCGTGCCCGCGGAGACGATGGTTGGCGGCAACCCGGCGCGCTTCGTGCGGCGCCTCCGCGCTCATGAACCGGAGAAGGAGGTGCCGTCTGTCGCGGCCGTCGTACCCGTTCGTTGACTGGATGAAGGCGCTCGGCATGACCGTGATCGTCTACGGTCACGTCACGCGCGCCGTCGCCGTCACCGCACCGATCTACCCGAAGCAGCTGGGAGTCGCCTTTTTCCTGTTCGCCAGCGGCTTCACCCTGGCGCGCGAGCGGCGGTCCGTCTCCCAGGCGCTCTTCAAGCGGCTGTTCCAGACCTGGCTGTTCGCGTTCGTACTCGCGGGCGGAATTGCCGTTGCCGGGGCGATCAACGGCACCGGGCTGGCGCTCAGCAACTTCCTGCCGCTGGTCGGCGCGAATGTGGTCTTCGACAACTTTCCGGCCAACCCGACGACGTGGTACCTCGGTACGTATCTGCATCTGCTGATCATCTGGGCGATCTGGCTGCGGACGGTGCGCGTCCGCCGCTGGATGGTCGCCGCGGCGTTCGCGCTCGAGATTCCGATTCGCGCAGCGTTGATGGCGACTGCCGGCGGCTTCGTCGCGTACATGCTCCTCACCAACTGGATGGCGGTCTTCCTCCTCGGTCTCGCGCAAGGCGCCGAAGACGACGAGGATGTGGCGAGAAGTCCGTGGCCGTTCGTCGGCGGCGGCGTGGCCGCGGTGACCGTGTGGGCGCTTGCGGCGCGGCTGCTGCCGCTCGAGATGACGGTGCCGTTCATCACGCTGCGCGGCTGGCCGCCGCTGGCGGGCCTGCTCGCGGTCTCGGCGGCCGTGTCGGCGCTCTACCTGCTGCCGACGATGATCACGTTCGAAGCGACGCGCCGCGTCGCCGCGCCGGCGCCGGTGCGCTTCATCGCACGCAACACGCCGATCATTTTCCTCGCCCACATGCCGGTGTTTCTCGCGCTGCACCCGCTGCTGGTGGCCTGGCAGGTCGGCTACGCCGCGCGCGTGATCGTGCAACTGCTGGTCTGCCTCGGTGGGCTGGCCGCGCTGTCCGAAGGGATCCAGCGGCTGCTTCAGCGGTCAACCATCTATTCCGAACTCGTTCGCGCACGCGGTCGAGACACCCGCGTGATCGCGTCTCACGCCGCCTGATGGGAATTCTACGATGACCCGAGTCGACGTAATCGTACCTTGCTACAACTACGGACCCATGCTCGAGGACTGCGTCCGCAGCATCCTCAGTCAGGAAGCGGTCGCCGTCCGCGTCATCATCATGGACGACGCGTCGAGCGATTCGACCGAGATGGTGGGCACCCGCCTGGCCGCGGACGATCCTCGCGTCGAGTACCGGCGGCACGCCGTCAACGTCGGCAACATCAGGACCTACAACGAGGCGCTCGGCTACGTGACGGGCGACTACTGCATGATCCTGTCGGCGGACGATCTGCTCACGCCGGGGTCGCTCGCGCGCGCGACCCGCGTGATGGACGCGCATCCCGAGATCGGCCTCGCTTATGGCCGCGACATCACCTTCCGTCACTCACCGCCAGCGGATGCGGCGCGCCACGCAACCGGCGGCGACTACCGAATCTTCCACTACGCCGAGTTCCTTGAGCGATCCTGCCGTCTCGGCCACACGCCGATTCAGGCGCCGACGGCGATCGTGCGGACCTCGCTGCACCGCGAGATCGGCGACTACATGGTGGAGCTGCCGCACGCCGGCGACACCGAAATCTGGCTGCGGATGGCGGCGCACGCGGCGGTCTGCGAGCTGGACGCCGACCAGGCGTTTCGGCGGCTGCACGCGAACAACATGAGCCTGTCGTTCGCGCAGCTCGGCCGGTTCGAGCAGCAGCAGAAGGCGTTCGACGCGCATTTTGCACAGTACCGTGAAACTCGCCGCGAGATCGCGCACCTCGAAGCGGTCGTCAACCGCACGATCGCGGAAGCGGCGGTATGGTCGGGCGCGCACGCGTTCGACGCCGGGCAGGGCGACGCCTGCGATCGATTCCTGCGATTCGCCGCCGCGACGAGCCCGGGCATCGAGGACTGGGAGGTGTGGCGCCGGCTGCAGTGGAAGCGGTTCATTCCCGCGGCAATCTGGCGCAGGGTCTCGGCGCTCGCCTCGCGCCGGCGTGCCGACAGAACCCCGAACGCCGAACCCCGAACCCCGAACCCCGCGAGCCGTCCGCTCCACGTCGTGATCGAGATGAACAACGCGGACCTGCGGATCGGCGCGGTGAACGACGCGCTCGATCTCGCGGAGCTCGCGTCGCCGTCAGACGTGCGCTTCACGATCGCCGGCCCGCTGACCAGCGACTTCGAGCGCGAGGCGGCAATCCGCGGCGCGGCCACGCGTCGGGCGGCGAGCCGCCCCTTTTCCCGTCGCGAGCTGCCGCTCTACGCGTTCGACGTACTGCGCTGGCTGGTGCGGCTGCAGCGGCTCGACGCCGACGTCCTGCACATCAACTACGCGAGCTTCGGTCC
>DATFXR010000679.1:0-3916 GCA_035315685.1 Vicinamibacterales bacterium | reverse complement strand
AGTGGTGTTTCGCTTACCATAGGCACACTCGAATGCGTCGTTCACTTTACAATTGGCATGACCACTTGGCAAGCGAGCCGACGCGCCGCGAGTTCCTGGCGCTGTCCGTGCTCGGCGTCGCTGCCACGCTCTCGCCCCGGCTCGCCGCCTTCGAACAATCACCGCCCTCTGACGATCTCTGGGCAACCGCGGACGCGATTGTCCGTCGCATCACGCTGCCGACGTTTCCGCCGCGGACCTTCGAGATCACGCGCTACGGAGCGACGACGAGCGCCGACGCAACCGGAGCCTTTCGCGCCGCGATCGAGGCATGTGTGAAGGGTGGCGGCGGCCGTGTGGTCGTTCCGAAGGGCCGCTTCGAGACCGGCGCCATACGCCTGCGCTCGAACGTGAATCTGCACCTGGACGATGGCGCGACGATCGCGTTCAGCCGTGATCCGCGCGCCTATCTGCCGACCGTGCTGACGCGCTATGAAGGCGTCGAGCTGATGAACTACTCGCCGTTCATCTACGCGATCGATCAGCACGACATCGCGATTACCGGCGCCGGCACGCTCGACGGCCAGGCGGACGAATCGCACTGGTGGAACTGGCGCGGCGCCGGAGCCGCGGCCGGCGCGCCGATGACGCCGGCGCGCACGCGTCTGTTCGAGATCGCCGCGCGCGGCGTGCCGCCGGCGGAGCGACGCTTCGGCGACGGCAGCTTCCTGCGACCGAACTTCGTTCAGACCTACCGTTGCCGGAACGTGCTCATCGACGGCGTGACCGTCGTCAACTCCCCGATGTGGGAGCTCCACCCGGTGCTCTGCGAGAACGTCGTCGTGCGCGGTGTGACGATTCGCAGCCACGGTCCGAACAACGACGGCTGCGATCCCGAGTCGTGCCGCGACGTCCTGATCGAGCGCTGCTCGTTCGACACCGGCGACGACTGCATCGCGCTCAAGTCCGGCCGCAACCAGGACGGCGGCGGCTGCACAGGCCGATTGAGAACGTGGTGATCCGCGACTGCGAGATGCGCGACGGCCACGGCGGCGTCGTGATCGGCAGCGAAGTGTCCGGCGGAGCGCGCAACGTGTTCGCCGAGCGCTGCCGGATGGACAGCCCGCGGCTCGATCGCGTGCTCCGCTTCAAGACCAACTCGACGCGCGGCGGCACGCTCGAGCGCGTCGCGATCAGGCACATCACCGTCGGTGAGGTTGCGGAGGCAGTCGTCGCCGCCGATTTCTATTACGAGGAAGGCGACACCGGGACGTTCACGCCGGTCCTTCGGGACATCGACGTTCGCGACGTGACGAGCCGGCGGAGCAAGCACGCGTTCCTGCTGCGCGGCTACGCGCGGTCGCCGATCACGAACGTGCACGTGTCCGACTGCAGCTTCGACGGCGTGGCGTCTCCCGACGTGCTCGAGGCGGTGCAGAACCTCGTCCTCACGAACGTGCGCGTGAACGGCGAACTGCGCCGTTCGCCGCCTTGACAACATCCCGAGGTGGTCATACAACTTGCATGCGAGGCAAAGCAACCGCCGAGCCCGCAGAGAACCGGAGATTTTTTCTCATCGATGTCGCGTGGCGCGGCGGTGCTTTCGGCCTCGGCTGAAGCCTTCGCGCTACACCGGTTGCGAGTTGCCTGGAGCCTATGCCGTCTGAAGGCTGCGCCGAACAGGTCGTTGCTCACGTTCGCACGCTGATCGAACGCCGCGCGCTGCGGCCCGGCGATCGGCTGCCGGCCGAGCGCGATCTCGCGTCGCAGATCGGCGTCAGCCGTCCCACGGTACGTGCCGGACTGCACGCGCTGGCCGCGATGGGCGTCGTCCATGCGCGCCGCGGATCAGGCACCTTCATTCCGGACGGGCCGCCAGCGCTTGTACCCGAGCCGCTGAGCTTTCTGGCGGCGCTGCACGGCTTCTCCCGTGAGGAGATGTACGAGGCGCGGCGCGTGCTCGAGATCGGCGCCGCCGGCCTCGCCGCCGAGCGCGCCTCTGCGGATCAACTCGCGGCGCTGGCCGACGAGGTCGCCAACCTCTTTGCGCTGATGCACGACCCGCAGGCGTTCCTCGTCCACGACGTGAACTTCCACCGCGGCGTCGCGGCGAGCTCGGGCAACCCGATTCTGGCAGCGCTGATTGAAATGATCTCGGGTCTGTACTACGAACAGCGTCGCAAAACGGCCGAGCGTGCGGTGCAGCGCGATCGGCGTGCCGCCGCGGAAGCGCATCGCCGCATCTACCAGGCCATCCGCGCACACGATGCTGAGGCGGCGCGTCGCGCGATGCACGACCACCTCGTCGAAGCGAGCCGGTATCAGGCGGAGGAGGCCGAGGCGGAGGCGGCGCGCGAACCGCAGCGTCGCCGGCGCCGCCGGGTCGCGATATGAATCCCGCGCTCGTCATCAGCGCCAGCGACAATGTCGCGACCGCGCTCGACGCGCTCGAGGCGGGTGCGACGATCCGCGTCGGCGACTTCAGCATCGCTGTCGTCGATCGGATTCCGCGCGGGCACAAGCTTGCGATTCGAGCGATTCCCGCGGGCGCCGCCGTCGTCAAGTACGGGAACGCGATCGGCACGGCGTCAGCCGACATTCCGGTCGGCGCCCACGTCCATGTGCACAACGTCTCGAGCGGCCGAGGCCGCGGCGACCTGTCGGCGGCGGCTCATACCGCGCAGCCACCGGACGCAGATCGATGAGCACGGATCGATTCCTCGGCTTCCCGCGGCGCGACGGCCGCGTCGGCGTTCGCAACCACGTGCTCGTCGTGCCGACGGTGATCTGCTCCGCGGTCGTCGCCGAGCGGATTGCCGCAGCGATCGCGCCAGTGGGCACAGCAATTCCCCACCTGGCGGGATGCGGTCAGCTGGGGCCCGACATGACCGTCACGCACGACACGCTGACGGCGTACTGCCGTCACCCCAACGTCGGCGCAGTGATCGTCGTCGCGCTCGGCTGCGAGCAGGTGGTTGCGCAGCGTCTCGCCGAGGAGGCGCGGCAGCACGGCAAGCCTGCGGCAATCGTCGCGATTCAGGCCGAAGGCGGGACCGTGCGCGCGACGGCCAAGGGTGTCGACATCGCGCGCGGGATGGCGGCGGAGCTGGCGGCCGCGACCCGCGAACCGTACGACGTCGCGTCGCTCGTCGTCTCGGTGAAATGCGGTGGATCCGACTACACGTCGGGGCTGGCGTCGAATCCGGCCGTTGGCCGCGTCGCCGATCGGCTGGTCGACGGCGGCGGCGCCGTGGTGCTGGGCGAGATCGCCGAGATCATGGGCGCCGAGCACCTGCTCGCCGCGCGCGCCAGCGCGCCGGACACCGCAGCGCGGCTGCTGCGGGTCGTCAATCGCACGGAGGCAGAAGCGATGGCGCTCGGCCTCGACATCCGCGGCACGCAGCCGGCGCCCGGCAACATCCGCGGTGGTCTGACCACGATCGAGGAGAAGTCGCTCGGCGCGGTTCACAAGGGCGGCGAGCGAACGCCGCTCGCGGACGTGGTCGGCTACGCGGCGCCGATTACCGCGCGTGGCCTGACCGTCATGGACACGCCCGGGCTCGACGTCGAGGCAGTGACCGGAATGGTCGGCGGCGGCGCGCACGTCGTACTGTTCACCACCGGCCTCGGCACGCCGACCGGCAACCCGATCGCGCCGGTCGTGAAGATCACCGGGAACCGCCGCACCGCCGAGTCGATGGCCGACAACATCGACGTGGACGTCAGCGGCATCATCGCAGACGAAGAGCCGATCGAGTCGGCGGCTGCCCGCCTGTTCGACGAGATGCTCGACGTCTGCAGCGGACGGCCGACCGTCGCCGAGCGGCTCGGCCATCGCGAGTTCGCGATCTATCGGCGGAATCCGACGTTCTGATGTACACGCAGGTCGCAACCCGTGTCGGCCGGTTCCGCTGGACGATCTGCGGCCTGCTGTTCC
>DATFXR010000678.1:0-2522 GCA_035315685.1 Vicinamibacterales bacterium | reverse complement strand
TTCATGTCGACGCCGCCGATCGCCTTGCCGACCGACCCTTTTTTCGTGTGGAACGGATGATTGAGCGTGACGATTGGCGCAGTCTCGGTGAGGCCGTATCCCTGGATCACGACGAAACCGATCTCGCGCCAGAACGCTTCGAGGTCCGCATCGAGCGGGGCGGCGCCGACGATGAACGCCCAGAACTTCAAGCCGAAGGCGCGGTGGATTTTGCGGTAGCGCCACCAGCGTTTTGCGAAATGCTCGCGACTCGGCTGAAACGGGTGCCCGCCGCTCGGCTGAAGCCGTCGCGCTGCCTCTGAATGCGTTCTCGTGACGTGCTCTCTCAGCACATCGAGGATCTTCGGCACCGAGACGAGCACCGACACGCGCCGCTGCCGAACCAGGTCGACGATCTCTCCCGGGTTGTAGCCGCGCATGAAGATCACGGTGCCCGGCAGCATCGGCGGGATGAACGTGGCCATGGCCTGGCCGAACATGTGGCTGAGCGGCAGGAGATTCAGGAAGCGCAGCGGGAAGAACGGCTTGCCCCACTTCCGGTACTTGACGACTTCCCGCTCGACCGGGACGATGTTCGCGAGGATGTTGCGGTGGGTGATGACGACGCCTTTCGGCTCCGCAGTGGCGCCCGACGTGAAGATGATCTCGGCGACGTCGTCTTTCGATACCGTGACCGGCGGCACATCGCCGTCGCGCCACTCCAACTCGTGGAGCTTCAGCGTCGGCGCCTGGATTGGCGTCCGAAGCGGCGGAACGTCCTGGCCGATCAGAACCAGCTTCGCGGCGACGATCCGCGTGACGCGCGCGAGAAAATCGGGCGACGCGCGATAGTCGATCGGCACGACGACGACGCCGCGCAGCAGGCAACCCCAGAAGGCGACAATCCACTCCGGCCGGTTTTCGCTCCAGAAGGCAACGGCGTCGCCCTTGCGAACGCCGCGATCGTGGAGCGTGGCCGCGAACCCGCGCGCGGCGCGCACGACGTCCGCGTACGAGAAACTCTTGCTGCGAAACCCATCGTCGTGCACCAGAAACACGCCGCGCGCGCGGGTGAGATCGCCGAAAAAGTCAATCAGCGTGTCACGGACCACGAGTGAACTATGATATACGCCCGCGATGCGGATCTTTCTGACCGGCGCCACCGGTTACATCGGCGCAGCAGTACTCGACGCGCTCGTGCGCGGCGGCCACGACGTGACCGCGCTCGTGCGCAACAACGAGAAGGCGCGACGCGTGGCCAAGCGGGCCGCGCACCCGGTGATCGGCAACCTCGAGGATCCGCAATCGTTCCGCGGCAGCGTCGACGCGCAGGATGGCTACGTGCACGCGGCGTACGACGGGCGCTCGGGGCGTGGTCCCTCAATCGATCAGACGGCGCTCGAGGTGCTGATTGCGGCGGCGAAGCGGCCGCGCACCGCCGGCAACTCGGGGCCGGACAAGCGATTCATCATCTACACCTCGGGCGTCTGGATTCTGGGCAGGACGTCGGAGCCGGCGACCGAGGATGCGCCGATCAATCCGATTGCGCTCTCGGCGTTCCGGCAGGTCCACGAGAAGATGGTCCTCGACGCCGGCGGCGATCACCTGCGCACGATCGTCATCCGGCCGGGCGTCGTCTACGGCGGCGGCGAGGGCATGATCGGCGAGATCTTCAAGTCTGCGTCCAATGGCCTCGTTCGCGTCGTCGGCGACGGCAACAATCACTGGCCGCTGATCTACGACCGGGATCTCGCTGATTTGTACGCCCGGCTCGCCACGCATCCGGATGCGTCGGGCATCTACCACGCGAACGACGAAGGCGACGAGCGGGTCAACGACATCGTCGCCGCCATCAAGCCGTACCTGCAGGTCAAGCCTGACGTGCGCCACGTGCCGATCGAGGAAGCGCGTCACAAGATGGGCGCGTACGCCGACGCGCTGGCGCTCGATCAGGTGGTCCGCAGCCCGCGCGCCCGGGCACTTGGCTGGACGCCGTCACTCCATTCGGTTGCGGGCAATGCGGCGCGCCTGCTCGAAGAGTGGCGCGCCACACGGAATTAAGAATTTGGAATTCGGAATTTGGAATTCGTGATTCAGTAGTGGTGTCGTCGGTTCTAGCTGGGTGGCGTGCTGTCCGTCCCGCTTGCCGCAACCGGCCGCTCGATGGCGGCCTCCGGCAGCGGCGCTGCCGCGGGAGCAGTCGGCGCCGTCATGTCCTTGCTCTCGCCTGCGGCCGGCTTCGGTTCCGGCAGCTCGCCGGCGACAATCGCGTCGATCAGCCCGTAATCGAGTGCGCTCTGCGCATCGAGATAGAAGTCCGTCCGCTTGGTGTCGCGGATGATCTGGCGCAGCGGCTTTCCCGATCGCGACGACAGAATCCGGTAGATCTGATCCTGCATCTGCTTCAGCCGCTCGAGATGCTGCGCGGCGGCGCTCGTCGACTGCCAGCCCGCCCACTTCGCCGGCTCGTGGATCATGATCCACGAGTGCGGGAAGGCGAGCCGCTGTCCATCGCTTGCAGCCTGCAGGACGATGGATCCCAT
>DATFXR010000677.1:0-22553 GCA_035315685.1 Vicinamibacterales bacterium | reverse complement strand
GCCGAGGATCTTGGCCGCGAGCACGTAGAGATTGGTCGCCTCGTTGATCGACTCGATGGTGTCGCGTCCGAACAGCTGATCGCCCCAGGCGATCAGGTTGTCGACGTACTTCATCACCACGTTCTTCATGTACGCCGAGATGCGCATGCGCGCGATCACGTGCGGCTCGAACGGGTTCTCCTGCCACTTCGTGACCTGCTCCTGCAATGCAGCGGCGTCGGCGAGGAGATCCTGCAGCGTCTGGATCGGCTGCTGTGCCTCGTCGAAGAACGGCTTGAACTGCCAGAAACGCGCCTTGTCGGTGCCGTCGGTATTGGTGGGATCGAAGATGTAGTGATACCAGCGCTGCGCGTCCTCGAAGCGCTGATCCTGCTTCAGCCGGTTCGCAATCAGCATCGGCACGTGGAAGAACAGCTCCCAGTTGTAGCAGGAGTAGCCGCTGCCGAAGTCGAAATTGACAGTGCTGTCCGGGTAGGGCGTATCGACGATGCTCTGCGGCGCGTACTTCGCGACGAAATTCATCGTGTCGGGGCCGGACTGCAGCGAGCGCACCATGAACCCGTCGATGCCGTCCACCTCGAGCGCCTCGAGGAAGTCACGCACGTGGCTGTGGAAGTGCGTCTCGAACTTCAGCAGCTCGACGCTTCGATAACGGTTCCGCAGGATGCCGCCGGTGCCGAACTGTGCCTCTTTCTGGAAGGTGAGGCTGTCGTTGTACTCGAACGACAGGCCGGTCGCCTTGATTGGAACGGACGGGACCGGCTCCGGATCGATCGCGCCCCTCGTCAGGCGGCGCGCTTCGACTTTCATCTGCGGCGCCGGCAGCGAGCCGGCGCCGGACAGCAGCTGCGGCTGATACAACGCGCCGACGACGGCGTAGGGATTGCTCAATTGCGGGTTGATGGCCGGTCCGATCGGATCCGGCTTTTGCACCGGCGGCTGGTAATAGAGCTTCCAGATGTCGTCGGCCTTGCCGATCGCGGCGGAGTTGTCCAGCACGATGTCGGTGTAGCGATACTCGGTCTGGGGGTAGACGTAGAACGTGTTGACGCGATCCTGGAAGAAGAAATCGCCTTCGAGCGGATAGCGCGAGAAATTCCCCGGCACGACCACCCGGTACTGACCGTGCCTGGTCTGCGCGAGCACCGGCGGCGACGGATAGACCGTCTTGGTTTTCTCGACCCAGTCGGTCCCGTCGAAGTAGCTGATCACGACGCTCTTGTAGTAGATGTTGTCGTCCCGGTACAGCTGGTTGGCCGATTCATCCTCCACGAACTGCATGTCGCTGAGATGGGTGTGGCCGGGCGGCGCCACCGAGGCCGTGACATCGATCGACGTGCTCACCACCGCCGGATCGCTGTGGTGATCGTGATAGTGGAAGTAGCCGAACGGCGACTGCGAGTCGTCCATCAGGATCACGTACAGGTCGTCGTTCATCAACGTGTGGTAGATGAAGACGGCGCGCTGGATGTCCGCGAGATCATCGTCGGTCGTCGCGCTCGCTGATTGGATGCTGTTCTTGGACATGCAGCGGGCTGACCAGTTGTTCTTCCTCAACTGGCTGTAGGCGACCTGGATCTGGTAGTACCGCCGCGCCTTGGCCATCGCCGTGTTGGTGGCCGGCATCGTCACGTCGGTCTCTTCGGTCTTCTCCTCGAAATGCAGCCAGAACAGGTGAAGGCGCCGATCCCAGACGAGGAGCGCGAGATGGTCGCCCTCGACGTCGACGTCCATCTTTTCCCACGCGGTGAACTCGCCCTGCTCGCGCCGCCGGTACCAGTAGCGGTGCGGCGTTCCGTAGCTCCGGCCGACGATGTGCAGCGTGTCGATCGCCGCATCGGCGTCCACTTCGTGATAGAGCGCGACGATCTCCAGCCGCGCGACTGAATCGAGCTTTTCGAGATAGGTGATGAGCGCGTCTTCGACGTTGTCGTTGTCGAGTTCGTTCTGGGCGAGCTGGGTCTGCAGCTCTGTGAAGAACGGCGACGGATCATCGCGCAGATCCGGTTCGATCCAGTTCTCGGGATACAGGAAGATCTTCCGGTTGGCTTCCCAGATTCGGTACATCTTCCGCCACTCCTTCCACTGAGTGGCGAGGTCGGTGCTCAGCGCCAGCGCCGGCTGGAGCTTGTCCATGTTCGGGTGCTCCAGGTTCAGCAGCACGCGGTCGATGAAGAGCTGCACGCTGCTGATCGCCTGCTTGGTGCGCGAGGTGATCATGATCGGTTCCATCTGGACGTCGATCAGCAGGTACTCGTAGAGTTCGTCGGCATCCTTCCAGACCTGGTGCTGCCCCGGGTTGGCGTGAGCGACGACCCAGGCGACGAGCGCGGCGCGCTGCTTCTCCCGCAGCGGGTCGCGCAGGTCCTTGGCGATCGTCAGCCATTCTTCGTCGCTGTGCCGCGCCTTGGCGGCGTTCTTCACCTCGGTGGCGGCGGCGGCATCGATGTCGGCGCGCAGTGCGGCGGCGCTCTGCGCCGCGCTCATGCCGAGACGTTTCAACGCCGCAACGCAGTCGCGCAGCCGCAGCAGAATCCCGCCGCCCCGGAAGTCGGCGGGGAAGTTCGTGTGGAGCACGCCGCCGTCGGTCAACGTCGCGGCGTCGCCGACCAGCGCCGCGATCGCGTCGCCCCACTGCGTGCGTTGCCCGAGCGCGTCGATCCATGCCTGTTTCGATGGCGACGCCGCCACCGCGGCGTCGACGATCGCCGGAATGCCGGGCGTGCCGAACGGCAGGAGATCGCGCGCCCGTATCAAATCGACGAGCTTCTGATACCCGGCGTAGTTCGCGTTCGCAGTGAAGCTGAGGGGAAGCGTCGCCAGATCCAGCAGCCCCAGTCCGGCCGGCGGGTAGAGGAAGAATTCCAGATCGTCGTCCGCGATCGCCAGCGACGACAGGAACAGCGCGATCTTGTGCAGCTTCCGGTACAGCTGGAAGAGGTCCGGCAGCGCGACGGACTGATTCGCGACAGGGCCGCTCTCGACGATCGTCAGCGTGCCCTCGATGAAGCCGGGATCCACGAACTCCTCGATGCTCGCCACACCAGGGTTCGCGAGGCTCCTCACCAGCGTGCCGAGCAACTCGTTCGACCCGGCAGGACTGATCGCCAGCGTCTCGGCAACCGTGTGCTTCACGAGGTTGCGCCGCGCGGTGTCAGCCGCGGTGTTGGCGTCGTCGATCTCCTGCGCGCTCATGCCGTCGGTCAGTTTCGGTTGCACCTTCGCGAGATCGGTGCGCAGCCGCGTCAGGAACAGGGCGATCGAGCTGGCCGTTGGCGCGACGCCGGCGCTGGACTGGACGTTGTGGCGCAACAGGTAGTCGAGTTGCGCGACGGTGAAGACGCCGGCGGCCTGTTGCTGCGCGCTCCCGACGAAGGCGAGCGCCGCCTCGACCGACGCGAATGGATCGACGCCGAGCAGCGCTCGAAGCGTGAGGTAGTCGCGAATCGAGAGGCCGAGCGCGCGGGCCAGCGTCGCATGCCGGTAGGGCGCGCTCAGGTTGCCGATCGACAACGTATCGGAGACGACGATGCCGGCGCTGGCATCCGTGACCAGCGAGTAGTCGGCCGAGGTGATCTGGAACGCTGCGAAGAGCGCGTCGGTGTGCGCGCTCAGGCTCCCGCTGAGCGTGGTTGGGTCGAGCGCGAACGCCGCGTCTGGCGGGTTGAGCACCGCCTTGTTGCGGAACAGCGTGTCATAGAGCGACAGGATCGTGCCGTTCTCATCGGTATCGAAGTCGACGTAGCGGGCGCTGTCGATCGGGCCGAAGAAGGCGAGCACCGGTTCGACGTCGAGACCGAGCGCACGCATCAGGCTCGCCGTCGCCGCAACCTTGACGATCGCCAGGCGATTGAGCGCGCCGCCGCCGAGCGACATGATCGCTTTGTCGATCTGAAACGGAGTCCAGCCGAGGCGGCGCCACAACCGGACGACGCGATGGATCTTTTCGAGCGCCGTGGCGCCGAGCCCGGGAAGCGCGAGCTTCGCGAGGGCGCACGTGCCTGGATCGGTCGGATCGGTCGAGACAATCGAGATCGCACGCGTCCCGTTCACCGCCGGGTTGACGAAATCGGTCTCGAGCAGCTTGAGCAGCTCGGTGTAGGCAAGGCCACTCTGCTGCAGGAACACGTCGACGCGCCCGGACAGCACGGCGATCCAGTTGCCGGTCAGCGACTGCTGCGAGTCCGCCGGATCGGGAATGGGAGCGAAGTTATCGGCCTTGTCGAACCCGTAGAAGTTCCACCGGCCGGCCGTCGCGCTCGAGGGCTGTCCCGTCGTTTCGCCGGTGATGATGTCGGTCTCCTGTTTCGAGAGCCCGAGCTGTTCGGCGGCAATGAGCAGCTCGGTCGGTCCGTTGCTGCCGGCCGGCCAGTCAGGGTGAGCGGGATCGCTCGCCGGATTCAGCGGGGCGAACGTCTGCAGCAGCGCCGCGCGCTCGATCCCGAGGTGACTGAAATAGGTCCGCGCTTCCTCGAGCGGCAGATGGAATGGCAGCGGCGGCGGGTAAACGGCAGACTCGAGCGTGTCGTACGCCGACTGCACCGCCTGGTACGACTTGTACTGGTGGTCGGCCGGATCCTTGTAGATGTGTTCCGGGTTGGCGGCGAGCTCCGCGGCGGTCCCCTGGGTCTGGTACGACGCCGGCGGCGCGATCGGCGGAGTCAGCTTCGACAGCACCAGCGCCTCGAGCCGCTCGTTGACGAGATCGACGTAGGGGAGCGGCGTGTTCGTATTCGCGCAGGTCAGCTCGATCGACAGGAGATCGGGGCGCCGCCGCGTCAACTCGTTGAAGACCGGCGGAGCGTTCTTCTGAAGGAACGCCATGATGTCGGTGAAGTAGGCCGACGGGCTGTACAGAGACTGGCAGTCGTCGCAGCCGCACGCGTCCAGGCTGCCGAACATCGTCGCGAGCGTCGGATCGGCGATCGACTGCGGACCCTGACCGGGAATGACACCAGGCGAGAAACCGAGCTGCGGGTTCATCCGCGCGTACAGGTGCGCCGACAGCATCGAGGCGTTCGAGGCCTTCATGTAGAGCGCCGCGGCCTTGTCGTCGCCGCCAAGCGGAGCGCTGTACTTCATCACGAAGGCATCCTTCGGCATCCCCATCACGCGGCTGGCGGAATCGAGGCCGTCGGCCATCAGCGCGCGCATCTTTGAATAGTCGGGCGTCAGCTTGAACAGCCGCTGCGCCGATTTCATGTCGGCGAGGAATGTCTTCTGATTCGTGACACCGGTCAGCGTGAACGGCGAGCTCTTGTCGAGCAGCGAGTAGACCGGGTGCTTGGCAAAATCGAAGGTCGGATTGGCGTCGATGAACGTGCGCACATCGGTTGGCGCCTTGAAGGGCGGTTGGTTGTCTTTCGCCAGCCTGCCGGAGAACGCGGTGGTCGGAAAGGCGTCGGCCATGACGCGCGCCAGCGTCTTCGCGTAGTTGGCGACGCGCACCGCATCGCCGTCTCCGGAAATCACCGGGGGCACGGCGACGATCTTGTTCGCGGTGCCCACCTGGTTGATGAAGGCCGCCCAGTCGGTTTCGTCCCAGCGCGCGAGATCGCGCAGCGTCGGCACCGTGCGGCTTCCGACGCTGGCAAGGAGCGCGGCCGTCATCTGCGCGTGATAACCGGTGATGCCGCCGAGTTGAATCGCGCGTTGCGTCCTGGCGACGGTCGCGGTGTCGAACCCTGATCCCGCGGCCGCCATCTGCTTCCAGAAGCCGGCGAGGTCGCCGGCCCATGTCTGATAGCTCGTGAGAAACTGGGTGGCGAGCCTCGGATCGGGAATCGCGAGGCCGAGGATGGTGGCGAGATTCGCCGGCACGCCGGCCGGTTGTTCGGTCAGCACACCCTGCACGACCTGTTGATCGAAACGCGCGGACAGCGCGGCGAACGGGCCGACGGTGTCAGGGGTGATCAGCTTCTGGCTCACCGCGCGATCGAGCACCGCGCGAAGCGTGGAACGATCGAGCGACAGAATCTCAGGCAGCGTGGTCTGCCCGTTCAGCTTCATCACGGCGTAGAACACGCCCGCGGGAATGCCGGTCTGCGCCGCGAACCGACCGGCGTCGGCCAGCATGCGCATCTCCGTCGATTCGCGACCCAGCGTGCCCGCGAGAAAGTCGTAGTCCTGCTGCTTCTCGTCCTGGGTGAGGGTGGTGATGTCGAGCGTCCCGAGCAGCGTCTTCACGTTCGCCATCAGCGCGTCGAACTCTGCGGCGCCGGCGTACTCGGCATGCGTGAGCATGATGTCCACGCAGTTGGTCTCCCGCAGGTTGAACAGCATCTGAGACATCCCCAGCAGGGTGGGATTGATCGCGACGGTTCCTGCGGGCGGAGTGGTGGTCACTTCGAGCTGAACGCTCGAGCGGCCGCCGGCGGCGAGCGTCAGCCGCGCGACGTCGAAGGCGACCGTGTAGTCGCCAAATCGCCCGGTCTGCGCGGTCGCGACGACGTTGCCGCCGCGCAGGCCGCGTTCGCGCGCGTTGACCGTGAGGCCGGCGGCCGGAGTGCCGTTCGGGACGAACACGCGGCCAAAAATCGTGATGCGTGACGGAACACTCGGGTTGCTGGCGGTGTGAACGATGGTTGTCGACATGCGCTGCCTCGATCTGTCGCTGGGCGCCTGTGGCCACGGCGCGGAACGGCCACGTCACTTCGTTGGAGCCAGGATGTTCTCGATCTGTTTCTTCGTTTCCTCGAGCTTGGCGTAGGCGCGCAACACTTCGCGCGTCTCGCGCAATTCCTTCTGCCAGCCGCGAATCCACCCCTTGATCTCCGCGACGTTCTCGGCTGTCACTGCCAGTCCCGACCGGGGGCCGCTGCGCTCGAATTCCGCGACCGCCGCACTCCAACTCGCGATGTCGCTCTCCAGCCTCGCCGGATCCATCGCGTTGACCGCCGACTGCGACTCCTTGAGCGTCGTATTGATGATGCCGAGGAAGTCTTGCAGCACCTCGCCGTATTTCTGCTTGAGCGTCCCGGCGTAGTCGGCGTCCTTGGCGTAGCCCGCGGCCTTGAGCTTCGCGCCGTAGTCGGCGACGCCCTGTCCGGCATCGAGCAGCGACGTGTGCGCAGCCTTGTAGTTCTCCTGCAGCGCGTGGATTTCCTTCGTCCCCTTGGCCAGGAAGTACTCGTCCTTACCCGACAGGCGGCCAAGGAAGTGACCGACCGACGTCTCCACGTTCCTGTATTTGAAAAACGGACTGTTCCTGACGTCGCCGCCCGAGCGATCGGTGGCTTCGCTGGAGTCGAGCCGCGTGGACGAGACGCCGGGCAGCTGCCAGTCCTTGTTGGTCTTCTTGAACTCGTCGCTTTCTCGATCGTGCACCTGCATGTTGAACATGCGGTAGCCGGTCTTCTCGAACTTGTCCCTCTGCCAGATCGTGACGGCCTGTTCCTGCAGCGCTTGTGCGACGAGAATCAGCGCTTTCGCCGGCGGCACGCGCTGTTGCTCCGACACCTTGAGGATCGCCAGCGCAGCGTTGCCGTACGACTTCGTGTACATCAACGCCTTGGCGGCGTTGGCCTGCGTGCTCTTCAGGTTCGCGTGAAGCACTTCGAGCGCGCGACCGAACGTCATCGAGTCGCGACCGTCGGGATCGATGAGCCGGATCGGGTTGTTGCGTACGTAGGCAAAGGCGTTGAGCCCGCCGTCGATCCCCTTGGGATCCGCGGAGGTGAAGCGCGCGAGCCACGGCGCGTAGTATCTGGAGCCGTAGTAGAAGAGGCCGGATTCCTCGTCGCGCTCCTTGCCGAGATACCGATAGCGTTTCAGCTGCACCTCCGCCTGCGAGCGGCCCGACTGAAACGACGTGCTGCCGAACGGGTAGTACTCCTCGAAGGAGACGATCGCACCCTGCTGATCGATCTCGAGGACCGCCGAACCGAGATGGTTGTCGTGTTGATACCGGATGTTCAGCGGCGGCGAGCCATCGTCGCCGAGCGTGGCCCGATCGATGATCGCGACGCGCCGCTTGTCGTCCATGACATGAAGCGTGTCGCGCGACAGCACCGGCGCACCGTTCTGTGACCGGGTGAACACTTCAAAGCCGCTCAGGTAGATCCGATCCTCGACGAGTCCGCCTTGCCGCTCGACGACCTTTCTGACCCGATCGCCTGAGGCGTCGTACTGATACCAGGCCGCGCCGCCGCCTCCGAGATCGAGCCGCGTCACACGGCCCTGAAAGTCCCAGAAGATGCCCGGGAGATGCGGCAGCGCCGTCAGATTGCCCGACGCGTCGTAGTGGAACGCGTCCGTCTGCTGGCCGAGCGTCACCGTCTGCAGCCGATTGCTTTGTGCTTCCGCGGTAAAGGTGCGCGTCCATTGATTGGTGAAGGCGCCGTTGCCGGCCAGATGACGCATGGCGACGATGTTTCCCGACAGGTCGTACGCGTAGCGCTGGCGATAGCGCTGTACGGCATTCCCATCCGCCTTGAAGTCGAGAAAACGCCGCGCGGTGTCGTGATCGTCAACCGGAAGATTCTGGCCCACCGCCTCGCGGCCTTCGGCGGTCACCAGCTGGTAGAGCGCGTCGTACTCGAAGTCCTGGCGCGGATCGATCAGCTGGTTGTTGAAGTACGTGCTCTGCTGCGCCGCATCGACCATCGACGTCACGTTGCCGACGGCGTCGTGAACGTAGCGGATGTCCTGGAGCGTCGTGTGATCAGCAGGCCTCAGCAACTGCGCGCGCGTCAGGCGGAAGACGAGCGGATCGTAGTCGTAGAGCGCGGTGACGCCGCTGCCGTACTCGACCCGCAGCCGGTGTCCTTTCTCGTCGTGTTCGACGCCACCCAGGATGGTCGTCTCGGCGCCGCCCGCAACCGACACGGTCACCGTCGTCAGGTAGCCGGCGCGATCGTAGTGGCTCGTCGTCACGCTTCCGTCCGGCGTTGTGACCTTGACCGGACGATTCATCGCGTCGAATTCGGCGATCGTCAGGCGTGCAACGCCCTGCATCGACACCGGTGTTGCGCCGCCCCAGTTTGGCGTCGCCGTGTAGTCGGACGTCAGGTCGCGCGAGCTGTGGAGCAGGTTCGCCTTGAAGTCGTAGACGAGGTGCGTGACCACGCCTGCGCCGTCGGTCTGCTGTACGAGCTGCCCGCGCAGATTGAGCTGGGTGTCGTTCGGCTGCCCCTCGCCCCAGACCTGCGTTTCGAATGTCAGCGCGGTGTTGTCGGCCAGCACCGCCCGACGCTCGATCGTGCGGTGCAGCGCGTCGTAGACGATCTGGACCCGGTTGTCGTCGGGATCCCAGCTGTAGAGCGGCTTCTGCATCGAGTCGTTCAGCAGCCGGCGCGTGCCGGCGTCGGCACTCTGCTGCCACGCCGCCTGCCCGAGCATGTCGTACTTGCAGTGCACGAGGACGTTTCCGCGCGCGTCGATGGCCTGCCGCCGCTGGCCTTCGATGTCGAGCACGGCACGCGTCGCCGGATGCTCGTCGACGATCGTGTTGTTGTCGTCGCGGAAGCGGTTGTGAGCAACCGAATAGAACGCGCGCCCGATCGTATCGACATGCTCGACCAGCGGCGTGTCGTGATGGAGCGCCGCCTTCTGCGCCGCGGCGTGCTGGTCGGGATCGGCGGCGAGCGCACCATTGGTCCGTTGGTCGTACCACGCGCTCTGCAGAACCGTGTCGTTTTCGTCCCAGCTCTCGGAGTGCCAGACATCGAACACGCGCCTGCGGAAGGTGCCGTTCTGCAGATCGGTGCGGATGTTCCGGCCGAGTGGATCGTAGGAGAGGATCGGCGTCGCTCCGATCCCGACCAGCGCCGCCGCACTCTCATAGGCGTGCGTCACGCTGAAGTACGGTTCGTACTGCTTGACCGGGTTGCCCTTGTTGTTGACGACCGTCCGGCCGTCGCCGACCCAGCGCAGCGACGGCGCGGTGTCGACGACGACGACGCTGCCAGCCGCGTCCAGTTGTCTGGCAGGGCCAGGATTTGCCTGCACCTTCTTCATCGCGACGCGGCCCATCCCGTCGGTGTACTCGAACGAATACCGGAGTGGGCTCGGCACTCCGGTCTGGATCTCGTCGCGATGATGGGTCTCCCGCGTCACCAGCGCGGCGCGCGCCGGGATGCTGAAGTGGTCGTACACGAACCGGGTCGTCGCGTTGCCGATGAGCGCCGGCCCGTGGGTGTCCGGATCCGAGAAAAAGGCGGCGATCTGCGCCGCACTGAGGTCGGCGGCGAAGCCGTCGAGATCGTCGGCCTCGTCGCCTTTGCCGCGAATCGCCGTGCCCGTCACCAGGCCGCGCACGTCGAGCGCGACCTCCACGAGGTTCGAATTGGCGTCCCGCGTCCGGATCGGAGAGACGACCCGGAAGTCGAACGCCTCCGCGTGCTGGAGATTGCCGACCGCATCGACCATCGACTCGATGACCAGGTGATAGTCGGAGTAGTAGGTGGCAGTCGTCACGCTGCCATCGGCGTCGTGGAACGTGAGCGGCAGATAGAAATGTTGCGCCGGGTTGGCGAACAGCTCCGTGTGTCCCGAACGCGCCCACGCGTCGCCTGACGCGTCTTCCGGGGGAAACAGTCCGGCTGCCTTGTAGTCGTCGGAGAGGACGAAGTGCCCCTCGACGAGCATCGCCGGATTCCAGCGGTTGCCCAGCAGGTCCTGGAGCAGCGGCGTCGTGAAACAGAGCCGGTACGATTCGTAGCGAAGGCCGAGCCGATTCATCGCGCCGAGCGGAAGTGCCGCTGTCGCAGTCTCGTTCCAATAGAGAGTTCGCTCGCGATGGAGCAGGCGCTTCGAAGGGCTGGCGACTGCGGTCGCTTCATATCCGATCGGCTGAGCGGCACCGAGCGCCGTCTCGAGGAGCGCAGCTGTGAAACAACCGGCCGGCGCTGCCAGGCCCGAAAGTTGGTAGGTGCGTGTCTCCGACGGTTGCCGCAGTCGGTAAAACGAGTCGCCGACCTGATCGAGTGTGAAGCCGTACTCGACGCACGTGATGAGGACACGCGATTGCTCATCCTGGACCGGCTGCGGCAGCGACGCGTCGGGAGTCCGCCGCGGGTATGCGACCGACGCAGACCGGAGCACGTTGCCGATCTCGTCGTGCGCCAGGTTCAGCTCGTGGATCGTGCGCGGGTCCGTGCTGTTGCGCTCGTAGTGGTAGGTGAGCGCCTCGGTCTCGAGCGGCAGGAAGACCGCGTGCTGATTGACCGCCCGCGGCTGCACCAGCTGAATCGTCCAGGTGTGACTGGCCGTCGTGTAGGGCGCCGATTGGCCGGGCGCGCCGTCCAACGCGTAGATCTCCTGCCGGATCATCCGGCCCTTGCAGGCGCGGAACGCCTCGCGTTCTTCGATCAGGGACAGCGCGGCCGACATGCCGTCCGGCCCGGGCAGCGCGTGCTCGGCGAAGGCGGGATTCGCGTAGTACTCGCCGGCCAACGACACGCGCATCCGCTCTCGATCGACATATGCGCCAGTGTGATACCAGGTGCGCGTCAATACCGGGGGCTGGAAGAGCGGCTGATCGACGATGTTCGAGCCACCGCTGCGAACGAAGTTCTCGAAGCGCTCGCTGTCGAGCGTGTCCACGCGGCCGAAGCCGCGGAACTCGCGCTCGGCGTGGTCGTAATAGCCGTGCCGATAGCTCATCTCCTGGACGAACCGGTGGCCCGTCACCGCCTCGCTCGTGATCACGCGGGCGACGCAATGGACCGGAAAGGGCAGCTTCGTGATCCACGGCGTGCCGGCCCGCTTGTCGTCCAGGTAGTACTGCGTCGAGCTCCGATACTCGAACGAGACCTCCTTGCCGCGGCCGTTCGAGTACGTCGCGAGCAGCCACGGCTTCTGGCCGTTCATCAGATCGAGATAACGAAGCGGCGCGTGCGCATTCGCGGGCAGAGACGAGGACCACACGAGACAGGCGGTGCCGCGTCCGAGAAAATCGGTGACCGTGACGCGGTTTGGCGGTTCGAGCGACGGAAACGGCGCGATGTCGATCGAATCGCCGAACCCGTTGCCCGATCGATTGAGAAACGCCTGCAACCGCCGCGGGTGCAGATACATGATGTCCGCAGTTCCGCTGCCGCTGATGTCGGCGAGCTGCACGTAGCGGGGATCGAACCGGTCGGGCAGGTCGAAGACCGGCGCGCGATCCATCGTGACGCGTGCGCCGAATCGCCCGAACCCGAGGTTCGGCCAGTAGCAGACTTCGCCGTTGCGGATGCGGACGATGTCGACGAGGCCGTCGCCGGTCATGTCGGCGAGAAAGACGGTCTGTTCGGCCTCGGAGAAGACGACTCGCGGTCCACGCTCCTCGTCCGAGGGCCTGTACGACCGTTGTGGATCGTCGTAGCCTTCCACGCCGAGCGACGGATACCAGACGAACGCCTCGTCCTCTGACAGCACCAGCTCAGGGCGGCCGTCGCCGTCGAGATCGATCATCCGGACGCTGCTGTCATCCTTCAGGTTGGCGACACGCTCGAAAGGAACGAACGGCTTGACGCCGGAGGTTTCGTCAATCTCGAAATACCCGCGCGGCGTGCCACTCGAGACGACGAACTTGCGGCCGTCGGCTTCGAGGTCGAGCAGCTGCAGTCCGCCGGACGCGATCCCGGCGAATGAAGGCCGCTGCGCCACGTACTGCGGATCCGAAAACCTTCCGTCGCCGAAGTTCGATTTGTAGAGCCAGGCGGCTTCGTGCTCGGACAGGATGCCTGCGATCCCTTCATCGTAGAGATCCACCCACTGGTAGTTCCCGCCGAGGCCCTCCGGCGCGCCGGCGAGATCGGCCGCCGAGACCTCGACGACGTCGTGACCGAACGTGAGCTCCTGGTACTGAAAGCTCATGGCGGGCGCGGCGGCGCGATCGTAACCGGCCGCATTCCGGCGGTAGCTGACGACCTCGGCTGACGCGAGCAGCTCGGTCTCGGCGTTGTCGCGTTCCGCCTGCGACGCGGCAGCATTTCCGGAGAAGCGATAGTGGAGATCGAGCGAGCGGACGAGGCACGGCGCGAGCGTCAGGCCGTCGCCGAGCTCACGAAACGAGTGGAACACGAGTACGCGCTGGCACAGCCGCCGGGTGCGGATCTCGAAGCCTGAGCGGTAGCTCGAAAACGGGTCGAGCCGGCATGGCCACGGCTGCGACGGCGTCGGAACCGGCGCCGCCAGGTCGTGGTCGCCGTAATCGAACACGACGTCGAATAGATAGCGTGGGTTGACCGGAAGCGCCGGCGCGAACGGCGCGCCGGGATCGAGGAAACACGGATCGAGATTGCAGTACGCAATCCGCTTGAGATGCGTGTTCGCGGAGGCGGTCACGCCATTCAGACGGTTGCGCTCCGGCATGGCCGGCGTCACGCCGGCGGTGTCCTCCGGGAGGTAGTAATACTGCGCGCAATTTCCCCGGTCGTCGAACGAGAGCTCGGGCAGCCACTTGAAGACGCGCGCGCCCTTCGGATCGGCGGGATCGACGATGCGCGCGGAGGGCGTCAGCCCGTAGAACGTCACATGATTCTCGCGTGAGGTGACGCGCCACCAGCCGCCGCCGTCGGTTGTCGTGCGGATCCACTCGATGCGCGAGAACGCCCCCTCGATGCGCGGGCGATAGCGCCGGACGTGCACGCCCGCGGCGTCGGTGAACTGGTCGGCTACCCAGGCGCCGAGCTGGTCCTGTCGTAGTGCCGGAACGAGATCGTCCGCCTCGTTGATCAGGAACGTGTCGCTGTCATGCGCATCTTCGTAGCGGGGGAGCGCCTTGTCGGTGCGGCGCTGAATCGCCGGAAGCGCGAGGCTCCAGCCGAGGCCGAAGACGCCGTTGCCGCCGCCGGAGTTGTAGGTGAGGCCGAGCGACGGCATCGCGCCCGCGCGACCCGGCGTGAGCGGAAGGGGAACCGTGATCGACGCCGTCCCGTTGACCGGGTTGATCGCGAACTTCTCGTCGATCCCCTTGAGGGCGCCGCCGCCTTTGGGCAGGCCGACCGACGGGATCTTCAGGAAGAAGTCCTGCTCATGTCCGCCCGCATGATCCGTCTTCGCTGGTGCGCCGGGACCCTTCGGCGAGATCTCCGGCCGCGACGCCGCATCCGAGTCCGCCATCTGTTCCTCGCGAGGCGCAAATGGGACCACTGACGGCGGTCGAAATCAAGAGCCAGATCCGTAATCCGGATGCCTCACGCGGCGCTTGCGAACTCATAAAGGGTTCAGTAATCGGCGGAGGCGCGATTGCAATCGGCACTGGCACCGGGACCTGCCGTAGAATCCGGGCTCGCGAGAGATTTCAGAACCCGGGGGATCGATCCAGCTCATGATCCCTGATCGCGCGGAACTGATTGCGCGGCTCGTCAACGCGGCACGCGAGCGCGACGAAACCGAGCGGCCCGCGTTCCTGATCGCCGCGTGTGGCGGCGATACGACGCTGCGCCGCGAGATCGAAGCGCGGCTCGCTCACGATCGCAGCGGCGGCTCCGTCACCGCCCCGATACCGGCCAACAACGCGGCCAACAAAGCGATCGACACAATTCTCACAGCCACCGCTCCAGCCGATCGAACCGGATTTCAACCAGGCGCTGTGGTCGGCAGGAGATACCGGATCGTCAGCCTGCTCGGACGCGGCGGGATGGCCGAAGTCTATCGAGCCGACGACCTCAAGGTCGGACAGCGGGTCGCGCTGAAGTTTCTTGCGGCGGAGTTCGCCGATGACGCCGGCCGGATGAGGCGGCTGGTGACCGAAGTGCGCCTCGCCCGCCAGATTTCGCATCCGAACGTCTGCCGCGTATACGACATCGGCGAAGCCGATGGACGGCACTACCTCTCGATGGAGTACATCGACGGAGAGGACCTCGCCGCGCTGCTGCAGCGAATCGGCCGACTCCCACACGAGAAGGTTCTGGAAATCGCGCGCCAGTTGTGCGCCGGGCTGGCGGCGGCACACGACCAGGGCGTCCTGCATCGCGATCTGAAGCCCGCCAACATCATGATCGACGGTCGCGGACGCGCCCGCATCGCCGATTTCGGGCTCGCGGTGACCACCGAGAGCCGGACGGCGGGAGAGATCGCGGGCACGCCGGCCTACATGGCTCCCGAGCAGGCTGCCAGCGGATCACTCACCGCGCAAACGGATATCTTCGCGCTTGGGCTCGTCCTCTACGAGCTGCTGACCGGCACGCGACTGTTTCGTGTCGCCACGCCTCAGCAACGGCGTCAGTCGGAACGCGACGCCGAAGCTCTCGTGCGTTCGGCCGACATCGATCCGTCGATCAAGAGCGTGATTGCGCGATGTCTGAAGACCGATCCCGCCGCGAGGCCGGCGTCGGTCAGAGCGGTTGCGTCAGGCTTGCCGGGCGGTTCCGATCCAATGCTGGCGGCGCTGGCAGCCGGCGAGATTCCGTCTCCAGAAATGGTGGCGGCAGCCGGAGAAACGGGCAGACTCCGGCCGATTGCCGCGGGCGTCTGTCTGGGACTGGCGATCGTCGGGTTGCTCACAGCGGCCTGGCAGCTGCGGCCGATGATGCTGTACCGGCAGATCACGATGACCAAGCCGCCAGAAGCGCTGGCCGAACGCGCGCGGCAGGTCGTGACCAGATTGGGTTACACGGAGGATCCGGTCGCCAGCGCGTACTGGTTCGTCACGCCACAGCCGTATGAAGAGATGGCGCGCAAGAGGTCAGCCCTGTACGACGCGCCGAGCCGGGTGCCCAGGCGAAGTGGGTTGTTCTTCGTGTATCGCCAAAGCCCGAGATTGCTCGTACCGGAGAACACATTCGGCGTCATCCAGTATCGCGAGCCTCCGGCAGATGTGCCGGGCATGGCCGACGTGACGTTGGACCCGGCGGGAAGACTGCTTCGGTTCACCGCCGTGCCCGGCCCTCGCGAACGTGCGACGCCGCGCGCTGTGGATTGGGCCTCGGCGTTTTCGGAGGCCGGTCTCGACGACCGCGCATTCGCGTCGCGCGAGACACAGTGGCGCCCGCCCATCGCCCATGACCTCGTGGCCGCGTGGGAAGGCGCCGCAGCGAATCGACCGGACGAACGCATCTCGATCATCGCAGCCGCATGGGATGGAAGACCGGTGGTCTTCGATGCGACGCGCAGCGTCCCGTCGGCCGCGTCGGACACATCGGTGCGATCAGAAGAGCCGTTGTCGCAACCCGCGTTTTTCATCATGACGCTCGCCGCGTTGGCGGGCGCGGGGATTCTCGCACGGTGGAACATGCGTCAGGGACGCTGGGACCGCTCGGGTGCGCTGAAGCTCGCGGCTTATGTCTTCGGCATCGGCCTGCTGCTGGGCCTCCTGCGAGCGGACCACGTTGCGAGAGCGCGGGACGAGTACCTGATCTTCGTCAGAATCGCCAGCTGGAATCTGTTCTACGCCGGTTTCACCTTTCTCATTTACGTCGCGTTCGAACCGTTCGTCCGCGAGCGGTGGCCGCGCGTGTTGATCTCGTGGAATCGCCTGCTCTCGGGCCGCCTGCGTGATCCGCTGGTCGGAGAGGAGATTCTGATCGGGTCGCTCGCCGGCGTGGCGGTCGTGCTGCTGCGCGAGGCGGAATTCATCGTCCCGCCGTGGCTCGGTCTGGCTGTTCCGGATCCGTTCGCGTCGCCGATGGATGCCCTCGGGTCATGGCGGCAGTGTGCAAGCCTCGCCTTGTTCATCCCCCTCGAAGCACTGGGGCTGGCCCTCGCGTGGCTCTTGATTCTGCTGCTCCTGCGCATCGCGCTTCGTCACGACTGGCTGGCCATCGTGGCCACGGTGCTGGTCTCGTTACCAGTCGTCACGCTTCCGGGCGACCACCTCCTGCTCGAAACGGCTGTCGGCCTGGTCATCACGGCAGTGTCGGTGTTCGTACTGCTCCAGTTCGGTCTGGTCGCGGCTGTCATCGAAGTATCGGTTGGCAGCGCATTGATGCGCCTTCCGATCACGCTCGATTTCTCGGAATGGTATGCAGGGCGAACCGTCGTGGTCTTGCTCGGCCTGATGAGTCTCGTCGTTTACGGCTTCCACACCTCGCTCGGCGGCCGCCGGCTGTTCGCACGCCGCCTCGTCTAGGACTCGCGCGGCTGTCGAAGACGCCGCACTACACGTGCCGATTGCGCATAGTCACCTCAGTCGAACGCATTCACGCTGGGGTGTCCGATGACCGCGGACGGCCATTCGAGGAGGTCACATGAGAGTCGCGCATGCAATGATTCTGGTGCTGGCAGCAGCGGTCGTCTGCGTTGCCGACACCTTCGCGCAACCGCCTGCCGGCGAGGATCGCGCCGCAGCGATCAAGCAGGCTCTGGCCGCCAACCAGGCCGCGCTTCGACAGTACACCTGGGTGGAAACCAAAGAGATCACGTTGAAGGGGGAAGAGAAGAAGAAGGAGCAGCAGCAGTGCTCGTACGGCGCTGACGGGAAAGTGCAGAAGACGCCGCTGGCCGGCGCTGCGCCCGCTGCCGCTCCCGCGAAGGCGCAGCCGGATCGCGGCCGCCGTGGCAGCGGCAAGGTCAAGCAGGCGATCGTCGCCAACAAGATCGAGGACATGAAAGAGTACATGGAGCAGGTCGGCGCGCTGGTCCACCAGTACGTGCCCCCCGACGCCGCGAAGATTCAGGCGGCACAGAGCGCAGGGAACGTGAAGGCCGAACCGTCACAGGGGATCACGGCGCTCAACATCGTGAACTACCTCAAGCCAGGCGACCTGCTGGCCATCGGGTTCGATACGGCCGCGAAGAAAATCACGACGTTCAACGTGAAGTCCTACGTGGAGAAGCCGAAAGAAGACGACGTGACCCTGTCGGTGACGTTCGCCAGCCTGACCGACGGCACGAACTATCCGGAGCACGTGGTGCTGAACGTCGCCGCCAAGCAGATTGCCGTGACGATCACCAACTCCGGCTACAAGAAGATCGGATCTTAGACAGCGCCGGCGCGCCTGCTGCTGCGTCCCCACGAAGATCGACGGCGAGGCGCGAGCCAGCGCTATCGGCGCGACAGGTTCTTGCGAATGCGGCTGACGGTTTCCGGCGTCATGCCGAGGTACGACGCGAGCATCGACTGGGGCACGCGGAGGGCAATCGACGGGTAGACGCGGAGGAATTCGAGGTACCGTTCTTCGGCCGACGCGCTCAGCGAGCTGACGATGCGCTGATCCTTGGCCGCGGCGTGTCGTTGCAGACCGGTGCGGAACGCGACGGCGTACGGCGCAACCTCGTCGACCAGCCGCTGATGCGACGGGCCATCGATCAGCAGCACGTCGGAATCCTCGATCGCATCGATGAAGTACGCGGACGGTACACCGCTGTTCAGGCTGGTCGCGTCGGCCAGCCACCACGTCTCCGGCGCGAACTGGACGATGTGCTCCTTGCCCTTCGCGTCGATCACGTAGTTCCGCAGGCAGCCGCTGGCGACGAACGCGGCGTAGCGGGCGACGTTCCCGGCGCGCTGCAGGAATTCGCCAGCGGCCAGGCGCCTGAAGCGGAACGCGGCTCGAACCCGATCGCAGTCGCCGTCGTCGAACTCGGCGCGCGCCTCGAGGTACGCGCGAAGCACACCGAACGCACCGGTCGACGCCGATTCATCGATCACCATACGAAATAGTTCCGGACGGCACGCCTATCCAGTCAGAGCTCATTTTAATTCTGTAAGGAGGCCCGCCGGTGCCTTCACCCCGCAGCGGTTTCCTGAGGTTGAGCTAACGGTGCGTGACGGAATGCGCGTGCACTTTACGATCTGATCAGAGGGAGGCCGTCGCGATCGAAGTGATGTAAACGACGTGTCGCATGTGCAGACACGTATCACGCCGGTTCCGGCTGATCGTTCCTGACGGGATCCGCGCCGGACATCGAGCGTCTCAGTAAGAAAGCCGGATGCCGAATCTGGGATTGAGCGATCGGGACATCCATGAGGTCACTGCCTGCCTTGACGCCAATCGATGATTATCCGATCGAGCTCGAGGAAGAGCTCACGCTGTCGAACGACCGACGGCTCCACATCCGGCCGCTGCGCCGGTGCGAGGACGATGCGATCCGGACCTTCTACGCGCGTCTGAGCCCGCGGACGCGCTACCTGAGGTTCTTTTCACCGATGCCGACGCTGCCGGATTCGGTGCTGCGTCTGCTCACCTGCGTCGATCATCGACGAACGCTGGCGCTCGTCGCGGAGGACGCAACTGTCGACGGCGGCGTGGTCGGCCTCGCCAGCTTCGGCGCGATCGATGGCGATCGCGTCGAAGTGGCGCTCGTCGTCCGCGACGACTGGCAGCAGCAGGGCGTCGGCATGGAGCTCGCGGGCCGCGTGCTGCAGGCGGCGGAAGTGCGCGGATTCCATCGCTTCCTCGTCCACGTCACGACCGACAACGTCGCGATCCGCAGGCTGCTGAAGCACGTCGGTGATGTCGTGTCCGCGCATGCGAGCGGCGGCGTGTCCGAGATCGAATTCGTGCGGCGTCACGACTGAAATGAACGTGGTCGTCACGACCGCACGAAGCGAGCAAGATCCTCGTGGCCGATGTTGAAACGCGCCGTTAACACGCACGTTGCACTCGAAGACGGCATGAAAGCATTCGATCGCACGCGGCCTATCGGTATATGCCGTCGATCATTGGTTTCATGCTGCTGTTCAACCTGCTCCAGCCGCTCGAGTCGCCGCACCTTCGCATCGATCTCGTCTTCGTCGGATCGATTCACCCGATGGTCGAGGCCACGGCGATGCACGAGGTGCGATCGATCTGGTCGCCGTACAACGTGGACATTCGTGTCACGACCGTCGACGCGGTTCCGGACGGCGCCGTGCCTCGCCTCGCGGTGGTGATTGCGAGTGAGGCGGACCGGAAACTGCCGCTGGCGACGCTCGGAGCGATCCGCTTTCGCGAAGGCGTACCCGAGCCGACGATTCTGATGTATGCGAACTCAATCGACGCGCTGGTCGCCCAGGCCCCGCTGCTGCGCGCCGAGCGCCAGTGCCTCCCGGCGGTGCACGACACGATGGTCGGGCGTGCGTTCGGGCGGGCACTGGCGCACGAAATCGGCCATTACCTCCTTCGCTCGCGCCAGCATGCGGCGGGAGGCTTGATGCGGGCTACGCACCGCTCGCCGGATCTCATCGCTCCCGAGCGGGACGGGTTCGACCTCGCCCCGGACGAAGTGGCCCGGATCACCGATGTGGTGGTGACCCTGTCACATGAGTGACGAAATGGATTGCGGCAGTGCGCCCTATGCCGGTGGAAAGGGCGATCTGTGGATCGCGAGAGCGACGCGATGTAACACAGTAGGGCAGTAGCGACAATGCCTTGCACGTGCAACCAGAACGATCAACGCGCGTCAAAGATAGGAATAGATCGCCCGCGAGCGAGGACGATCTCTGTAGTGCCGCGGGCGCGCGAGCGACAGGTACTCCCGGTCAGGCAGCATCCTCCAGGTTCGGTACGCGCAGCCGCACGCGGTACGCTCCGCACATCGAGAGCTGTACACGCAGTGAGTCCAGAAGTTCTGCGAGAAGACCCGAAGCTGACGCAGATCGCTTTTACCCGCCTGCTGGTGTGGCTGGATGACGGCATCGAGTCGCACGGTGAGCGGTACATCGAGGTGCGTCGCCGCCTGGTTTCGTACTTCGATCGCCGCGGCCGCCCCTCGGCCGACGAGCTCGCCGACGACACCCTCAACCGGATTGCCCGCACGCTCGACGAGGTGGGCGTCATCGAGACCAAACCGCCCGCCCGTTATTGCTACGTCGTTGCCAAATTCGTGCTGCTCGAAGATCTCCGGCGCGACCGGCGCCATGTTCCGCTCGATGAAGGCCGGGTCCCGGACGGGCCGCGCCCTGCCGGCCGCCGCGAGCTCGGCGAGGAGCGCGCCGATCGCGAACACCGCCTCGACTGCCTCGATCGCTGTCTCGAGACGCTGAAGCCGGAGCAACGCGAGCTGATCGTCGAGTACTACGCCGAGGTGCGCCAGAAGAAGATCGAGCGCCGCCGTGAGCTCGGCAAGCGGCTCGGGATCACGATGAACGCGCTGGCGATCCGTGCCTGGCGGATCCGCGAGGGGCTCATGACGTGCGTGCAGACATGCGCCGGGCGCGAGTGACAGGTTTCAGCGCGCGAGTGCCTATGGGAATCGATGGGAACAACAGGACGAGACATGTCGCCGTCGCATGAAATCGCCGTCCACGATCAGCAGCTGGTGCGCTACCTGCTGGGCCAGCTGCCGCCGGACGATGCCGACCGCATCGACGAGCTCAGTGTCGTGGACGATGACATCGCGGCGCGCCTGCGGGTCGTCGAGGACGACCTGGTGGACGCGTACGTGCGCGGCGCGCTTTCCGGCGACACGCTGAAGCGGTTCGAATCGCACTACCTCTCGTCGCCGCTCCGCCGCGAGCGCGTGGCCTTTGCGAGGAGCTTCGTCTCGGCCGTCGATCGCGCACAGCCGCCTGCGGCGCGCACGGCGCCGATGCGAGCGGTGCGGCCGAGATGGATCTCCGCACTCTCGGTCGCAGCCGCGGTTCTGCTGGCCGCCTGCGCCGGTCTGCTGCTGCAGTCGATCCGGCTCGGTCGAGGGTTGAAGGACGCTGAGCGTGCACGGATCGCGCTCGATCAGCGCACACGCGACCTGGAGCGGCAGATCGCGGAGCTTCGTGCTCCGAATCAGACAGTGGCCAGCGAACGGGAGCACGCTCGCGAATCGTCTCCGGCGCCGCCGCAGGAACCGCTGCGAATCGCGCTCGTGCTCCTGCCCCAGACGCGCGCGATCGGTCCGGTGCCGACGCTGCGGGTGCCGCCAGGCGCCGCGCGGATCGGGTTCGAATTGCGGCTCGAGTCGAACGACTACTCGCGCTATCAGGTCGGCCTGAGAGATCCCGCCGCGAACACGACGGTGTGGCGGAGTGGCTGGGCCGCAGCGAGGTCGTCCGGCGCCGGGTCGGCGGTCGTCGTCGCGCTGCCGTCGGAGTTGCTGAAGCCGCAGCATTACACGTTCGATCTCGCCGGCCGCGGTCCGGACGGCGGAGCAGAGGTGGTTGGAAGCTATACCTTCGAGATCGTGCCCCGATAGTTGACATCGTGCCCGTTAGCAGGCTGATGAAAAAGCGAGCCTGCCTTTTTCGGACCAGAAGGCATGACGAAACGAGTCGTTCGTGGCCGCGCCATGTTCCCGGCAGGCGGCCTGATCGTCGTCCTGTTTTGCACGTCGCTCACCGCGCAGCGGGAGCAGGTCGCGGCACTCCAGCTCAACAGCCTGGTCGAACGCCGCCTCGATCGCGGCGAAGCGCATCGCTATGCGTTGACGCTGAACACGGGGGACTACGCGCGCGTCGGCGTCGAGCAGCGCGGCATCGACGTCGTCGCGCAGACCCGTGGCACCGACGATACGCCGATTGCAGATTTTCAGGACGATGTCCGGACCAGCGGAGAAGAGCAGGTCGAGATCGTTGCGGCGGCGGCCGGCACCTACACGGTCGTCGTGAAGGCAGCGCCGGGGAGCGCCGCGCCAGGCGCCTACGCGATCCATCTCGATGATCTGCGCACAGCCTCCGACCGCGACTACGCCATGCATGAGTCGCGCGTCCTCCGGACGGACGCCGAACGGCAGACCGAGCAGGGACAGTTCGAAGCGGCGAAGTCGAT
>DATFXR010000676.1:0-10289 GCA_035315685.1 Vicinamibacterales bacterium | reverse complement strand
CGGCCGATGCGGAACTCGAGCACGTCGAACGCCGCGCCGTGGCGGACGACGGTGTCGAACATCGCGTTCATCAGCTGGGAGTCGATCAGGTGGCCTTCGGCTTCGACCACCTCGGTGACGGGAACGTCTGAGCGGGCTACGGCTTCATCTCCTCGTCGCGTGCCTGAGAGGCGCGCGCTCCTCGCGTCAATGCGTCATCCCGTAGATCACGATGTTGACGCCGACGGCGTAGCCGTTCGGCGAGAACTTGTCGAAGTATTCCTTGCTCTCGCCTTCGCGCTCCCACGTGTCAGGGATGTCGGTGTTGTGGGCCATCACCACCATCAGCCGCCCTTTCTCGTCGGCGATGCCGCGAAAGTTCACGTGCGCGCTGTCCGATCCGCGCTCCGACGTGCTGCCGGTCTGAACCCAGAAGCGGATGTTCGACACCTGCTCCACTTCTTTGACGTCGTAGAGGACGTTCATCACCGCGTGGTTCGGCGCGATGTCGAAGATCGGATACTGGTGCGGAGGCAGGACCCGGCCGATTTCGTACTCCCACTGATCCCACGCGCGCGTTCCCCAGAAGTCGTCGACGATGACGTACCCACCCTTCTGCAGATAAGCGCGAAGGCTCTCCACCTCCTCGTCGCTGAAGCGGACGACGCCCACGTCTTCCATGTGGATGATCGGGCAGCGATAGAGAAGCGGATCGGTGAGGCGAACGACGACGTAGTCGGGCTGTCCGGACTTGTCGAGCTTCACGTGCACCGAGGTGAGCTCGCCCAGACGCACGGAGAAATTGTTGTCCGCACCTGGAAAGTCGGTGCTCCAGCCGGTGCCGCCCTGCTCGAAGCGATCGCCGGTGAAATACGCGCGGCAGAAATTGAACGATCCGTCGAAGTCTTCGATCTTGGCCCACTTCGGCGGCTCGCGGTTGAAGCGGCCGATCCCGCCGCCGCCGACCCAGATGCGCGGCTTCCACTCCGGATCCTGCTGGCTCACCTGATCGATGGTCGCCGCGGCGGCGATCGGGAAGAGCACCGCGATGGCGAGCGCGTTCAACAGGCAGGAGTAGCTCACGAACGGCCTCTCGGCGGCAATTCTACGCCCACCATCAGGCGCATTGCTACCGCCGAGCGGCCTCAGCTTTGTCGGCTGATCCGCGGGCTCGACGCAGGCAATCAGCCGCCGATTTGCACGCCGAAGGTGCCGACGACGCCGCTGACCTGGTCGTGGTTGTAGCCGCTGTAGTAATACCACCAGCCGCTGCCGGCGAAGCGATAGCCGGCGCCGAGCGTCAGGTGTACGTGCCTGGCAACTCCGATCCGCGCGTTCAACTCGGGCTCGGCCACGAAAAAGTGATCGTGCACGCGGATGGTCGACGTCACGGTCCGGGTGCGGGTGAGGTCGGCGATCTGCGCCGGCGTGAGCCGGTCGAGCTCTCGGGGGTTTGGCAGCGGGAGGATCTGCGTGACGGTCTGCAGCACGGTTGCGCCGCCGCCGCCGAGCAGCACCTTGCCGCTGAGACCGAAGTGGTCGTTGTTCATCACGTACCACTGCATCACAAAGCCGCCGTAGCCCAGCTCGCGACCGTTCGATCCATTCGGCATCCAGTAGCCCGCGCCGCCGAAGAAGAACGTTTCCTCCGCGAGATAGCCTGCCGATCCGCCGATCAAGCCGGAGGTCTGGTGATCGAAGTCGGTGATTTTCACTTCGGGCGCAAAGACGAAGCCGCTGTACATCCGTTCGACGGTCATCGGACCCTGGTTGGGCGGCGCCGGCTGCGCTGCGGCGTCTGCAGTCTGCGCAGCGGCCTCGAGCGGGAGTGCCACGATGGCCAAGGCGACGATGAATGCAAGACGCGTCATGGCTCGCTCCTGAGGCTGACGTTCAACGGCGTCGTCGCGCCACGCCGCACGTCGATCTGCGTGACGTAGGTGCGGTATCCGCTCTTGCGAATCTCGACCGTGTGCGATCCTTCCGACACGTCGACGACGAATCGTTCCTGGCCGCCGGGAGTCCGCCACAGTTCACCGTCGATCGAGATTTCCGCGTCGCTCGGCTGCACGCGGATCGCGAGCGATCCGTACGCTTCCGCCTGACCGGCGCGTGGCGGCGGACCTGGCGGAGGAGGCGGCGGGCGGCGTCCCGGAGGTCCAGGCGGCGGTTCCGCCGGGGGATACCCCTGCGGAGGTTGTCCAGGAGGCGAACCCTGCGGCGGGGCGCCGGCCTGCGGCGTCGGCGGCGGGTTTGGCGGCGTTGGCCGCGGCTCGGCCTGCTCGCCAGGTGCAAGCTTCTCCAGCGTGTACTTCACCTTGACCGTCTTGTCGACGGCGAGGACGATCTTCTGTTTCGCCGCGCGATAGCCGTCGAGATACAGCTCGAGTTCGTGCTCGCCGGGCGGCACGCGCAGTCTCTGGAACGTGCCGTCGAAGTCGTCAACGATTCCCGCGTAGTATCCGTCGACGTACACCTCGGCGGTGTTCGGCTTCACCTCCAGCTTGATGGACGCGTCAGGCGCCAGATACGGGCCGGGGTACGGCGGATATGGGTATGGGTACGGGTACCCCCATTGAAACCCGAACCACGGGCCGTACCAGTAGGGGTTGTAGAGGTACGGGCCGTAAAACCCGCCGACGACAACCGCGTGGCTGTGGCCGTGATAGTAGGGTTGGGCGTTCGATGTCGCCGTGGATCCAACAGTGGCGACCACCCCGAACGCAGTGATCAACAGGAGACGCTTGTATAGGGACACGGGCCACCCTTGACCGAGCGAGCACGCGCTGGCGGTACGTGCGGGAGCAACGACAGTGCCAGCACCCCGACAATTAATTTCTTACGCCCTATCCTGAGACATCCGTGTGAGTTGCCGGCGCCGCACCGAAGGATCGCTGCATGTAATCGTTGTCATCCAGAAACGGCAGTCGTCTGACCCTGAGGACAAAGATTTCCACAGGGGGTCGGGAATCGTTTCGAGATTTCCACACGGGGTCGGGAACCGTTTCCTGGCGCGCCGAGATTTCCACAGGGGGTCGGGAACCGTTTCGCAGTCGGATGTCGGCGTGACCGCGACGCGGCCCGACCCTGTGCCGCCGCCGTCGTTCCCTCATCGTCCGCGAATCGACGCGTCGAGAAGCTCGATCGGATGCCTGATCGTCAGCTGCGTGCCGCGCCGCCGCGCCGCCGCCGCAATCTGCAGAGTGCACCCAGGATTCGCGGTGACGACGACATCCGGTTGCGCCGCCTCGATGTGCATCGCCTTGCGCTCACCCAGCTCGCGCGCGGGCTCCGGTTCGACGAGGTTGTAGATGCCCGCGCTCCCGCAGCACATGTCGGGCTCTGCGAGCGGAACCAGCGCGATGCCTGGAATCGACTTCAGCAGATCGCGCGGCTGCTGTCGCACGCCCTGCGCATGCGCGAGATGACATGCATCGTGATACGCGACCTTCAGCGCGAGGCGTTGGCGCGGCGCACGCGGCTCGCCGAGCTCCGCCACGACCTCGCTGACGTCGCGCACGCGTGCCGAGAACGCCCGCGCGCGATCGGCCCACGCCGGATCGCCGGCGAGCAGCTGACCGTACTCCTTCATCGACGATCCGCAGCCTGCGGCATTCACCGCGATCCGTTCCACGCCGGCGCGATCGAAGATGCCGATCGTCGTGCGCGCGAATTCGCGCGCCTCGTCGAGGCGTCCGGCATGCAGCGCCAGCGCGCCGCAGCAGCCCTGCTCTCGCGGCGCGACGACGTCGCAGCCTTCAGCCGACAGGACGCGGACGGTCGCCTCGTTCACGTGTGGAAACGCGACGCGCTGGACGCAGCCGGTGAGGAAACCGACCGTCAATCGCCGCTCGCCGACAGCTGATGTGTGCTCCGGTGTCCGCGCCCTCAGTGATTGCCACGAGACTGGCGGCGCGAGCTCCATCATCGCGCGCACACGGGAGAGGAAACTGGACGGACTGGCGCCGCGATCCGGTCGCTCGGGAGAAGCGGTCGCGCCACGTCCGTCCGCCGTGGATGGTCGCTCGCCAGGCTGGCTTCGGAGCGCGACGGATTTCACCGACCGAAGCGCCAGCGGCGCGAGCGCGAGTCGCATCCGACCTGGATACGGAAACAACGCGAAGATCAGTTCGCGAAACAGGCGATCGGCGAACGAGCGGCCGTGCCGGCGCTCGATTTGACCGCGCGTCGCCTCGATGAGCGGCGCGTACTGAACGCCCGAGGGGCACGCGGTCACGCACGCCATGCAGCCCAGACACGCATCGAAGTGGCGGACGAACGCCGGCGTCATCGCCGTCCGCCCATCGAGGGCCGCGCTCATCAGGTAGATGCGGCCCCGCGGCGAGTCCATCTCTTCGCTCCACAGCGCGTAGGTCGGACAGGTCGGCAGACAGAAGCCGCAGTGGACGCAGGTGTCGATCAGCGCGCGTTGCGGCGGATGATTGGCGTCGAATGCGACGGCTGCGCGCGGTCCCTCGGCTGCGCGGTCGCTCACAATGGTCCCTGTCCTGCCAGCACGCCCGTGGGATCGAACGCAGCTTTCAGCGATTCGAAGAGACGGGCGCGCCCGCCGTCTGGTCCCCAGACGTCGACACATGCTTTCAACGCCGCTGATCCGCGCACGATCACGACGTGGCCGATGGCGTGCGACGCGCGCAGTCGCTCAATCGTCCGCACTTGCGCGTCGTGGTCACCCGCGATGCGAATCAACCCGGCGCCTACGGTAGCGCGCCCGACGAGTGCGACGTCCACGCCGGCGGCGCAGTCGTCGAGCGCCCCGAGCATCCGTTCGACGTGCGCTGGCAGCCAGCTCGCGCGCACGACCGCTGCACCCTCGTCGGACCAGACGCAATCCGCATGCTCGCGCCAGGTAATCTCTTCATCGCCTCCCGTGAGGACTGCGATGCTGCTCGCGCAGTCATTCAGTGCCGCATGAGCCTGCGCGATCTGTCCGTCCACGACGGCAGGAAGAGAGGCAAATCGAATCAGCACGTGACAGGAGCGCCAGGGCCGCCCGCTGTCCCGCCGGTCCTGCCCCTCCCGCCCGTCCTGCCGGTCCCGCCGGTCCTGTCTCTCCCGCAGGTCCTGCCCCTCCCGCCGGTGCTGCTCCTCCCGCACGTCTCGGCTGGCCGCGATCTCGAATGCAAGCGGTTCGAGCTGGCTCGTCATGATCGCGGTGACGATGCGTGCTGCGGCAGCTGCGGTGTCGACGGTCAGCCGCAGCGTCTTCGACGCCTTCGGCAGCGGCGCGAGCTTGAACGTCGCGCTGACGATCGCCGCGAGCGCGCCGAACGAGCCGGTGAGCAGCTTGCCGAGGTCGTACCCGGCGACGTTTTTCACGACCTGTCCACCGGCTTTCGAGAGCGCGCCATCGGGTGTCGCGAGACGAATGCCGATGACGAGATCGCGCGGCGTGCCGTAGCGATGACGTAGCGGTCCGCTGTCGTTGGTCGCGAGGATGCCACCAATCGTCGCTCGGTCCGCGAACGGCGGATCGAGTGGCAGCCACTGGCCGTGCAGCGCGAGCGTGCGGTTCACGTCGCGCAGTGTCGCACCGGCTTCGACGGTCGCGGTCATGTCGCCATGCTCGTGCGCGAGCACGCGGTTCAGTCCGCGCATGTCGAGGACCGCGTCGGCGGGTCGGGCCGCGCCCCAGTGCATCTTCGTCCCCGCGCCGCGAATCTGCACCGACTGCTGCGCGTCGAAGGCGTGCCGCAGGGCGGCCGCGACCTCCTCGGCGGTCGCCGGAGTTTTCCACAGGGGGTCGGGAATCGTTTTTCGCCCCGCAGCGGGGTCGGGAATCGTTTCCATGACGCCTACCCGGCCGAACCCCGCCACTTTCCGCGGTATCGGCCTATCGAGACGGTCTGCAGCTGGCGCGGAGCGCGGTCACCGAACAAGGGCATCATTACTGACTTCGTCGTCCGGCCCGCGAGTTCCGAGAAACGTTCGGAAATCCGTCGTGCGACGCGCGAAAAACGATTCCCGACCCCCTGTGGAAAACTGCGGACGGCGAAAAACGATTCCCGACCCCCCTGTGGAAAACTGCCGCGTCACATCCGCTCGGCGAGGCCAGCAGCTTCGACCGGGTGCTGCCGGTACGGACCCGGGACTTCGCCGCACAGGCGCGGCGTCGGGAACACCTTGCCCGGGTTGCACAGACCGTCGGGATCGATCGCGTGGCGCACGCGCTGCATCAGCGCCAGATCCTCCGGCGCGAACATCGACGGCATGTACTGCGACTTGTCGGCGCCAATCCCGTGTTCGCCCGTCAACGACCCGCCGGCGTCGATGCAGTACGACAGGATCTCGGCCGCGACCTCGACCGCTTTGTCGGCCTGCCCGGGAACGCGCTCGTCGTAACAGATCAGCGGATGCAGGTTCCCGTCGCCCGCATGAAACACGTTGCCGATCCGCAGACCCGAGCGCCGCTCGAGATCGCGAATCCGATTGAGCACCTGCGGCAGCTTGGTCCGCGGCACGACGCCATCCTGAACGTAGTAATTCGGCGAGACGCGTCCCATCGCCGCAAACGCCGCCTTACGCCCTCGCCAGATCCGCATGCGCTGCTCGTCGGTCTTCGCGACCTCGACCGTCGTCGCGCCGTGCCGCCTGCACGTGTCCACGACGCTGTCGAACAGCGCCGCCACTTCGGCAGCGGGACCGTCGAGCTCGACGATCAGCACGGTGTCGGAGTCAGGAAAATTCGGATGGACCGCGGCCTCGGCCGCGCGGATGGCGAGCGAGTCCATCATTTCGACGGCTGCAGGAACAATCCCCGCAGCGATCAGATCGGACACCACCGCGCCGCCGGCATCGATCGTGTCGAACGCGGCCAAGAGCGTCTTCACCGCCTCCGGCTTGCGGAGAATGCGAACCGTGATGCTCGTGACGACTGCCAACGTGCCTTCGGATCCGATGATGAGTCCGAGCAGATCGGGTCCCGGCGTGTCGGCGAGCGCGCCGCCGATGTGGACCAATTCGCCGTCGGGCAGCACCGCCTCAACGGCGAGCACGTGATGCACGGTGAAGCCGTACTTGAGACAATGCGCGCCGCCTGAGTTCTCTGCGACATTGCCGCCGATGGAGCACACCTGCTGACTCGACGGATCGGGTGCGTAGTAGTAGCCGAACGGCGCGACCTGCCGCGTGATTTCGAGATTGGTCACGCCCGGCTCGACGGTGACGCGCTGGTTCGGAATATCGACGGTGACGACGCGGTTCAATCGCGACAACGCGATCACGAGGCCATCTGCAACCGGCAGCGCACCACCCGACAGCCCGGTGCCGTGGCCGCGCGCGACGAACGGTACGCGCTCACGCGCACAGAGGCGGACGACCTCCTGCACCTCCGCGGCCGACCCGGGCAACGCGACCGCGGCCGGTGACTCCCGCAGGTGCGGCAGCGCGTCGCACTCGTACGTCAGCAGTTCGAGGGCGTCGTCCAGGACGTTTCTGTCGCCCACAATCCGGCGGAGCGCGGAGAGAAATGCCAGGTCCATCGGTGCCGGCGCCAGTATAATCCGCACGTTCCTCGCGGTAGCGTCCGGCTTCAGCCGGACCGTCTGGGTGAGCCGACTATGGCGAAAAGAAGACTGTCCCGACGCCGATTTTTGAAGGGCACCAGCGCCGCTCTCACCGCGGCCGCCGCCGCGCCTGCGCTCCGCGCACAGCGAGCGACCGGAGGCGCCGTGAACGGCGGGGACGCACCTCAGCCGGGCGCGCCGCGGACGACGATCAGCGTCGCGATCAACGGCACCACGCGCCGCCTCGAGGTCGAGGATCGCTGGACGCTCGCCGAGACGCTGCGCGATCACGCCGGCCTCACCGGCACCAAGATTGGCTGCGATCGCGGCGAGTGCGGCGCCTGCACGGTGCTCGTCGACGGGAAGCCGGTGTACTCGTGCAGCCAACTCGCGGTGTGGATGGACGGCCGATCGATTCAGACGGTCGAAGGGCTGTTGAAGAACGGCGCGCTGAGCCCGCTGCAGCAGTCCTTCGTCGCCCACGACGCGCCGCAGTGCGGTTTCTGCACGTCGGGCCAGCTCATGTCGGCGACGGCGCTGCTCAATACCACGCCGCACCCGACCGCCGACCAGGCCCGCGCAGCGATGACCGGGAACATCTGCCGCTGCTCGAACTACAACCACTACATCGCGGCGACCGTCGCGGCCGCCAACGGCGCTGCACAAAGCGGCTCGACAGAAGGCCTCGCGCGCCGTTTTTCATCCCAGACGTCTCCGGTGACCGCGCTGAGCGTCGTCGGTCACGAGACCTCGAGGATCGACGCCATCGAGCGCGTGTCGGGCAAGGCGAAGTACACCGCCGACGTGTCGCTGCCGGACATGCTCTTCGCGCGAGTGCTGCGCAGTCCGCACCCGCACGCGCGGATTCGCAGCATCGACCTGACCAGGGCGCGCGCGCTGCCGGGTGTCAAGGCGATCGTGACGCACGAGAACTGCAACGTGGTGTGGGGCGCCGGCTCGATTTCGGGCGGCGCGCAATACAACGACGAGATCAAGAAGATCACGAAGCACCGGCGCTACGCCTTCAACAATCCCGTCCGCTTCGTCGGCGATCCGGTTGCCGCGGTCGCAGCCGTCGATCGCCATGTCGCCGAAGAAGCGCTGCAGTTGATCGGCGTCGACTACGAGACGCTGCCGTTCGTCCTCGATCCCGAAGAGGCGCTGAAGCCCGACGCCGTGAAGATCTGGCCGGAGGGGAACCTGTCGCCGACGGCGCGGAACGAGATCCAGCCGATCGGCCAGAAGCGCGGCAATGTCGAGGACGGGTTCAAAGCCTCCGACAAGGTATTCGAAGAGCGCTTCTCCACCAGCTTCGTCCACAACGCGCAGATGGAGCCGCGCGCATGCGTGGCGCACTGGGAGGGCGACAAGCTGACCGTCTACACGCCGACCGGCGGCGTCGCGAACTGCCGCACCGACATGGCGCGCGATCTCGGCATCCCCCCGGACAAGGTCCGCATCGTCTGCCAGTTCATGGGCGGCAACTTCGGCAACAAGAATCAGAATCAGGATGCCGATCTCATCGCGGCGGCGCTCGCCAGGGAAGCGGGTGCGCCGGTGAAGCTCGAGATGTCACGGAAGGAAGACTTCATCGGCATGCACGGACGCTGGCCGACCACGCAGTACTACAAAGTCGGCGTGACGAGCGACGGCACGCTGCAGGCGATTCAACTGCGCGGCTACAGCGGCATGGGGCCGTACCGGAAGAACAGCGGCAACATGGCGGGCGTCGAGATCTACCAGTGCCCGAACATCGAGACGTCGATCTCGCCGGTCTATACGAACCGGACGGTCTCGGGGAACTTCCGCGGCCCGGAGTATCCGCAGGGCTTCTTCGGCATTCAGTCGATGATGGACGACGTCGCCGCGAAGATGCACATCGACCCCGTCGAGTTCATCCTGAAGAACATGACGCGGAAGGCGGGCGATCAGACGCCGTACACCAACTACTCGCTCGACGAGTGCATCCGCCGCGGCGCTGAGGCGTTTGAATGGAAGAAGCGGTGGAAATCGATACCCGGATCGGATCCCGGACCGATCAAGCGCGGCGCCGGCGTCTCGTTCATGGCGTTCCGCTCCGGTCTCGGCCGGAGCAGCGCGGTCGTCCGCGTGAACAGCAGAGGCAAATACTCGCTCCACGTCGGCGTGACCGACGTCGGCGCCGGCGCCAAGACCACGATGGGTTTGATCGCCGCCGAGGCGCTGGGCATTCCGCTGTCGGAACTCGATGTCGTCTGGGGCGATACCGATCGCTGTCCGTACTCCGTGGGCGAATCGGGCAGCCGCACGACGATCATGACCGGCTACGCCGTCGTCGAAGCGGTGAAGGACCTCAAGAAACAGATGGCCGAGAAGGGGATGCCGAAAGGCGACGACGTCCTGATCGGGACGGCGACGCCGAATCCGACGCTTCAAGGCAAGGTGCGGAGCTCGTTCGGCGCGCACTTCGTCGAGGCGGAAGTGGACGTCGAGCTCGGCCGCGCGCGCGTCACGAAGTATCTCTGCGTCCACGACTGCGGCCGCATCATCAATCCGCTCACCGCCCGCAGCCAGATCAAGGGCGGCGCGCAGATGGGCATCGGGATGGCGCTGCACGAGGATCTCGTCTACGACCGGCGCAGCGGCTCGCCGCTCAGCGCCGGTTACTACGGCGCGCGCATCTCGACGCATCGCGACGCGCCGGAGATCGACGTGATCTTCATCGAGTCGGACGACGGGTTCGGTCCGTTCGGCGCGAAGAGCATGGGCGAGGCGAGCAAGGTGCCGGCGCCGGCGGCGGTCGCC
>DATFXR010000675.1:0-7397 GCA_035315685.1 Vicinamibacterales bacterium | reverse complement strand
GCGGCGTACTTCGTCAACCTCAATCGCAACAAGAAGAGCATCGCGCTGGATCTGAAGCATCCGGACGGGAAGGCGATTTTCTTCCGTCTGCTCGAGCGCGCCGACGTCGTGCTCGAGAACCTGCGCGTCGGCACGGTCGCGCGACTCGGCATCGACTACGCGCGTGTCATGGAGCGGCAGCCGCGGATCGTCTACTGCTCCGTCTCCGGCTTTGGGCAGGACGGTCCGTATCGCGATCGCGCCGCGCTCGACCTCGTAGTGCAGGCGGAGAGCGGGATGATCAGCATCACCGGCGAACCCGGCGGCCGCGGCGTCCGCGCCGGCGTGTCGATCGCCGACATCACCGCCGGGATGTACGCGGCGTTCGGCATTCTGGCCGCGCTGCACGCGCGCGAACGAACCGGACGCGGGCAGTTCCTCGACGTCTCGATGCTCGAAGGGCAGCTCGGCATTCTCTCGGGGATGGTCGGCGCGTACCTCGCCGACGGCATCGTGCCGGGCCCGCTCGGCACGGCGTACGGCGCGCTGCTTCCCTACCAGACGTTCCCGACGAAGACGCGCGACATCGCCGTCGGCATCGGCAGCGACAAGTTGTGGCGTACGTTCTGCCCGCTGGTTGGACTTGCGGATCTCGCCGACGATCCGCGGTTCGTCAGCAACGCCGCGCGGAACGCGAACCGGCCGGCCCTGATCGCGGCGTTGCAGGACGCGCTGCTCACGAAGAGCTACGAGGAATGGGAAGCGATCCTGTTGCCGGCGGGGATTCCGATGGGGGCGATCAACACGCTCGATCAGGTGGTCGCGCATCCCCAGGTGCGGGCGCGCGGCGCGCTCGTGGAGAGCCGGCATCCGGTCGCCGGCACGATCAGAATGGTGGGTCCGCCGGTGCGGATGTCCGGCACGCCGGGCGCCGTGCGCCGGCCTGCGCCGCTGCTCGGAGAACATACGGCGGAGGTGCTGCGCGAGCGGCTCGGCCTGACGGACGCGGAGATCGTGCGCCTGCGTGACGCGCGGGCCATCCTGACGCGCGGATAAGTGTGTGGGACCGATAGGCCCGGTCCAACCCCGGCAACCCCACGGGCCCATCGGTCCCACACACCAAGGAGGCACAGAGTGGGACTGCTCGAGGGGCGCGTCGCGATCATCACTGGCGCGAGCAAAGGCATCGGACGCGTGATGAGCCAGACGTTTGCGCACGAGGGCGCGCAGGTCGTCTGCGCCGCACGATCGGAGGCGCTCGTACGTGAAACCGCCGCGCTCATCGCCACGGCCGGCGGCCGCGCGATCGCGGTCGTCGGTGATGCGGCGACGGAGGAAGGGGCGCATTCGATCGTCGACGCCGGCGTGAAGGCGTTCGGCCACATCGACACGCTCGTCAACAACGCCGGCGACGGCGGGCCGACCAAGGCAGTACAGGACTACACGCTCGACGACTGGTACTACACGCTCGACTCCTGCCTCACGAGCTCCTTCCTGTGCACGCACTTCGCCGTGCCGGCGATGATTGCGTCGGGGCGCGGAGCGATTGTCAACATCGCGTCGATGGCGGGCCGGCGGGGGCTCGCGTATCGCGTCGGCTACTGTTCGGCGAAAGCCGGACAGATGGGCATGACCTACGGGCTCGCGCTCGAGCTCGGACGTCATAACATCACGGTCAACGCGATTGCGCCCGGCGCCGTCGCCGGCGACCGCATCGATCGGGTCATCAAGGGCCAGGCGGAGGTGCGCGGCGTCGACGTCGAACGGGTGCGCGAGTCGTTCGTCGAGCGCGCGCCGCTGCGTCGGATGTCGACCGCCGACGACATTGCGGCGCTCGCGGCGTTTCTGTGCAGCGATTGTGCGCGCAATATTTCAGGTCAATGTATTCCGGTCACTGCTGGAGAACCAGCGTCCTGACACGCGTCACCAGGTGCCTCGACTTATGAAAGCTGTTCTCTGCAAAGCGTACGGCCCGCCTGAAACGCTCGTCGTCGAAGATGTTCCGTCGCCGGAGCCGGGACCGGGCGACGTCGTCGTGTCGGTGAAGGCGGCGAGCGTCAACTTCCCCGACGTGTTGATCATCCAGAACAAGTATCAGTTCAAGCCGCCGCTCCCCTTCTCCCCCGGCAGCGAAGTCGCCGGCATCGTCAAGGCGGTCGGCGAGGGCGTGACGAACGTCGCGGCAGGCGATCCCGTGATGGCGTTCACCACCTACGGCGCCTTCGCGGAAGAGGTGAAGACCGACGCGCGGCGACTCCTGCCGCTGCCGCCCGGAATGGACTTCATCACCGCCGCGGCATTCGGCTTGACCTACGCAACCTCGGATCATGCGCTGCGCGATCGCGGTCAGTTGGCAGCCGGTGAGACGCTGCTGGTGCTGGGCGCCGCCGGCGGCGTCGGCCTCGCGGCGATCGAGATCGGCAAGGCGGTCGGCGCGCGCGCGATCGCGTGCGCATCGACGGACGACAAGCTCGCGGTCTGCCGCGCGCACGGCGCCGACGCCATCATCAACTACGCCACCGACGATCTGCGGGAACGAGTCAAATCGCTCACTGACGGACGCGGCGTCGACGTCGTCTACGATCCGGTCGGCGGCCGGTACTCCGAGCCAGCGCTGCGATCGCTCGCCTGGCGCGGACGTCTGCTCGTCGTCGGCTTCGCCGCCGGCGACATCCCGAAGATTCCGCTGAACCTCACGCTCCTGAAAGGCTGTTCGATCGTCGGTGTGTTCTGGGGCGAGTTCACGCGGCGCGAGCCGCAGCGCTTCGCGGAGTCGATGCAGCAACTCGGCCGCTGGTACGCCGACGGGAAACTCAGGCCGCATGTGTCGCATATGTATCCACTCGGGCGCGCCGCCGAGGCACTGACGCAGATGGCCAACCGTCAGGTGAAAGGAAAGGTCGTCCTCACCGTATAATCTCCGCGGTCGAAGGAGGCTCCGCCATGATCCGCCGCCTGATCGCCGGTTTCGTCGTTGCGTTGATGCCGCTCGTCGGCGCGGTCGCCACGCCAGCCGCTGCGAACGGCACCGTCTGCGCGAATCTGGCGGCGCTCACCATACCGACGATCACGATTCGATCCGCGACGGCCGTTCCGGCTGGACCGTTCACGCCTCCGGGCGGATCGAACGCGATGACGCTGCCTGCCTTCTGCCGCGTCGAAGCAACTGCGCGGCCGACGAGCGATTCCGAGATCAAGTTCGAAGTCTGGATCCCGCCAGCCGAGGCGTGGAACAGCAAGCTCGAAGGCGTCGGCAACGGCGGCTACTCGGGCGCGATCGGCTACGCGGCGATGGCGCTGGGGTTGCGGCGCGGCTACGCCGTCGTCAGCACCGACACCGGCCATGCGGGCGACGACATGAAGTTCGGCCAGGGGCATCCGGAGAAGATCGTCGACTGGGCGTACCGCTCGGTGCACGTGATGACCGATGCGGCAAAGCTGATTATTCGCGACGCACAGGGACGATTTGCCGATCGCGCGTACTTCGTCGGCTGCTCGTCCGGCGGACATCAGGCGATGTCGGAAGCGCAGCGCTACCCCGACGACTATGACGGCATCGTTGCGGGCGATCCGGCGCACAACCGCATCCGCCAGACGTTCGGGTTTCTTTACTCCTGGGTGTCGACGCACGCTGCTGACGGCAGGCCGATCGTGCCGTTTGCCAAGCTGCAGCTCCTGACGAAGTCCGTCGTCGAAGCATGCGACGGCCTCGACGGGCTGAAGGACGGCGTCATCGACGATCCACGGCGCTGTCACTTCGATCCGGCGAAGCTCACCTGCAGGAGCGGCGACGAGCCGACCTGCCTCACCTCGCCGCAGGTCGAGGCGGTGCGGAAGATGTACGACGGCTTGAAGAATCCGCGCACCGGCGAACAGATCTTCAGCGGCTGGCCGCGCGGCAGCGAAGGGTTCGGTGACAATCCGATTCAGAGCTGGCGGCAGTACGTCGTGGACCCGGCGGAGCCGATGCGCGTCGGATTCTTCCGCTACTTCCTCTTCCACGACCCGAACTGGGACTATCGGACGATCGACTACGATCGCGATCTCGCCTACGCGGAACAGCGGCTGCCTGTCATGTCGGCGGTCGAAAAAGATCTGTTGGCGTTCAAGAAACGGAACGGCAAGCTGGTGATGTACACCGGGTGGGCCGACCCGGTCGTGCCGCCGCAGGACACGGTCTCGTACTACGACGCAGTCGTGAAGGTGAACGGTGGCCTCGAGAAGACGCGCGAGTTCTATCGCTTCTTCATTGCACCGGGGATGGGGCATTGTTCCGGCGGACCGGGACCCGACCAGTTCGACGCGCTCGGGGCGCTCGAGCAGTGGGTGGAGAAAGGCGTCGCCCCCGAGAAGCTGATCGCGTCGCACAGCACGAACGGCAAGGTCGATCGCACGCGGCCGCTGTGTCTGTACCCGCAGGTTGCGCGCTATAAGGGGACCGGCAGCTCGGACGACGCCGCGAATTTCGCCTGCGTCACCGAGGCGCCGACGGCGCCGGTGCGTCGGAGCACCACTGGCGGCGCCGCCTCAATCAAGCATTAGTGAAGCGTCTTCTTCAACGCTTCGTTGTCGCGGGCGTTGAAGGGCGTGAAGAACGCCTCGATCGGCGCGCGCGCCGCCGCCTCGCGCGACGCCTGCTGCGCGCGCAGCGACGCACCGCTCGGAACCGGCATCAGCAGAACGAGAACCGGAACCGAACGAGAACCCTGAACGGTGAACGCTGAACGGTGAACCCGACGAACGGACGGCTCACTGCGACACCGACCGCCGCCGCAACGCCGCGTCGTCCAGGAAGTCGAGTTGCGCCTTCAGCAGATGATGTTTCGTCTGGATCGTGTCGCCGAGCTCGAGGAACGGCTCGTCCGTCTGATCGTAGGGCGTCCACGCGGGCAGCCCTTTGCCGTTCGGATCGCCGGCGACTGCGAAGTTCGACCAGTAGCTCGACATCTGATCCGACAGCTTGAAATCAGTCTGCGCGTAGGGCCAGTCGCGATTGCGAAGCGTCCCGAACACGTACGCGATCTCCGACGCATGGTAGGCCCCCCAGGCCTTTGCGTTCGGGCTTGGCGGCACGTGCGTGAACTGATAGAGGAACGCCTTCTGGCCAGCCGCGGTCACCATGCGAGCCCACGTGCGCATTTCGCCCGTGAACGTCTGATCCCGTCCAACCGCGAGCAGCGCGGCGGGAATGTCGGCTTCCGTTTTGACCGGATACGCCACGTTGAACTGCTCGCTGAATCCCGGGAACCGGACGGCGATCTGCCGTCGGAACTCCTCCATCGACGTCGGGAATGTCGCGACGTTCGACAGCGTCGTCATTTCGTTCGCGTTCGATCCGACGAGTACCGGGACGCTGGTCTGCTTGCCTCTGGCGAAGATTGAACGGACGTCTTCGGGCAACGCGTAGCCGTCGACGTTGACACTCGTTCGGAACGACTCGACGCCGAGCAGTTTCTCGGCCGGCAGTGCGCGCAGGTCGGCGAGCGTCCTCGCGCCGACAGCAGTGCCGAATGCGACACCGCGTCGCTCGGCCTCGGCCAGCGTCGTCGTGCCCGCGAACTGTCCGCCGCTCTCGCCAATCGCGCGGTGGAACAGTCCCTTCGCGAGCGGCGTCGCCTGCACGACGTTCACGCTCCACGATCCGGCCGATTCGCCGAAGATCGTCACCCGCGCCGGATCGCCGCCGAATGCCTCGATGTTCTTCTGCACCCACTTCAGCGCGGCGACGTGATCGAGGATGCCGTAGTTTCCGGATGCGCGGGTGGGCGACTCCTTCGTCAGCTCCGGATGTGCAAAGAAGCCGAACGCGCCGAGGCGATAATTCGTTGTCACGACGACGACGCCTTTTTTCGCGAGGGCCGCGCCATCATAGGTGGGCGTCGAGCCCGAGCCGCGTGTCCACGCGCCGCCATGAATCCACACCATCACCGGCCGCCGGCCATTTCCCCTGGCCGCCGTCCACACGTTGAGATACAGGCAGTCCTCACTCGTCGGCTGCGGTGCCGACGCGTAGGGCGATCCGGCGGGATACGGTTGCTGCATGCACTGCGCGGCGAACGTGTCGGCAGCCTTGACGCCGGACCACGCGACCACCGGCTGCGGCGCCTTCCATCGCAGCGCGCCAACCGGGGGCGCCGCGAACGGAATGCCCTTGAAGACACGGACACCCCCGGCAGTCGTGCCGTGAAGTTGTCCACCCTCGACCGTGACCACATCCGACGCACCCGATACGAGCCAGGAACACGCGATCATCGCAATGACGACAACGAGCAGACGACGCATATGACCTCCGGACAGCCAGCCCCCAGCCCTCAGCCCTAGCCCCCAGCCGCTAGCCCCACCTGATGACGCCGCGCGCTCCATCGCTCGCGGCCAGCGCGTCGAGCGCGTCATTGACCCGATCGAGCGGATACGTGCGCGAGACCAGTTCGTTCAGTTTCAACCGCCCATCCTGATAAAGCGACACCAGCTGCGGAATGTCATGCGCGGGATTGCCCGAACCGTACACCGAGCCAATCAGCCGCTTCTCCTGCATCACGAACGGGAACATCGGAATCGATCCCTGATTGTCGACGCGCGACAACCCGGTCAGCACGACGCCGCCGCCCTTGCGCACACTCGCGATCGCCGCCGCGAGCGTCGCCGGCGTGCCGACCGTGTCGAAGACGAAGTCTGCGCCCCGGCCACCGGTCAGCGCCCGAATTGCAGGCGGCACGTCAGCCGCTCCGTCGATCGTGTCGGTGGCGCCGAACTCCTTCGCGAGCGCGAGCGGCGCCGGACGCAGGTCGATCGCCACGATGCGCTCGCTGCCGGCAATCGCGGCGCCCTGCACGACGTTCAGTCCAATGCCGCCGGCGCCGATGACCGCGACCCGCGCGCCGGGCTGAACCTTCGCGGCGTTCATCACCGCGCCGACGCCGGTGAGCACGGCGCACCCCACCGTCGCGAGCGCGTCGAACGGCAGATCGCGCGGGACCGGAATCGCTCCCTCCTGCGGCACGACGACGAAACTGGAGAAGCAGGCGGTGCCGAGAAACGGCGCGATGTCCTGCTGCCGCGCGTGCAATCGTGACGCACCCGATGGCAGACGGTTGCGGTAGGTGACCTTCTCGAGCCGATCGCACAGCACGGTTCGTCCTTCGCGGCACGGTGGGCATTCACCGCACGCCGGTGCCCAGCACAGCACGACGTGATCGCCTCTCGAGACGCGCGTGACCGATGGCCCTGTCTCACGAACGATGCCGGCGCCTTCGTGGCCGAGCACCAGCGGCGTCTTGGCGGGCCAGTCGCCGCGTACGGGATGGAGATCGCTGTGGCACACACCGGCGGCCTTCACTTCGACGAGCACTTCGCCCGGCCCCGGCGCGTCGAGCACTGCGGGCTCGACCGACAACGGCTGTTTCTGCTCCCAGAGAATC
>DATFXR010000674.1:0-14764 GCA_035315685.1 Vicinamibacterales bacterium | reverse complement strand
GCTTCGTCTTGCTGCTGAATCGCTCCGTCGCGGGCCAGAATCGCTTCGTCCCGGAGCTGAATCGCTTCGTCTCGCTGACGATTGGCGTCGTCTCCCTTCTGAATCGCGGCGTCGCGAAGCCGCAGTGCTTCGTCGCATTGTTGAATCGCTTCGTCGCGTTGCTGCGCCGCCTCGTCGCGCTGCCGCGCGGCTTCGTCGCGAGCACCGAAGGCGGCGTCGCGCGCCAGAGTGGCCTCTTCACGTGCACGCGTCGACTCGCTGCGCTCGGTGTCGAGTGCGGCGGCCAGCCGGTCGCGCTCCTCGCGCGCGCTCAGCGCCTGCGTCTCGGCGTCCGCCTGCGCACGCGCCGCCGCGTCCCGTTCGTGCAACGCTTCGTCGCGCGCGCGGATCGCAGACTCGTGCGCGCTTCGCGCGTCGGCGCGTTCGCGTTCGAGCGCCGCGGCGAGCGCGTCGCGCTCCTCCGCGGCTGTCCGGGCCTGCGCGTCGGCAGCATCTCGTGCACGCGCGACTTCGTCACGGGCGCGTGCGATTTCCTCACGTGCCGTGATCGCCGCGTCACGGTCGCGAACCAGCGCGTCACGCCCGCTCACCACCTCCTCGCGGCCGCGGATCGCTTCGTCGCGCAACCTGGTGGCTTCGTCGCACTCGCGGACGGCCTCTTCACGACGGCGGATCGCGTGATCGCGCTCGCGGATGGCGTCTTCGCGATGCCGGATCGCCTGGTCGCGCTCGCGAATCGCCTGCTCGCGCGCCTCGACCGCCTCGTCTCGCGCAGCCAGCGCCGCGGTGCCGGAGGACTCCTTCACTTCCGCAAGCGCTTGCGCGTGCGCAGCCGCCCCTGACCGCAGCTCGCCGAGCTCCGATTCGAGCGCCGCCACTCGTGCGCGCCCGCGCTCCACGTCGCGGGTCAGCTCGGTCGTACGGCGGCGGTGGGTCGCGATTTCGTCGTGAACACGCTGCGACGAGGACCGCAGCTGATCGAACTCACGCGCGCGCTCCGCGCCAGTATGTCGCTCCTGTTCGAGCGATGTCTTCGTCTGCTCGAGCGATGCCTTCGCCTGTTCGAGCGACGTCTTCGCCTGTTCGAGCGATGTCTTCGACACCTGCACGTCGTGCCGGAGCTGGACGATCGTCTCGTGCTCGGATTCGAGCCGCGCGCGGAGGCGTTCCAGCTCCTCGCGTAGCGCCGCGCTCGACGCGCGCTCGGCCTCCAGCGTCTGCTGCGTTTGCGCCTCGGCGGCGGCCGCCTGCGCTTCCGCACGCATTTGCGCCTCGAGCGACGCGCGCTGCGCGGCCGCCTCGGCCTCCGCGGTCGCCACGCGGGCAAGATCGAGGACGACGTGCTCGAGCGACTGCCGCGAATCGCGCCGCGACAGCGCGGTTTCGAGCGCCGCGAGCCGGACGTCGAACTCGGCTCGCAGCTCGTCAAGCTCGCGCTGCGCCGTGTCGGCCAGGTACTCCCGGAGCGCCTCAGGCGACCGTTGAGAATGGCCTGCACGATGGTCGGTCATTTCGGCGGGATGCATGGGACTATAGTTCTGGGGACGTGGCCGCCAAGCCGGACGACGACGACAAGCTTATCGCTGCGGCGGAAGCTGCCGCGAGCTGGGCGCGCGCCCGTCGCGCGAAGTGGACCAACCAGCCGCTGGAACTGCCCGACCCGCCGCCTGGCGGCGAGCCGATCGCATTCGAGTTCGAATTCCGATCACAGCCAGTGCCGCCTGCCGCGTCGCAGCCGGTGATGGAACCAGCGCGGCCGCAACCGCCGCCGGTCATCGCGGCGCCGGTTCCGCAGCCGCCGGTCATGGCCCCGCCGCCAGCGCGACCTGTACAGATCGCCGTGCCGCCGCCACTGGTCATCGAACCGCTGTCGGCATCGGTGCACGCGGCGACACCAGAGAGCCGGCACATCCAGCCGCCGGCAGTCGCTCCGCGGAGGCCGACGACCCGCCCGCCCGGCACGCCGATGCCGCGATGGGTTTGGGCCTTCTGCATTGGTGCGGCACTCGTGATTGTCGCCGTCGCCATCGCGCCGTACGCGCTGGACTTGCTGTCAAACTCCAGATCGTCGGAGGAACCCGCTGTGGTGGAGCGGCGCGCCGAACCACCCGCGGTCGTGCGCAAGCCAACAGGGGCCTTGAGCGTGACGTCCACGCCTTCCGGCGTGCGCGTCGTGGTCGACGGCAAGGCTCGCGGCGTGACACCGCTGCAGCTCGCCGACTTGAGCCCGGGGCGGCATGAAGTCGTGCTGACCGGGGATGCAGGAGAAGTGCGCCGCACCATCACCGTCGCCGCAGGGAAGACCGTGGCGCTCGACGAAGCGATCTTCGCGGGCTGGGTCGCCGTGTATTCACCGTTCGAGGTCACGGTTGCGGAAGGCGGACGGGTGCTGCGGCCCGACGACCGCAGCCAGATCATGCTGCCGCCGGGCGCGCACACGCTGCGATTCGTGAACAAGTCGCTCGGATACGACGAGTCGCGACCGGTCGACGTGAAGCCAGGCGAGGGGACACCGATCCGCCTGACGCCTGAACCGTCGAAGCTCACCGTGACCGCGACCGAGCCAGCCGAAGTCTGGATCGACGGCACGCGCGTCGGCGATGCACCGCTGACCGGCGTCGCCGTGGCGCTCGGCACGCATGAGATCGTCGTCCGGCGCGCGGCCGGTGGCGAACGTCGTTTCACCGTCAGCATCGGCGTCGCTCCCTATCAACTGCACGTCGACTTCGCACAGCCCGGCACGTAGCGTCACGCGGCCGTCACGAACGGCCTGACGTCGGGCGCACTTCCCGCCGGCACGACCGTCTCGACGATATGCCGTTGGTAGGCGCCGTCAGCGTCTCGCTGCGCCGTGTCGACTTCTCCGAGCGCGGATCGCACGGCTTCGTCGACGAGCTGCAGGATCGGATGCAAGGGATCGTTGGGATTCGTGCGGATCACGATCGCGAGCTCGTCGCGGCTCGTGCGGACGAGCGAGCCGATCGGGAAGAAGCTGATCGCATTCACGAACGCCTTGACGAGCGCGGCGTTCAGCTTCGTGCCGGCCAGCCGCGCGAGCAGCAGGCAGGCGCGCTCCGGCGGTGTCGGTACCTGATACGAGCGCGCGCCGGTGACCGCTTCGTAAATGTCGGCGACCGACACGATCTGGCTCAGCACGTGCGGCACGACGCCTTCGCCGATATCGGGATACCCGCCGCCGAGCACCGTCCGATGATGTTCGAGCGCGACGAGCGCGGTCGCCGGACGGAGGCCGTCGGCCTGCATCAGGATCTCGGCGCCGAGCACCGGATGCGCCTCCATCATCTTGCGTTCCCGCTTGTCGAGCGCGCCCGGCTTCTTCACCAGGTCGAGCGGAATGCGCGTCTTGCCGACGTCGTGAAGCACCGCGGCCTCGACCAGCACCGGCAGCGTCTGATCGTCGAGACCGAGCTGACGTCCGATCAGGAGGCTGAGCACGGCGACGTTCACCGAATGGATGTAGGTGAGGTTTTCGTATTGCTTGACGGTGAGAATCTGCGCCAGCGCCGCATGGCTGGCGACCACACGGAACATCAGCAGCCGCACCAGGTCGGCGACGGCGCGCACGTCGAGGATGCGCTCGGTCGCCAGCTGTTCGAACGCGCGTTCGGCGAGCGCCAGCGATTCTTCATAGTCTGGATCGAGCGCGTGCTCGGGCCGATCCGGCCACTGGCGCGACCGCCAGCGCGTGTCGAGCGGCACCAGCCGGCCCAGCGACACGTGCTCCACGCCGCGCCGCGTCAGCAGCGCGCGCACCGGCTCGCCGCCGGGATCGATCTTCGAGTGACTGAGGAATTCGGCGACGGCGGCGAGCTCTTCGATCCGTACTCCCGCGTCGACGTGCAGGCTGTCGATGCCGACGCCGTAGCCCTCGCTCCGCGTCTGTGATGGCACTCCGTTCACGTGCAGCACGCCGCGAATCACGTCGAGATGCACCGACCCGTTGTCCTTCAAGTGGTGCTGCAGCCCGTCGTGGACGTCGCGAAGCTTCTCCGCGACGAGCGGGTGGCCCGACGGGTACATGCCGGTCAGGGTGACGAGCGCGGCAAACCCCTTGAGGATCCGATCCGGATCGGCGAGCGCGGCGGCGCTTCGTTCGGTCATTGCAGCAGATTGCGCGCCTTGGTGCCGACGCGTTTGAGGGCAGGGCTCCAGAAATGAAATCGCAGCGTCGACAGCTGCTCGAGAACCGGATCGAATCGATCATCGCCGCTCTGCGCCGCGCGTTCGAGCAGCCGCGCCGCCGAGTGCGGATGGCGGGTCACGAAGTCACGCCGGCCCAGCAGCTCGCGCGTCCTGGCGAGCGCGGTCGGCGCCGGCAGGCGCCATAGCGCTTCTTCCGCCGCCGGCTGCACGACCGCCGGCCCCTCCTCGAGGCGGCGGACGATCAGCGCCGCCGCTTTCTCCGTCCCGGCGCGCGCCAGCGCGCGGAGCGCCTCTCGCGTCGTCCGTTCGTCGTCGGGGCTGACGTGATCGGCGATGGCCTTCTCGTAGCCGGCGCCCGCGAATCCGAGCACCATCAGCGCACTGCGCATCGCGTCGGGACCGAGCAGCGGCAGCCGGGCGACGACCGCGGACGCCGCGCGGCGGGCGGTCTGACAAATCACGCCAGCCAGCGGCCGGACGCGCGCGCGATCCGCCGCGTCGTCCACGGCCGCGAGCCAGGCGATCGCGAGGGCCGCGTTGAGCGACTCGGCGATCGCCGACGCATAGCTCCGTCCAGCCTCGCTGCCGCACAGTTGCGCGAGATCGACAATGAGTGCGCGGTCGCAGAACAGCGCGATTGCCTCGCGCAGCGCCCGCGCCGCATCGGGCCGGACCGCGTCCACGTGGGCCTCGATGTCGGCGATGCGCGCCACCCAGCGCGTCAGGTCCTGCCAGCGTTGCAATCGGACGAGCAGGCGCAGCTGCGGCACCGCGCGGCCGATCACCGCAGACACGACGACGGGATTCGCCTCGATGCGCGCCAGGCTCACCGCGCACGCCAGCTGCGCGTCCATGCCATCGACGCTGGCGACGGCGTCGCGGACTCCCGCCAGCGCGGTCGCCGTCGATTCGTTGATCGACAGATCGAATGCGGAGAACTCCGCGAGGTTTCTGGCGACGCCCGGTTCGAGGCGCGTGAGCGCGCGCGCCTGCTCGTCGAACGAAGTCGACGCCGGCTGATCGGGCTTCGACTCGGTGCCGCGTCCTTCGATCTTCGCGGCGATCAGCGGCGCCAGCGCAGCCCGTCGCTCTGCAGGCAGCCGCAGCCGATCGAGCGCCACCGGCAGCAGTTCCGGCGCCGCCGCCTCGAGATCGAGCAGCAGAGAAAGCGCGTCGGCGAGATCGACGTCGGGAAACTCGCCGAGCACCGCTTCCCCGGCGACACGGCCGTCGAGCAGGCTCGGCAGGATGGCGCTGCGCAGCAGGCCACGCCGGGTGTCCACATCGAGGCAGAGAACCGCACGCGCGAGCTTCGCGAACAACACGCGCGCGAGCCGCGGATCGACTGCGCCGATCAACATCACCACGTCGTCGTAGCGCTGCTGGAGCGCCGCGCCGCCCGCGCCGTCGCCGTCGTCGATCAGCCGCGCGAGGATTCCGGCGAGCTCGGCCGGTTCGTTGACGAGCACCGTGAGATCGGTCAACGAGAACGCGCCGTCGGCCGACGCGGGATCGATGCGCACCCATCCCTTGTCGGGTGGATACAGGTGCTGCGACGGTCCGGTCGGTGACGCCGCGGCTTGACGCACGCGTTCGCGCTCGATCAACGTGCGCACGGCGGCCGGCGGGGCGCCGAGCTCCAGCACTTCCGGACGGGGCGTCACGCGCGGCACGATTGCTGCGACGCCAGCGTCGAGCAGCAGCTCGGCCAGGCTCGCGGCACGCCCGGATGCGCGCGGCGCCGCCGCGACCGTGGCGCAGAAGTGCAGCCAGTCGCGCGTCGACACGCTGTGTTCGATCTCGATCGACGCGACGCGTGCGTAGTGGAGCGGGCGTGCAAGCTCTTGCTCGATCACCGGGTCGCCGTTGATCTCGTCGTCGCCGAGCACGATTGCCTGAGGCGTGACGCGGAAATTCAGTGAATGATCGATGTCCAGGGCGGTGAACGCGCGATGGCAGGCGTCGATCGCGTCGGCGCAGAGCGGGCTCGCGGCCGGATAGGTGTGAAACTGGCGCACCGCCCGCCCGAGCAATTGCAGGAACTCGACCACCGCCGCGTTGCCGGCGTGCACACCGCCGCGTGCAGACTTGTCGGTCGGTCGCCGAACTCTGTAATCGGGCTTGCCGATCGGCTTGGTCATTGGTGCGAGCCTGCACCGCGCGCCGTCCAGGTCTGGCCCTGCTGAGTCAATGACTTGGCGACATACGCGCGTTTGCCAGAACGCCGGCGCCCGTTCGTGAGCGCCGGACTGGTGTGCAGGTTGCTGTCTCAGTGGCAAGAGTCGGACCTACTGTCACATCAGCGGCCTGTCGTCCGTCATTGGTGTACGAGAACGCGACAAGGACGACAAGGACAGGGTCCGATGCAACACGACCATAGTTGGCTGGCTGAACGTTTCGAGGAAAAACGGCGTCATCTGCAGGCAGTCGCGTACAGAATGCTCGGCTCGCGCCCCGAGGCTGACGATGCGGTGCAGGATGCGTGGCTGCGGATCAGCGGCGCGGACACGAAAAGCGTCGAGAACCTCGGCGGCTGGATGACAACGATCGTCGCGCGCGTGTGCCTGGACATGTTACGTTCGCGGAAGTCGCGGCGCGAGGAGCCGCTGGAGACGGGAGCGCCGGCCGGCGTCGAGGATCGCGACGCAGCCGTCAATCCGGAGCACGAAGCGCTATTGGCTGATGCGGTCGGTGTGGCGATGCTTCTTGTGCTCGACACGCTGGATCCGGCCGAGCGCGTGGCGTTCGTGCTGCACGACATGTTCGACGTCGCGTTCGCCGACATCGCGCCGATCGTCGGCCGCTCGGAGATGGCCACGCGACAGCTTGCCAGCCGCGCCCGTCGACGCGTTCAGAGCTCGACCGAACTCTCGGACGCCGATCGCACCCGTCAGCGCGAGGTCGTCGCGGCATTTCTCACCGCGTCGCGCAGCGGCAATTTCGACGCACTCCTCTCGTTGCTCGATCCCGACGTCGTCCTGCGAGCGGACCGCGCCGCTGTCCTCGCGAGCGCAGGGCGGCAGGCCCACGGCGCGCCGGTGCTCGCGGCGGAGATGCACGGCGCCGCGGCTGTCGCGCACGCGTTCTCGGGTCGTGCGACCGGCGCGCAGGCAGCGCTCATCGACGGCGCGGCAGGCGCGGTATGGGCGCCGGGCGGTCAGCCGCGTGCGGCGTTCAGGTTCACGATCGTCGACGGAAAAGTCGCCGCCATCGAGATCATCGTCGAACCCGAGCGGGTCCGCGAGCTCGACATCGTGATTGAGTGAAGGAAAAGCAACCGCAGAAAACGCAGAGTTCGCAGAGATCTGTTTTCAAAAGAAAGACACTCTGCGGTCTCTGCGCGCTCTGCGGTTGCTTTCCCGCCGCTCTACTTGTCGTGACGCGCTCGATAGAAAAAGTAGTCGGCAGTGTAGGGTACGAGGGCGAGCGCGCCGACGTCGGTCGATTGACTGCACCCGGTCGCCGGCGCGACGCCGCCGGACGTGTTGAGACGCTGAAGGAATGCCGTCTGTGTCAGGAACAATCCGCCGCCAGGACCGGCGGTGACGCCGACTGCCTCGAGCAGCAGCCAGGGAATTGCACCTGGTTCGACGAAGTTCACGTCCGTTGACAACGCGATCGCTCTGCCCCACACGCGGCTGCTGTCGAACGAGTGCTGCCACGTCGGCCGAGGAAGACCGTTCTCAGTCGGGTTGGCACTGAGAAAGTGCGTCGTCAGCTGCAGCGGAATCTGTCCCTTGAACGTATCGAACAGCGTCGCCTGCGGTGCGATGAACTTCCACGACGCGCCGGAAGCCGCCGGGAGACAGACGTAGTTCTGAGTCCCCGTGGCGCGTGCCTTGAAAAACAGCACGTATCCGGCGGGCACGTCGATATTCGCGGGCACTCGCGGTCCGGCGTCGTAAAGCCCGCCGGTCTCAGCGCTCGCACCGGATGAAAGGGCCCATGCGATCGCGACAGCAATCATCGAAACGGCGGACGTACGGAAGCGCTGGCTCCCGGAGTGACTGACGCGCATCGGTTCCTCATCTTCGACATGGCGGACGAGATTGCCCGCCATTCAGCAAATCGGAAACGGAGCGCCGAAGACGACACGTGATCCGTCGCGTGGCAGATCAGCGGTACGCGGCAGCCTGCTCAGGGCGGCCGGCGGCGACGTAGAGCGCTGCGAGACGCGCGCGATTGGCCGCACGTTCGCGCGCCTGCGGTCCAGGAATCGGCTGAATCACTCTGTCGGCCGCAAGCATCAGCGGTTCGGCTTCGGCATGCTGCGACGCCGCCATCAACGCCGCGCCGAGCAGGCTTTGCGCCTGCGCGATTCGCCACGCGTCGGCTGGAAAGAGGCGCTGACGCGTGCTCAACACCTCGCGCAGCGACGCGATGACCGCCGCGCCGTCGCCGCGTGCGATGCGCACGCGTGCGAGGTTCACTCTGTAGACGAGCACGCGCGGATGCTCCCGCGGCAGGCTTGGCCCGACGATCGTGAGGCACTCCTCGATGAGCGCCTGCGCTTCCTGTAACCGCCCCTGCAGCTCGACAGGGCCGGCCAGGTTGTTGAGTGTCTGCGCGTACTCCGGGTTCGAGGCGCCGAATACGCGCCGATCGATTTCGAGCGCCTCCCGCACCAGCGCTTCGGCGGCCTGGAGCTCGCCCTTCGCGTTCAGCGCCAACGCCAGATTGCCCATCGCCGCGGCGGTATTCGGATGCCCGGACCCGAGCAGCCGCTGGTTCGTCGCCAGGTTCTCCCGAAACAACGGCTCGGCGCCCGCGATATCGCCGCGCCGCAGGAGCAGCAGACCGAGCTCGTTCTTGCTGGTTGCCGTCTCCCGATGTTCGTCGCCGAACACCTGCTTGCGGATCGCCAGCGCCTCGCGAGCGAGCGGCTCGGCTTCGCCGTCGCGTCCGCGGTCCTGCAGCAGCCGGGCCAGCTCGACGAGCGTCACGGCGACGTCTTTGTCCATCGATCCGAGCAGCTTGCGGCGAATCGCCAGGCTCTCGGTGAGCAGCGGTTCAGCAGCAGCGAGGCGTCCCTCTTCGCGGTGCAGGACGCCCAGATCGTTGAGGCTCTGCGCGACGCGCACGTGCTCGGAGCCCCAGGTGCGACGGCCAATCGCGAGCGCCTGCTCCAGGAGCGGCAACGCCTTCGCCCTGTGGGCCATCCGCTGATAGGTGCGGCCGATCACGGTGAACATCTCCGCCTGGAGCTCGGGTTGATCGACGAGCTCGCGGGCGACACGTTCCGCGCCGATGTCGAGCAGGTTCTGGACGGTCGGCTCCTTCGCATCGGGCGTACGGTAAGGGTCGGCGCCGGTGAGGAGTCCGGTGAGCAGCTCGCTGATCTTCGAGGCCTTCGCAGCCTCGAGCCTGGCCCGGTCGCGCTCGGCGGTAAGGCGCTCGGTGTAGAACGCGATCAGCCCGATCACCATCGCGCCGACGGCGACGACGGCGGTGAGGATGCGGCGATGGCGCCTGACGAATTTGGCGGCGCGATACCCCAGCGCATCGGGACGCGCCGTGATCGGCTCGTGCTCGAGGAATCGCCGCAGGTCGTCGGCGAATTCCGCCACCGACGCGTAGCGTTCAGCGGGATCCTTCTTCAACGCCTTGGCGACGATGGTGTCGAGATCGCCGCGCAACATGCGGCGCAGTCGATCCGGCGTGGTGCTGCGTTGCACCGCCAGCGCGGCGCCACGCGCCGGGTCGACCGCGTCCTGCACGGCTGCCGACAGGCGGGTCGGTTCGGTGTCGGTGACTGCCTTGACGAACTCCGCCGGCGACTGCGCGGCAACCGCAGTCGGGTGACGTCCGGTCAGCAGCTCGAACAGGAGGACGCCGAGCGCATACACGTCGGTCGCCGTGGTAATCCGGCCGCCGGTCACCTGCTCGGGCGCCGCATATTTTGGCGTCAGCGCATGGTCGCCGACCCGCGTGAGCAGCGTCGGCGCGGCGTCGCGCGCCTCCTCGTGGTCAGGGCCGACGTCGAGCAGCTTCGCGATCCCGAAATCGAGCAGCTTCACCTGGCCGTTCGCGGCCACCAGCACGTTCGACGGTTTCAGATCGCGATGCACGATCAGGTTGGCGTGGGCGTGGGCGACCGCGGCCTGCACGTCGAGGAACAGCCGGATGCGATCGTCGACGCCCAGGCGTTCTTCATCGCAGAAGCGATCGATCTGCCGGCCTTCGATGTGCTCGAGAACGAGGTACGGCTGCCCGGTGCTGGTCACTCCCGCGTCGAGGAGCCGGCCGATGTGTGGATGCGTGAGCCGCGCGAGGATCGTGCCCTCGCGCTTGAAGCGCTCCTCGGCCCGTCCGACCAGCGCCGCATTGAGCAGCTTGACCGCCGCCTTGCCCTCGAAGCGGCCGTCGCTGCGCTCGGCCAGCCACACGCTGCCCATGCCGCCATGGCCGATCGGCGACACCAGCCGGTACGCGCCAATCGAGACGCCGGCGAGCGCCGGCTCGGGCGCGACGATCGACGCTGCGGAATCGAGGAAGCCCTCGTCGCTCAGGACGCGGTGCTCGGCGAGCAGCGCTTCGACGTCAGCCGCCGCCCGCGGGTCCTCGGCGCGCAGCGCCGCCAGCCACCGCTCGCGCTCGCCCGGCGGCAGTTCCAGCGCGCGATCGAGGTGACGACTGGCACGCAGCCAGAGCTGGTGGTCGATTACAGTCATACGCTCGTTCCGCGCGAATCCCGCTCACGCAGATCAGAGGCATCGCGCGAAAGGTGACATCACACGACGGGCATGTCCTCGCGGAGGACGCGATGGAGGTAGATGCGTGCCTTTTCCCAGTCGCGCTGCACCGTCCGCTCCGACACGCCGAGCATGCCGCCGATCTCGGCGAACGAGAACCCGCAGAAGAACTTCAAGTCGACGATCCGGGCGAGGCGCGCGTCGACCGATTCCAGCTCGTCCAGAGCATCGCTCAGCCGGGTCAGCTGCCCCGCGTCTGCTGCCGCCGCCTCGGCGACATCGGTTGCAATCGACGTGATCTCGAACTGTCCGCCACGCTTCTGCGCCTGACGCTCTCGTGCATAGTCGATGATCAAGCCGCGCATCACGCGCGAGGCGTAGGCCATGAACCGGCTGCGATCGGGGAAGGCGGCGCGATCGCGATCCGAGATGTCCAGGTACGCCTCGTGCAGGAGCGTGGTCGCACCGATGGTGACGCCGGCGCCGCGTTTCGCGAGCTCGCGCCGCGCCATGCGATGCAGCTCGTCGTACAAGGCGGTGAACAGTTGGTCGGCGGCCGCGTGGTCGCCTTGCTCGGCCGAGGCGACGAGCGTCGAGAGCGCAGGATTCACGGATTGGCTGCGCCGGCGGGCGCGAGCACAAGGCTACTACGGGAACGGCGAATTTGGCAGTCTGAATTTCGACCGCGCGTCACCAATTGCGACCTCTGAATTCCGGGTCGCGGATTCGCACATCGTCATCGCACACGTGCGCACGATCTCGGCGAAAGCGCCGCGCCGCGGAGAATCGTGATGGTCGCGCTGGTCTTGTCAACCGTAGATCGTGCGCCCCTCCCTGAACGATCGTGCGACCCTGTTTCCGTGAGGCGCAGCGTTCGATACTGATCCTGCGACACCGCGACGAGCCCGGCTGCGATCGACACCTGGATCCAGTCGCGAAGCGTGTCCGGCGCTTCATGGCGCAGCGCACCCACCGTCGAAGCCTTCGTCAGCGACGGCGGCAGGTCGCCGACCTTGCCCGTCAGCATCGCGATGATGCGGTTCCGTCCGTAACGCTCGCCAGCGTCCGCGATGCCTCGGAGAATCTTGCGAACGAGCTCCCGCTCGCAGGCGTCGATGGCGCCAGGCCGGCAGTTGCCACACGATTCGCAGCGCTCGCGAACGGCCGGCTCGCCGAAATACTGAAGGATGGTCGCGCGCAGGCAGATCGGCGTGTCGGCGCATTCAATCATGCGCTGCAGTTCAATATGGCAAGTTTTGCAATATGCAAAGCGCGCCGACGCTAGAATGCTCGCGAGGTATCGGGAGGAGCAGCGATGCCAGGACGTCTGGAGTTCGACGTCACGTTCGGTCGCAGCGGCGGTCGACGCCAGGAGAGCGACCCGATGCGGCTTCTCGTTCTCGGCGACTTCAGCGGAAAGCCCGTCGAGGAGCGCACACCGCTGGCGAGCCGGTCGCCGCGACGCGTGGACCCAGACACCATCGACGACGTGCTGAGGCGCTTCGAGCCGCGCGTGACGGTCGGCGGGTCGGAGATCCGCTTTCAACAGATCGACGACTTCCACCCTGACCGGTTATACCAGCGACTCGACCTGTTCAAGGCGCTGCGCGACACGCGAGCCATGCCTCCTGCCGAGCGCGACGAACAGGTGTCGCGTCTCCTCGGTGCGCCGGCCGCATCGGAGGCCACCGCGCCGCCGCCGCGCCCGAGCGGCTTCGACGGGTTGATCCACGACGTTGTCGCGCCGCATATCGTCAAGGACACGTCAGCGCACATCGCGTCTCATCGAGCGGCGACCGATGCGGCCATCACCCACGAGATGCGCAAGCTGCTGCACGACCCGGCGGTGCAGCGGCTCGAGGCCGCCTGGCGCGGCGTTCGGTGGCTGATCTCTGAACTGGAGCTCGACGAGAACCTGCAACTGCACGTCTTCGACGTCACTCGCGAGGAGCTGCTCGCAGACCTCGTCGCATCACGAGGCAAGCTGACTGAGACCGGCGTGTATCGGGCGCTGGTCGACCGTCTGCCAGATGGGGACAGCTGGTCAGCGTTCGTCAGCCTTTTCCAGTTCGGTCCGTCGACCGCCGACGTAGCGCTGCTCGCCGCGCTCGGTCTGATCGCGTCGAAGGCGGGCGGGCCGCTGCTCGGCGACGCCGATCTCGCGCTGGCGTCCGACTCCGCGCAGACGCAGGGACCGTGGCACGCGCTCCGCCGCACCGAAGCGGCGCGCTGGATCGGACTGGCCGCACCGCGCGTGCTGCTTCGACTGCCGTACGGAGAACGCACCGATCCGATCGAGACGTTCGACTTCGAAGAAGTCGTGGGTGCTCCAGAGACTGGCGAGCTGCTGTGGGCGAGTGCGTCGCTGGCGATGGCACTCCTCATCGGCAAGGCGTTCACGGCTCGCGGCTGGAACATGGAGCCGGGAGACGAGCGCGAGATTGGCGGCCTGCCGGTCTATACGTTCGTTCGCGACGGCGAGCACGACATGCAGCCGTGCGCCGAGCGTCAGCTCACCGAGCGCGACATCCACTCGCTGCTGAGCGCGGGCCTCGTGCCGATCGCCAGCCGCCGCGATCGCGACAGTGTCGTCGTCGTGCGGTTCCAGTCGGTGTCGGATCCGCCGGCGCCGCTGGCCTGGTAGCCGCTGCGTGGCGCCACTGCCGTGACGCGTAGACGGACCGGCGCGGTTGCGCCTCAATGGTGTCGATCGTTCATCGCCCACGTCGTCGACGTCATCATCATCACCCGAAGCCGTTCGACTTCAGTTGCGGTCAAGGCAAAACGATCGTCGGTTGCTTTCACGTCGCTGATGACGAATCGGGTGCGCATCAGGCCGGTCGCGCTGTGCGCCACGGAATTGAGCAGCAGATGTCCCAGTTCGTGACTCACCACACGGCCGAACATCCGGGCGTACAAACCGACCCATAAGGGGTTGTCCCGGTCGACGCCGACGCCATCAAGAAGCCCTCTGAGCGCGCCGTCCGAGACGACGATCTGACGGCGAAGCAGATCGCCGACCCGCTCGACGCGACCAAGCGGCCAGCCTTCGCGAGTTCCCTGCAGCAGCACCGTCATCTGTTCCGACGGCGTCTCTCTCGAGACACGTGTGCTCCAGCGCACGTCGACGCCGTACTGCGACCAGATGCGGTTCACCTCGGTGCGCATCCTGCCACGCCCGGCCAGCGGCACGAGATCCTGGTCGTCGACGATTCGAATGGAAAACGGCCGGTCAGGAACGACGGCAGTGGACGGCGTGCCGGCTCCAGAGAGCAGCAGCGCCACCAGAATCTCGAGCGCCATGTGGCCTCCGCTCCCTCGAGACGGACGGAAGCGGAGCTTTTCCAGGCCGCCCGCGAAGACGAACCGGGCGCGACGTCGATTGACGCAGCAAAGTTCCGTGGCTGCACGGAAAGCTTGTGATCCCGATCACATCGTTCGAGTGACGGCGAACACTGAGCGGCCGCTGTCGATTCTCTACTCTGCAGGAGTCGGTGCGCTCTGAGGCGCACGCCGGCAGACGCCGCGCTCGAAAGCCGCTGTCGTCTCGTTTCGTCCGCAGCAGGATGACCACCATGCAGCAACCGGCTCACGTCGTAAGGGGCCCTGTTACCGGCGTCGTCGCCGCGCCCGTAGCGTTGGTCCGCCGTCCGAACCGCGCCACCCCGAATCAGGGCGCCGCAAACCGTGGCCCGTCGCGTGATCGATGGGAGCGGCTCTTTCTCGCGGAGCTGCCCACGATCCAGCGGCTGATTGCCTCTGTCGCACGACGGCATCAGCTCTCGCCGGTTGATGCGGACGATTTCGCCGCCGAGGTGCACCTGCGCCTCATCAACGACGACTACGCGGTGCTGCGAAAGTTTCGATCGCGTTGCAAGCTGCGGACGTTTCTCACCGTGGTCATCCAG